>NZ_NBYR01000008.1:0-222562 GCF_002119345.1 Halomonas sp. CSM-2 | reverse complement strand
GCTTTTTGAGCTGGTGGTCTACCTGCTGCGCAAGTACTGGTCACCAGAGCAAATAGCCCGCACACTGAAGCGTATGTTTCCTGATAACACTGACCGCCACGCCTCGCACGAAGCCATCTACAATGCGCTCTACCTCATGCCGCGCGGCTCGCTCAAGAAGGAGCTGATTGCCTGTTTGCGCCAGGGTAACGGTAAACGACGCCCTCGCAGCCGTGGCAAGGATAGGCGGCAACAGATTCCTGATCTGGTGAGCATCCACCTGCGGCCACCTGAGATTGAAGACCGCCTGATGCCTGGCCACTGGGAGGGGGATCTCATCATTGGCGCTAACAATCGTTCTGCCGTTGGTACATTGGTGGAGCGCACGACGCGTTTAGTGATCCTGGCGAAAGTGGATGGCACCACGGCTACAGCGGCGGCTGTTGGCTTCAGCGACAAGCTCAATGAGGTGCCGCGCGCTCTACGCCTGTCCATGACCTATGACCAGGGCAAAGAGATGGTGAAGCATGCCGAGATCACTCAGAAGACGGGGACAGCGATCTACTTTGCCGACCCGCATAGCCCATGGCAGCGGGGTTCCAATGAGAACACCAACGGGCTGTTGAGACAGTACCTGCCGAAGGGCACGGACCTGTCGGTCTTCAGCCAGGAAGAGCTCGACGAGATCGCCGACTCACTCAATACACGGCCGCGCAAGACACTGGACTGGCGCACGCCGCTGGAAGTCTACGCCGAGGTACTCAAGAAATCCGTCGCCGGACCGAGCGCGCTTCAATAGTGTTGCACTTGGAACTTGAGGCCGCCGTGTTTCCGCACTTTTATGGCCGAACTTTATTGCCGAATGGCCTTTGTTGAGTCCCCCGGATAGTTCAGTCTCAGGGCCTGATAATGTCTTTAGCCCTTGGCAGCTGCCCTTGGTGAATACATTGCTGTTGGTCACCTCAAGTATCACATTGACAATTTCCCATGAAGCACTCAAGGCTGAAAAGCGTGGTGTATGCAGGAACTGGCTGGCTGGAACGGTAATACTTGGTTGCTGTTTTATTTTTATTCAAGGTGTCGAGTATTATGAAGCTTACCAGCATTATGGTATTACGCTGGAAGCCGGTATTTTTGGGTCTACGTTCTTTATTTTAACGGGTTTTCATGGCGTTCACGTCATCATAGGCACCCTCATTCTTATGGTAATGCTGGCGCGTATCATACGCGGACATTTTTCGGATACTGAGAACTTTGGTTTTGAGGCATCCTGCTGGTACTGGCACTTTGTCGATGTTGTATGGTTAGGATTGTTCATCTTCGTTTACGTTGTGTGAGCACTCAGGTGAGTTGGCCGCTCCCGAATCCATAGACGATTAGCAATAAGAGCAGAGCAGCAAAGCCTATCCGCCATTTCAGAGATGTAAGTAGTCGCTTGGACGAAGAGCCATCACGTAACAGGTAACCAGCGCCTATCGCCAAGCTAATCAACATAGCGAAAAAAACAATGATAATGAGTGATTTAAGTAGCATGAAAAAGTACTCCTCATGTCGCTGGCGTCTATATGGCTGGTATGCGTTCTGGTTGTCGTTGGTGCTGCTGGGCGGTCTTCTTGGCGCATGGCAGTGGGACAGGGCCAATAATAAACAAGCGGCGGCTTCGGCGCGAGACAATGCGCCTGCGCTGGTTGACCCGCAAACGCTACCTACCGAAGGGGCTGAGCTTACGCTCAATGGTGAGTATATATCCGAGCATACTTTTTTTTTAGATAACCGAATTGCCAATGGACGGTTGGGGGTTGCCGTTTTAACCCCGCTTAAAGATAGATTTGGTCAGTACTGGTTGATTCAGCGTGGCTTTGTTGAAACCGGGACCAGTCGTGAATCGCCAATTATATCGACACCCAAAGAACACGTCTCTTTAACCGGGAAATGGCAGCAAGCAAATAATGATGGCCTATTGTTTGGACCTAACCGGGAAGAAGAGCGCCTTCAACAAATCAGCCTTACGCCTTGGCAAGGGGTGATACCCGGCTTTCGTTACCAGGGATGGGTGCATGCGCAAACCGGCGACGGCGTTTTCTCAGAGTGGTGGCAAGCCAATGTAATGCCAGCAAGTCGGCATATTGCCTATGCATTTCAGTGGTGGGGGCTTGCGCTGGTGGCACTGATCACGATGTTGGTTGGCAGACGTTATCTTTACTCGAGCCGAGAGCACCATGAGAGGGGGCATGATGATAGCCATTAATTCAGTCAATCGTCAGCGTATTAAGTTGGTATTGATATTCGTTATCTTTTCTGCGCCTATCATCACCGCTTGGGGGATGGTTGAGTGGCGTATCGGCGTTCCTGAACAGATTACGGCTCACGGATCACCCGCTGAGCAACTTCCATTACTTGAGCATTGGCCCGTTGAAACGGTTTCAAAGACAGATGTTGGTGAAGATCAATGGACATTAGCATTTGATTGTTCGGTTAAGTGTGCAGAGCGCCGAGACATCCTGTGGCGAATGCATCGCGCTCTCGGCCGTGAGGCCCATCGGTTGGCGCGATTAAGTATCGGCGGAGGAGGTCAGGCATTGCCTGGCGAGCAGTTGGCACGTTGGGAAGGAAAGCCCACCTGGCGAAAAGCAAATAGCGTGTGGTTGATTGATCCTCAGGGTCGTCCGGCGTTGTCGTTTCCTGCTTCTGTGCCGGTGGCAGATATACTCGACGACACGCAACATTTATTTAAGGTCAACGCCAGATAGCATAGAACAAGCGCTTTGCCGTGGGAGGTCTCAATGGTTGATCAACAGCGTATTGTCGTCGTCAAGGGGCTGTCATTTATCGGTATCTTTTTTACCGCTCTGGTGATGTTAGTGGGGGCCTGGACGCGACTGTCAGACGCAGGTTTGGGGTGTCCAGATTGGCCAGGGTGCTACGGTCAATGGGTGGTGCCCACAGCCGATCACGCCGCTGTGAACTATCCAGCCTTCCCCTTAGAGGCATCGAAGGCCTGGCTTGAAATGTTCCATCGCTATGTTGCAACCATGCTCGGCGCGACTGTCATCCTGCTGTTGTGGCTGGGTTGGCCACTAAGACGTGTAAAGCAATATCCATGGAATATCAGCATTATCTTGTTAATGGCTATTACGGCACAAGGGACATTTGGTGCGTTGACCGTCACCCTCAAATTATGGCCCCAGGTGGTTACGTTGCATTTGCTGGGTGGTATGGGGATTCTGTTGCTGTTTGTATTGTTGTATAGCCGTCTGAAAGCATTACAGCAAAATTCTGGTCGGCAGCCACGTCGAGCATCTGCACACTGGTGGCTGGTGGCAGTACTATTATGTTGCCAGATAGCGTTGGGGGGCTGGGTTTCGAGCAACTATGCTGGTATTTCATGCCAGGGCTTCCCGTCGTGCAATGCTCAATGGTGGCCGGAAATGGATATTAGTGAAGGCTTCCACTTGACCCAAACCGTAGGACCCAATTATTTACACGGCCAGTTGCACGCTGATGCGCGAACCGCGATTCATATGATGCACCGACTGGGGGGCGGCTTGCTGGGAGCGGCTCTAATGGCTTTGTGGTGGCGATATCGGCATGACAGGGCGGCACTCGGCTTGCTTACGGTATTGAAAATCTACTGCCTCCAGGTGGTCCTCGGCATTGCCAGCGTTGTTCTGTGGCTGCCGCTATGGTTGGCGTTACTGCATACCGCCGGCGCGATGGCGCTTAGTGTCAGTTATTTAATTGCCTGGCGGCAGTGGCGATACAGCATGTCGGATAGAAATGCTCACGGGCTCAACTCTTCCTCGACGGCAAACTATTTATCGCCTGATAAGGCAAGCCAGCCAGCAGAGCTAGTAACACTCGCTGCCAATCGACAAGCTCGATATGATTAGCGTGATCGATATAGATGCTGTAAGGTCATGATGATTGATATGTACAATTTTGGTAAAGCAATTGATAGGTTTGGGTAAGGAGCATCATGAGTCTGACGTATGCATTGTTACTTCTCTTGGTTGCGGTTGTGGTGATTGTCGCACTGGGTGGCTACGCCTACCGCTTACGCAAGGAAGTCAAGCGGCGTGATGCGTTTCGCGTCGCTGAAGACCAACAGGCTCAGTTGAAGAGCCTGGAGAATCTGGATTGGGTAACCGCTGCTTTGGTTCAGGAGCAGGTGGACATCACCGAAGGCGCTTGGCGTTGCAAAGTCTTGCTGGAGATTATCGACCCGAGCCTGACGGAAAGGTCTGATTTTCAAGCCTTCGCAGAGCATTATGAGCGCACAAAGCACCTTAAAACCCATTCGGCCAGGCAACAATTGACGCCGCGTGAGCGCATGGAAGAAGATCGTGAACGTCTTGCCGCGGAAGAGCAAATGCGAGATGCCGTGTTAGCCGCTGCTGAGGCTGTGATGACATGGCGTAAAAAGGGTGGGCAAGGGCTTCATTGAGCTGTCAATAGATTGATTGCCCAAATTTTTTAAGTGTAACGGCTGGTTTATAGTGCTCTTCGTGCTTAATTTGCTATGCTGAGGTATGTCAGCGTCTGCAACAAGTTGATAAATCGACATGTTGCCTAAGGGCATTGATTCGGTACCATGACCAACGGCCTCACACCGAGGAAGGCAAATTTTGGCGGTGTCAGGCAAGCGAAAAATGGATGCTCTCGCTTAAAAAGAAGCATTATATGACATGGTCACTAATGACCATGTCAGCATTGGATCAAGAAGGAGTTCTGCATGAAAAAATCAACGACTGGCTTGCTAATCGGTTCTGCTCTGGTAGTGGGCCTTTCCGGTTGCGCTAGCTCTGCCTCCCAGTCTTCCGGCCAAATGAGCGCCAGCAGCGATCGCAGCTGGTATCAGCATCCTTTTGTTTGTGGCTTGGCCGGTAGCGTAATTGGTGGAAGCATCGGCTACGCGGGCAGCAGCAGCTCTGACGAAGACACGGGCGCTGCTGTTGGTGCGACAGCGGGTGCCACTATCGGTGCTATGCTGTGTGCGGACAGCAGCCCTGAGCCTATGGAGCCTCAATGCCCGAGTTATGGCGGTGAAATTCCTGCTGGTGCAGCTGTCGATGCTGAAGGCTGCCCGTTAGATTCCGACAATGATGGCGTGCCTGACTTCCGTGATCAGTGCCCGGGTACTCCTGCAGGCGTTGAAGTCGATGCCAACGGTTGCCCGCTGGACTCTGATAACGATGGCGTGCCTGACTACCGTGACCAGTGCCCCAATACACCGGCAGGTGTTGAAGTCAATTCATTGGGTTGCCCGGACAGCGTTGTACTACAGGATGTCAACTTTGAGTTTGATTCCGCTCAACTAACCGCTGAAGCGCAAAATGTGCTTAATGGCGTTGCTGAGCGCTTGGTGAATAATCCTGGCGTGCGTGTCCGCATTGAAGGTCACACCGATTCTGTTGGCTCCAATCAGTACAACATGGATCTGTCCCAGGCTCGTGCCGAGTCGGTGACTGAGTATCTTGCAACTCGTGGCGTCGAGTCCAACCGCATGATGGCTGAAGGTTTCGGTGAGGAGCAGCCAATTGCAACGAATGAAACTGCTGCAGGACGTGCTGAAAACCGTCGTGTAGAGCTGGATGAGTGGAACTAAGGTACGCATTTAACGCGCCGACCTTACGGTTTTAAATCGCGTTAATTGAAGTAAGCGGGGGGCTTTAGCCTCCCGCTTTTTTATTTATACAAAGTCCGTCATCTGTTAGTCTTGTACGTTGTTATCGTTAACCTATTTTTACATCATTGATAGCGAAATGTGATCCTTGGTATGGATCACCACTGCGCTCAAGGAAAATCCGCATGCCCATTGTGACACTGCCAGACGGCAGTCAGAGAACATTTGATGAACCGCTTTCCATTATGCAACTGGCAGAGTCCATTGGCCCTGGTTTGGCTAAGGCCTGCGTTGCCGGAAAAATCGACGGCGTCCTGGTAGATGCTGCTGATCTGATCGAGCAAGACGCTCAGGTGGCCATCCTTACTGCCCGTGACCCCGAGGGGCTGGATATTATCCGGCATTCCTCTGCGCATTTGATTGGCCACGCCGTCAAGCAGCTATATCCCAATGCCAAGATGGCAATTGGTCCGGTCATTGAAGACGGCTTCTATTACGATATCGAATTTGGCAGCTCGGTATCGCCTGATGATCTGGAAGCAATAGAAGCGCGTATGAAAGCGCTTATTGATCACGAATATGACGTCGTACGTGAGTACGTGGATCGTGATCAAGCCATGCTGACCTTCCTGCATCGTGATGAGCCCTATAAGCAGGAAATTGTTCGGGATATTCCCGAGGGCGCTACCATCCGGCTCTATCATCATGAAGAATATACCGATATGTGTCGGGGGCCGCATGTCCCCAACACGCGTCACCTCAAAGCCTTCAAGCTGACCAAGCTGGCGGGGGCTTACTGGCGTGGTGATGCCTCGAATCCCATGTTGACGCGGATTTACGGAACAGCGTGGGGCGACAAGAAACAGCTCAAGGCTTATCTAAAACGGCTGGAAGAAGCTGAGAAACGGGACCATCGCAAGCTGGCGCGCAAGATGGATCTTTTTCATCTCCAGGAAGAAGCGCCTGGCATGGTGTTCTGGCATCCCAACGGCTGGACGATGTATCAGGCCTTGGAAGACTACATGCGCCAGATCCAGCGTGAACACGGTTATCAGGAGATCAAGACGCCCCAGGTCGTGGATCTTTCCCTGTGGAAAAAGTCGGGTCACTGGGGACACTACAATGAACTGATGTTTACCACGGAATCGGAAAAGCGCGAATATGCGGTCAAGCCCATGAACTGCCCGTGCCATGTGCAGGTCTTTAATCAGGGGCTCAAGAGCTACCGTGATTTGCCGTTACGCTTGGCAGAATTTGGTAGCTGCCATCGCAACGAGCCGTCTGGGTCCTTGCATGGCCTGATGCGTGTACGCGGCTTTACGCAGGACGACGCGCACATCTTTTGTACTGAAAGCCAGATTCAGGCGGAAGCGGAAGCCTTCATTGCGCTCACGCTTCAGGTATATAAAACGCTTGGCTTTGAAGATGTGGAGCTTAAGCTGTCAACCCGGCCCGAAGACTTCTTGGGCGAGGCTGATGTGTGGGATCAGGCTGAGCAAGGATTGGAAGCTGCCCTCAATGCCACCGGGCTTGACTGGGAGTTGCAGCCGGGTGAGGGTGCCTTTTATGGTCCGAAGATTGAGTTTGCCCTGCGCGATTGCCTGAATCGCGTGTGGCAATGTGGTACGCTACAACTCGATTTCAATTTGCCAGGTCGGCTTGGAGCGCAATACGTAGCCGAAGACGGGGCTCGCAAAACGCCAGTGATGCTGCACCGTGCTATATTAGGTTCCTTCGAGCGCTTTTTGGGAATTTTGATTGAGCACTACGCTGGCGCAATGCCATTATGGCTGGCACCGCAGCAGGTCAGCGTGATGACGATAACCGATTCACAGCGTGATTATGCCCTTGCTTTAGAGCAACGTTTGCAAAAAAATGCAATGCGAGCAAAAGCGGACTTGAGGAACGAGAAAATCGGCTTTAAAATCCGCGAGCATACGTTACAGAAAGTTCCCTATCTCCTGGTGGTAGGAGATAAGGAAGTCGACGCTGACTCAGTGGCCGTGCGAACTCGCAGCGGCGAAGATCTCGGCACTATGACGGTCGATGAGTTTATCGAACGTTTCAGTGCTGAGCGAGCAGCCCTGGCGACATCGTCAATTGCCTAAGGAGACGGAACGATCAAGAGAAGCAACCAGCGCGGGCGTCCAGCAGACAAGCGCCCACCAATGAACGAGCGAATTACCGAGCAAGAAGTGCGTCTTATCGATAGCGAAGGTGAGCAGTTGGGTGTAGTGCCCACCACCGAAGCGTTGGAACGTGCTGAATCTGCCGGTTTGGACCTCGTGCAAATTTCGAATGCCGATCCCATCGTCTGCAAGATTATGGATTACGGCAAATTCGTTTTTGAGCAGAAAAAGCAAAAAGCGGCTCAGAAGAAGAAGCAGAAGCAAATCCAGGTCAAGGAAGTTAAATTCCGGCCTGGCACCGACGAGGGCGACTATCAGGTCAAGCTGAAAAACCTGACGCGCTTTCTTGAAGGTGGTGACAAGGGGAAGGTCACATTGCGCTTCCGTGGTCGTGAAATGGCGCACCAGGATATCGGCCGAAAGCTGATGGAACGGATTGCGGCAGACCTGGAAGAGATCGGAACGGTGGAAGCATTTCCAAAAATGGAAGGCCGCCAGATGATCATGATCCTTGCCCCGAAAAAGAAGTGATCCAACGGCGAAGTTAACGGGCTACCTCCTGTAGGTAGTAGGCCCTGGATTTTCTAAAAAACATCGAGCGGAGTTTTCCTCATGCCGAAAATCAAAAGCAACAGTGGTGCTGCAAAGCGCTTCAAGAAGACAGCCAATGGCTTCAAGCACAAGCAGTCTTTCCGTAGCCACATTCTGACCAAGAAGTCGACCAAGCGTAAGCGTCAGCTGCGCGGTATGAAGCAGATTCATGCGTCTGATAAGGCGCTTATCCAGCGCATGCTGCCGAATCTGTAACGTCGAATTTTCTAAACTGAGTGCATTTGCCTCAGTCATAAAGTCAGGAGTGTGTTATGACTCGTGTTAAGCGTGGCGTAGTTGCCCGTCGTCGCCATAAAAAAGTATTGAAGCAGGCCAAAGGTTATTATGGTGCTCGTTCGCGTGTGTTCCGTGTAGCCAAACAGGCGGTTATCAAAGCCGGTCAATATGCCTACCGTGACCGCCGCAATCGCAAGCGTCAATTCCGTGCGTTGTGGATTCAGCGCATCAATGCGGGTGCGCGCATGAACGGTATGTCATACAGCCGTTTTGTTGGTGGCCTCAAGAAGGCCGGTATTGAAATTGACCGTAAAGTGCTGGCGGATCTGGCCGTTCATGAAAAAGCGGCATTTGCTGCCATCGTGGAAAAAGCCAAGGCTGCCCAATAAGCTTCAATTGGCACCGGTGGTGCCAGTGAACGTTTCGGTCATTTCAGTGTGACCCATACAGGGGAAGAGCAGCCGCTCTTCCCCTGTTTTTATGTCACGCTCTTCAATCACAACGTGACACGCCATCCTCGGGATGGAAATCGCTTAATTCGGAGATGAACAGGATGGACCACCTTCCAGCGCTGGTATCTGAAGCACGCGACGCCATTCAGGCGGCACAGAGCGTCGCTGCATTGGATGAAGTGCGCGTACGTTATTTAGGCAAAAAGGGCGAAATGACGACGTTGCTTAAAGGGCTTGGCAAACTGTCCGCCGAAGAGCGTCCAGCTGCAGGTGAGCGTATCAATCAAGCCAAGCAGACATTGGCGGGAGAAATCGACACCAAGCGCCAGCAGCTCGAAAGCGAGGCCCTTGAAGCGCGTTTGGCCGCGGAGCGTATCGACGTGACCTTGCCCGGTCGCACGCAGTCGGCTGGCGGCCTGCACCCGGTGACCCGTACACTGGAGCGGATCGAGGGACTGTTTACCCGCATAGGTTATGACGTCGCCGTCGGGCCAGAAATTGAAGATGACTACCACAATTTCGAGGCGCTCAATATCCCCTCGCACCATCCGGCTCGCGGCATGGCCGACACTTTTTACTTTGATGCAACGCGCTTGTTGAGGACACATACCTCGCCAGTGCAAGTGCGCACCATGAAAAGCACTGAACCGCCTATTCGGATTGTTTGCCCAGGGCGCGTTTATCGCAGCGATTCGGACCTGACCCACACGCCGATGTTTCATCAGGTCGAGGGTCTTCTGGTGGATGAAGATATCAGCTTTGCGGATTTGAAAGGCACGATTGAAGATTTTCTGCAGGCATTTTTCGAGCGGGATGATCTCTCGGTGCGCTTTCGTCCTTCCTACTTCCCGTTTACAGAACCTTCAGCGGAAGTTGATATTCAATGTGTCATGTGTAGCGGTGAGGGATGTCGTGTGTGTTCACACAGTGGCTGGCTTGAGGTGATGGGCTGCGGCATGGTCCATCCTGAAGTCTTTCGTCACTCAGGTATCGATGCTGAGCGTTTTACGGGCTTTGCCTTCGGTATGGGCGCTGAGCGCCTGGCAATGCTTCGATATGGCGTCAACGACTTGCGTCTTTTCTTCGAGAATGATCTGCGCTTCTTGCGTCAGTTCGCTTAAGTCCTTCGCCAACCACAGGAACGACCATGAAATTTTCAGAACAGTGGCTGCGTGAGTGGGTTTCGCCGCAGCTGGATACGCAGGCAGTCGCCGACCAGATCACCATGGCAGGCCTGGAAGTCGATGCCGTTGAGCCGGTGGCAGCATCATTCAGCGCCGTGGTAGTCGCGGAAGTGTTGACCAGGGAAAGTCATCCCAATGCCGACAAGCTCAACGTGTGCACAGTGGATGACGGCAGTGGTTCGTCGGTACAGGTGGTTTGCGGGGCGCCCAATGTCGACGCGGGCCAGAAAGTACCATTTGCCCGGGTAGGTGGTGTATTGCCCGGTGATTTCAAGATTAAAAAAGCCAAGCTGCGGGGTGTCGAGTCGCAAGGCATGATTTGCTCGGCCTCAGAGCTTGGCCTTGAAGAGGATACCTCGTCCGGTATTCTCGAACTGCCCATCGAAGCGCCTGTTGGCATGGATTTTCGTGAGTATATGCATCTCAATGACATGACGATTGAGGTCGATCTCACGCCTAACCGAGGCGACTGCCTGAGTATTAAAGGCATGGCCCGTGAAGTGGGGGTGCTTAACCGCCTGACGCTGACGGAGCCAGAGGCGCTGACGGTGCCTGCCGAGATCGATGATACCTTCGCGGTCGACCTGGAAGCGCCGGAACAATGCCCGCGTTATCTGGGCCGTGTCATCACCAATGTCAACACAGGCGCGGAAACACCTCTATGGATGGTCGAGCGCTTGCGTCGCAGCGGTATCCGTGCGATTGACCCGGTTGTTGATATTACCAACTATGTGATGCTGGAACTTGGCCAGCCCATGCACGCCTTTGACCGGGAAAACCTCAGCGGCGGTATCGTCGTGAGGATGGCTCATCCCGGTGAAACCCTAACCCTGCTGGATGGGCAGGAGATCGCTCTGCGGCCTGAAACCCTGGTAATTGCCGATCAGGCAGGTCCGCTGGCGATGGCAGGGATCATGGGGGGCGAGCTGTCCGGTGTCAGCGAAACAACACGGACGATCTTTCTGGAAGCCGCTTTTTTTAGCCCGGTGGCCATTGCCGGTCAGGCCCGTTCCTACGGTTTGCACACCGATGCCTCGCATCGCTTTGAGCGCGGTGTCGACCCAGAACTGACGCCCCTCGCCATCGAGCGTGCGACAAGCCTGCTCATGGAGATATGTGGTGGCCAGGCAGGGCCCGTTGTCGAGGCGAAGAGTGAGGCTGCAATGCCGACCACCAAGCACATCACGCTTCGCGCTGAGCGGCTTGAAAAAGCCCTTTCCAAACGTCTGGCCAGCGATGATGTCAGCGATATTCTCAAACGACTGGGTTTCAGCGTCACCGAAAGCGAAGGCAACTGGCTGGTGCAGGTACCCAGTTGGCGGTTTGATGTTTCCATTGAAGAAGACCTGATTGAAGAAGTGGCGCGAATCCACGGCTATAATAATCTGCCGGTTCGTCGCCCCGCTGCGCGACTTTCGCTGCGTCCCACAGATGAAGCCACGCTTTCCCTCGGGCGACTGCGCCGACAAATGGTGGCGCGGGGATTTCAGGAAGCCATTACCTATAGTTTCGTAGCCCCCGAGCTACAGTCGGCCATGCTGCCAGACGCCGTCTCGCCGGTTCTTGCCAATCCCATCTCTGCCGATATGTCGGTGATGCGTGCCAGCCTGATGCCGGGATTAGTGAGGGCGATGGAGCACAACCTTAACCGTCAGCAAAGCCGGGTGCGCCTGTTTGAGACGGGGCTGGTCTTCAACGGTGAGCTGGATGCTTTATCGCAAGTGCCGATGATGGGGGCGCTGGTGTGCGGCAGCCGCGACCCAGAAGGCTGGAGCGGCGCGAAGGTCGGCGTGGACTTTTATGACCTCAAAGGTGACCTGGAAAGCTTGTTGACATTGGGCGGCAATCGCGATGCGTGGCGGTTCGAGCCCGCTGAGCATCCAGCCTTGCACCCGGGTCAGAGTGCCCAGGTACTGTTTGAAGGCAAGCCGGCGGGTTGGATTGGTACCCTGCATCCTCAGGTGAGGGCAACGCTGGGACTTAAGGTTGATGCGGTCGTATTTGAAGTGCGTTTGGATCACTTGAGTCAGGGGTGTGTACCTGCTTTTGAGCCGCTGTCACGCTTTCCAGAAGTACGCCGTGATTTAGCGTTTACGCTTCCCAGTGAGCGCCCCGTGCAGACATTGCTGGATTGTGCGCAGGTAAAAGCCGGTGAATACCTGAAAGACATAACGCTATTTGATGTCTATGCTGGTAAAGGCGTTGCCGAAGGGTATAAAAGTATCGCGCTAGGCTTGACCTGGCAGCACCCATCGCGCACGCTTAATGATGAAGAAATCAATCAGTTGGTAGAGTCGATAGTGGCGCAGGTGCAGGCTGAGTTGGGCGCTGAGCTACGCGGCTAAAAATGCCAAGATGCGGTCCGTTCCGTATGCTTGGCGGCTTTGTGCTACACGGAGGATTCCCATGGGTGCGTTAACCAAAGCAGAGCTGGCGGAGCATTTACATACTGAGCTGTCGTTTTCCAAGCGGGAAGCGAAAGCTATGGTTGAGGCTTTCTTCGAGGAGATCCGAGCCTGCCTAAGGGAGAACGAGCAGGTGAAGCTGTCGGGTTTTGGTAATTTTGATCTTCGCGACAAGCGTGAGCGGCCTGGCCGCAACCCCAAAACCGGTGAGGAAATCCCCATTTCAGCCCGCCGGGTTGTCACTTTCCGTCCCGGGCAAAAGCTCAAGCAGCAAGTCGAGCATTATCGGGGGGCGGCATCATAAAGTAACGTAGATGCTCTGTTTCCCCTGTAAGCCACTGATTAACCCCCGTTGACGCTGCCCGTGTCGATGGGGGTTTTATATTGTCCACTCTGGTAGAGGTTCTCTTGAGGGTGCGCCATATCACGCAGGCATGTTAATATTTGAGCAAATTCATCAGGTATTAGTCGGCTATTTGTCGGCGGTACATTACCTTGTTTGAGGAGTCGTAATGCCTCGTCTAAGTATAGCAGTAGGTACCATGTACGGTGGTGCATTGGATGTGGCCGAGCAGGTCAAGCCGCTATTTGAGGAAGCGGGTTACGTGGTTGATATCCTGGAACAGCCAGTACTGGCGGACATTACCGATTCGATGCCGGATCTCGTGTTGTTTTGCGTATCGACCACCGGTAGCGGTGATTTCCCAGGCAACTTTGTTCCTTTAGTTCGCGACCTTCAGAGTCAGAGCCCATCACTTTCCTCGTTGTCTTACGGCCTGATAGCGCTCGGTGATAGCTCCTACGGTGACACCTTTTGTGGTGCGGGACGTCGTCTGGATGAGTTGCTGGCAGATCTTGGTGCGACACGTCTGGGCGAGCGATTGGAAGTCGATGCCATGGAAACCTTTATGGCCGATGACGCCGCATTACCCTGGGTCGAAGAATGGCTGGCGTCTGAGCAACTGCCGGTGAATAGCTGATGCAGCCGGGGGAGGCAACGTCAGCCAATAAAGTGAGCAGTGCGCTAGGCCTGTGTGTCGTGATGCTCGCCACCTTGCCTCGCTACATGGCGGGTGGCCACGAAACCCGCTTGACGTTGATACTGCTGGCTCTGGTGGTTGTGCTAGTGGCTACCGTCGTGCAGTGGCGTCTCCTGCCGCGCGATGGTCGACAGCAGCTTCCTGGTATGCTTAAACGTCTTGCCATCATGATGATGCTCGGAGTGTTGGTAATGGGGGCGTGGCATGCACTGTTCACCGACTGGATGAGCTGGCAGGTGTTTATTTCCCATGCAAGCACCTTTGGCCTTGTTGCCCACGTTGTCAGTCTATGGTGGGTGGCCAAATAAGGCGGCAGGCCATGAAAATTGTCCGCCTTGGTACTAAATCGATGTCAAAGGGGCTCTGAAACCAGCACTATCCCCTTGTTTTTCACGATGCTGCCCCCATCTTGCGAGCATGGCGCTTGCCACGATGCGCCAGGGTTCTTAAAATTGCCCCTTGGACTTATTTACAGCAATCAACACAACGCCCAGCCGTTAGAGGACAATTCATGCAAGTTTCCGTCGAGACGACCTCCCAGATTGAGCGCCGCATCACGATCCAAGTGCCTGCTGGCGAAATCGATGAGGCTGTCAATACTCGCTTAAAAGAAACGGCGAAGAACGTTCGCTTGAATGGTTTTCGCCAAGGGCGAGTGCCGATGGCCGTGGTTCGTCAGCGTTACGGTCAAAGCGTGCGTAATGAAGTTGTTGGCGAAGTAATGCGTGAGCGCTACGTGCGTGCAATCACCGATGAAGGCTTTAACCCGGCGGGCTATCCGCAAATCGAGCCGGTCGTCAACGAAGCGGGTAAAGACTTTGAATTTGTTGCCACCATGGAAGTCTATCCCGACGTCGAGCTTGCTTCGATTGAGGGAACAGAAGTGGAGCGCCCGGTAGTAGAAGTCACCGATGCTGATGTTGACGAAATGATCGACACACTGCGTAAGCAAAATGCGACCTATGAAGAAGTCGATTCTGCTGCGCAAGACGGCGATCAAGTGACCATCGACTTCCAGGGCTACCTTGGCGACGAGCCGTTCGAAGGCGGTAGTGCTGAAGGTCATGAGCTGGTGATTGGTTCCAATAGCTTCATCCCCGGTTTTGAAGAGCAGCTCATCGGTGCCAAAGTTGGTGACGACAAAACCATTACGGTGACCTTCCCTGAAGACTACCAGGCCGAGCACCTCGCGGGTAAGGAAGCCACCTTCAAGGTCAAGGTGCACAAGGTCAGCCGCCAGGCGCTGCCGGAAGTCGACGCCGAGTTCATCGAGCGTTTCGGCGTTGAGGGCGGAGACGAAGCCAAGTTCCGCACTGAAATCAAGAAGAACATGACCCGTGAAGCAGAACAGGCGGTCGATAACCGCGTCAAGCAGCAGGTGCTGGATGCGCTGAAAAAAGCCAACGACATCCCTGTTCCGAGTGCGCTCGTGCAACAAGAGACTGACGGCATGAAGCGGCAGGCTGCTCAGCAGTTCGGCCTCGGTGAAGATTTCGACGTCAGTCAATTGCCGAATGAGCTTTTCGAAGAGCAAGCGAAAGGCCGCGTTCAGGTCGGTTTGTTACTCGCCGAGGTCATCAAGGCGAACGAGCTTGACGCATCAGACGATGAGATTAAGGCGAAGGTTGAAGAACTGGCGGAGCAGTACCAAGATCCTTCTGAAGTCGTTGACTACTATATGGGCAACGAGCAGATGAAAACCCAGGTCAAATCTGCCATTCTCGAAGAAAAAGCGGTTGATAAGCTGCTTGAGCAAGCAACCGTCGCCGATGTTGATATGTCCTACCAGCAAGTGCTGGCAGCGGCTCAGCAACAGGCTGAGGCAGGTGAGGGCGCTGAGGAAGACGAAACTACCAACGCGTAAACTCCCTGACACTGGCGCACTTTCCGGGTGCGCCATTCCCTTATCGGACGCAAGGAATCACCTAAATGAGTGAATTTGATATTCAAAACGCCGGCGGTCTAGTGCCCATGGTGGTGGAGCAAAGCGCCAAAGGGGAAAGATCCTACGATATATACTCGCGTCTGCTTAAAGAGCGCGTTATCTTTTTGGTGGGCCCCGTCGAAGATTACACAGCCAATCTGGTCGTTGCCCAGCTGCTGTTTCTTGAATCTGAAAACCCCGACAAGGACATCCACCTTTACATCAACTCTCCCGGTGGATCCGTGACGGCAGGTATGTCGATCTACGATACCATGCAGTTTGTGAAACCCGATGTGTCGACAGTGTGTATTGGCCAAGCGGCCAGCATGGGTGCTTTGTTGTTGACCGCCGGTGCCCAAGGCAAGCGCTATTGCCTGCCCAATTCACGCGTGATGATCCATCAGCCGCTGGGTGGCTATCAGGGCCAAGCGTCGGATATCGAAATCCACACCCGTGAGATTTTGGGTATTCGTGAGAAGCTGAATCAGATTCTGGCACATCACACTGGCCAGGAGATTGAGGCTGTTGCGCGCGACACTGATCGCGACAACTTCATGAGTTCCAGCCAGGCTCAAGAATATGGCTTGATTGATGCAGTGCTGGATAAGCGGCCTACATCCTGATAGCGTGATGGGATACTGCATTTCCAACGAGCTTACAAGGCGGTCTTTACCGCCGCAGTGAAAGAGGTACGCGAATGGCCGACGGCAAAGGCAAAGACGAAGGTGGCAAGCTGCTTTACTGCTCGTTTTGTGGCAAGAATCAAAACGAAGTAAGAAAGCTGATTGCAGGTCCATCCGTCTATATCTGCGATGAGTGTGTCGACTTGTGTAACGACATCATTCGCGAAGAAGTTCTCGAAGCCGATGCCGAGAGCGATGAGGAGCGTTTACCTACGCCTCGCGAAATACGTTACACGCTTGACGACTACGTCATCGGACAGGATCGAGCCAAAATGGTCCTGTCGGTCGCTGTGTACAACCATTACAAGCGACTGAAATCTGAAGTCCGTGAAAGCGACGTCGAGCTCGGAAAATCCAACATCCTGCTGATTGGTCCGACGGGGAGCGGTAAAACACTCCTGGCCGAGACCATGGCGAGATTGCTGAATGTGCCGTTCACGATTGCTGATGCCACCACGCTGACGGAAGCGGGCTATGTGGGTGAAGATGTTGAAAACATCATCCAGAAGCTGCTGCAGAAGTGTGACTATGACGTCGAGAAGGCGGAACGAGGCATCGTCTATATTGACGAAATCGACAAGATTTCGCGCAAGTCGGACAACCCTTCAATTACGCGTGACGTTTCCGGCGAAGGCGTACAGCAGGCGCTGCTCAAGCTGATTGAAGGTACGACAGCGTCTGTTCCTCCGCAGGGTGGTCGCAAGCATCCCCAGCAGGAGTTTGTGCAGGTCAATACCGCCAACATGCTGTTTATTGTCGGTGGGGCATTTGCCGGGCTGGACAAAGTTATCCGTGACCGTGTTGAAAAGGGTGGTATCGGTTTCAATGCGACGGTTAAGAGCAAGGAATCATCTCGGGGTGTCGGTGAAATGCTTGCCGATGTCGAACCGGATGACTTGGTCAAGTTTGGCCTTATTCCTGAGTTCGTCGGTCGTCTTCCAGTGATCGCCACGCTTACCGAGCTCACTGAAGAAGCGCTGATCGAGATACTCACCGAACCCAAGAACTCCTTGATCAAGCAGTATGCCAAGCTGTTTGAAATGGAGAATGTGACGCTTGAATTTCGTGATGATGCGCTTCGTGCCGTTGCGGAAAAAGCGATGGAACGCAAAACCGGTGCGCGTGGCTTGAGGTCGATCCTTGAATCCGTATTGCTTGATACCATGTACGAAATACCTTCCTTGGAAGGCGTCAGCAAAGTGGTGATCGAAGCTTCGGTAATCGCCGGTGAAAGTGAACCGCTGTTGATTTACTCCCAGCAAGAAGAGGCACGGGTCGACGGTACCGATGGCTAAACCCATCACCGAAGAGCCTTAGCTTTCTATCGCTTTCGCGGTTAGCGCCAGTCAAGGGGGTCGCCTAGGCGGCCCCCTGTCATTAGTAGCGCAGTGCTACATGGTGCTTAGGCCGTGCTTTAAACGTAGTCAGTTCTCTTCCCAGAACTCATCTGATTTATCGAGGAACGTCTGCGATGCAGCAGAGCGCCGAACAGACACAATGTCTACCCTTGTTACCATTGCGCGATGTGGTGGTTTATCCGCAAATGGTGATCCCCCTTTTTGTGGGACGTGAAAAGTCGATCCAGGCCCTCGAGGCGGCAATGGAGGCTGACAAACGCGTTCTGCTAGTGGCTCAACGCGAGGCATCTCAAGATGAGCCCGACAACGCCGACCTTTATGCCATGGGGACGGTGGCTGACATCATGCAGCTCCTGAAGCTGCCTGATGGAACGGTAAAGGTGCTGATCGAAGGCAACTTCCGGGCGGACGTGAGTCGCATCGAAGAGCATGCTGATGGTTACACTCAGGCCTATCTGGTGGCCCGTGAAAGCCAGCCGCTGACGACCCGCGAGCAAGAAGCATTGGTTCGCGTACTGCTCAATCAGTTTGAACAGTACGTCAAGCTGTCCAAAAAAGTACCCAATGAAGTCCTCAACTCGTTGTCCGGCATTGAGGATCCAAGTCGCCTGGTGGATACCATCTGTGCGCATTTATCGCTGAAAATCGGCGATAAACAAGAGCTCCTGGAAATGGATCGTGTGCGTGATCGCATCGAGCATTTGATGGCGCTCATCGAGTCTGAAATTGACCTCTTGCAGGTAGAAAAGCGGATTCGCACGCGTGTCAAAGAGCAGATGGAAAAGACGCAGCGTGAGTATTACCTGAACGAGCAAATGAAAGCCATCCAGAAAGAGATGGGCGAGCTCGATGATGTACCCAATGAAGTGGAAAAATACGAGCAGGCGATTGCCGCATCCGGCATGCCGAAAGAGGCGGCGGACAAGGCCAACCAAGAGCTGAACAAGCTCAAGATGATGGCGGCCAACTCTGCTGAAGCCAGCGTGGTTCGTTCTTATCTGGACTGGCTGGTTGCAGTGCCGTGGAAAAAACGTACCCGTGTTAAGCACGACTTGCAGAAAGCCCAACAGGTGCTTGATGAAGATCACTATGGTCTGGAAGAGGTAAAGTCACGCATCCTTGAATACCTCGCGGTACAAAAGCGTGTACGCAAGATGAAAGGCCCCGTTTTGTGCCTGGTTGGCCCTCCTGGCGTGGGTAAAACGTCGCTTGGTCAATCGATTGCTCGGGCGACGAATCGTAAATACGTGCGCCTTGCTCTGGGCGGCGTGCGTGATGAATCAGAGATTCGGGGACATCGCCGAACCTATATTGGTTCGTTGCCAGGTAAACTCATGCAACGCATGAGTCGGGCAGGTGTTAAAAACCCCTTGTTTTTGTTCGACGAAGTCGACAAGTTAGGCATGGATCACCGGGGTGACCCGGCGTCTGCGCTGTTAGAGGTCTTGGATCCTGAGCAGAACAACAGCTTCAGCGATCATTACCTTGAGCTTGATTATGATCTGTCCGAAACGCTGTTCATCTGCACAGCAAATTCGATGAATATTCCGGGTCCCTTGCTGGACCGTATGGAAATCATTCGTCTTCCTGGCTATACAGAAGATGAAAAGCTGGCGATCGCCAATCGTTACTTGCTACCCAAGCAGTTGAAAGCCAATGGTTTGAAAAACGCCGAGCTGGCGGTTGAAGATGAGGCCTTGCTGGAGCTTATTCGGTATTACACCCGTGAAGCGGGTGTGCGTGAACTGGAGCGCCAGATCGCCAAGGTCTGCCGGAAAGTGTTGCGCGAGCGTATAGAACCTTCTGCCGTCAAGGATGGCGAATTGCCACCTGATCTGCTCGCGGCCAAGCACGTCGAGCACTATGCCGGCGTTCGGCGCTACAGCTATGGTCTTGCCGAAGAAGATGACCAGGTGGGCCGTGTGACCGGGCTGGCATGGACCTCTGTAGGTGGTGAGTTGCTTAATATCGAATCGGTTGTGACGCCAGGCAAAGGGCGAATCAACAAAACCGGCTCGTTGGGCGATGTCATGAAGGAGTCCGTCAGTGCTGCGCAAACCGTGGTACGTGCCAGAGCGCAGGCATACGGTATCGACGCCGAGCGATTCGAGAAAGAAGATCTACATATTCACGTCCCTGAGGGCGCCACCCCCAAGGATGGACCGAGTGCCGGGGTAGCCATGGTAACGGCGATTGTCTCTGCCTATACCCAACGGCCAGTGAAGTGTCAGGTTGCGATGACAGGTGAAGTCAACCTGCGTGGCGAAGTATTGCCGATTGGTGGGCTAAAGGAGAAATTGCTGGCAGCCCGTCGTGGTGGTATAAAGATAGTCCTGATTCCGGAAGAAAATCGTCGCGATCTCAAGGAGGTACCGGACAATATCAAGGATGCACTGGATATCCGTCCGGTACGCTGGATTGACGATGTACTTGCCGTGGCGTTGGCGGACGAACCTCTAGAAGGTGCGCCGCTACCTAAAGCGGATAAAGCGTTGGGTAACTCCGCCGTCGCCAATACACATTAGGCAACGTCGGCAAACCAATAGCATTTTGTTTGTATCATTGCCCAAAGCCTTTATGGCGGGCACATCCAGGCAAGGTTGCTTGACAGGCGTTTCAGGGCATTGCTATAAAACGCTGCTATGCCTTGATCGTCGATACCGTCGGTGACCATGTCTTTAGAACCATTTTTTGAAACAGTCAAGGGGTGAAGTGTGAATAAGTCTGAGCTGATTGAAGCCATTGCCGCGTCTGCAGATATTCCAAAAGCAGCGGCAACCCGCGCATTGGATGCCATGGTGGAGTCTGTCACCGATAGCCTAAAAAATGGTGACAGTGTTTCACTGGTGGGCTTTGGTACCTTCGCAATCAAAGAACGCGCTGCGCGTACGGGCCGTAACCCACAAACAGGTCAGCCGATCCAGATCAGTGCGGCAAAAGTGCCTAGCTTTAAAGCCGGTAAAGCATTGAAAGACGCCGTTAACTAAGTTGTACGCGTTTGTAGTCATCTATGGGCGCATCGCAACCGCGATGCGCCCATGTTATTTTCTAGCTCACCTTTAGGGGCGACCCGTTTAGCTGTGACTGCCTGAGGAAAACATGCTGCAAAGTATTCGGAATGGATCCAGAAGCTGGGGAGCCAAGATTATTATCGGGGTCATGGTGGCTGCCATGGCGCTTTTCGGTGTGGAATCTTTGTTTGGTCTGTTCGGTGACGACCCGAATCAGGAAATCAGCGTGAATGGCGAGCCCATCATGCGCCAACAGATTGAATTGGAAGTTCAGCGTGCTATGCGTTCGGGCCAGGTCCCTCCTGAGCAAGAGCGTCAACTGCGCAATGACATAAGGGATGAACTGGTAACACAAACACTGCTTACCCAATATGCTGAAGAAGGCGGCTTGTACGTATCCGAAGATCAAGTCGACCAGCTCATTGTGGGGATTCCTGAATTCCAGGATGAAGACGGACGATTCTCGCCCGACATATTTCGCAACCGCCTATCAGGTGCAGGCTATACCCCTCTTTCATTTCGTGAGGAACTGGAAGTGGACGTTAAACGTCAACAGCTTCAGCAAGGCCTCGCGTTTAGTGACTTCACGCTGGATAACGAACGTCAGCGTCTGGCAGAACTTCAACGTCAACAGCGCAGTTTTCGTTACGTGATGTTGGATGAAGATGACCTCGAGGGGGATATCGAGATCAGCGACGATGAGCTTCAAACCTACTATGAAGCCAATGCTGATCGGTTTGAACGTCCCGAACAGGTGCGTCTTGAGTATGTTCTGGTCGACCGTCGAGAAATGGCAAATAACGTCGATGTGGATGAAGAGGCACTGCGAGAAGCCTGGCTAGAGCGGACCGAAGACGCAGATCGTCGCGTTTCGCACATCATGATTACATTCGGTGATGAGCGCAATCGCGATGAAGCTCAGCAGCGGGCGGATGAAGCGCTACAAGCCCTTGAAGACGGCGAGTCTTTCGCCGATACGGCACTCCGCTATTCTGATGATACGGCCAGTGCGGAAGAAGGCGGCGACCTCGGCACGATCAGCCCTGGCTTCTTTGGTGAAGCCTTTGATGAGGCGGCATTTTCTCTTGATGAGGGGGAAACGTCATCGGTTGTCGAAATGGACAACGCCTTGCATATCATTCAAGTCACCGACATTGAGCGTCCGGCGTTTGAGGACCAGCGGGATTCGCTGCGTGAAGATGTCGCGATGAACGAAGTGAATGATGCGTTTAACGATAAGGTTCAGCAGCTCATCGACGAGAGCTTTGCCGCCGATGACTTGCAAAGCGTCGCCGAAGACCTTTCGCTAACCCTTGAAGAAAGCGACTGGCTGTCCCGGAATGACCAGGGTAGTAGCGTTCTATTTGAGCCAGGCGTCATGGAGCAGGCCTTCAGTGACGACGTTCTGGAGGAAGGTTATAACAGCGAAGTGATCGAGCTGGATGAAGACCGTCGATTGGTCGTTCGCGTTGCTGACCATCGTGAGCAGACTCAGTTGCCGCTAAATGACGTGCGCGATGAGGTCGAGGCAGCGGTACGCGCCAAGCGGCAACAGGAGCGGCTTCAGTCGCAAGCCGAAGACATGGTGGCACGCCTGCAGGCAGGTGAGTCGATTGATAGGCAATGGCTGGAAGCCAACAATGTACGCCGCCAGGATGAAGTCACGGCTTCTCAACTGATCGTGCAAGCTGCTTTCCGGATGCCCCATCCCGATGACGGCGAAAGCACCTACCAAACGGCAGTTCTACCTACTGGCGTTGCGGTCCTTGCGCTTGACGAAGTCACGGCGGGTGATGTGGATGAAGAGCGCGAGCGGTTTGTCGCTCAAATGGCCCAGCAATTGCGCGCGCAGGCGATTATTCAGGGGCTTGTTGAAGACCTGCGTAGTGACGCCGAGATTGAGCGATGATATTTGGGCGTTAAGCACGTACCGTCAAAAAAGCCGATCCAAGGGATCGGCTTTTTTTATAGTGGCCGCTAGGGAGGCGGTGGGTCGTTAAGGGGGAACTGCCGCAGCCGAGGGGTAGTATGGTCTGTTTTCTCGACCACAATATCCCAACCGTGACTGGCATCCCAGTCGCCAAGCACGAAGCGTTTTGCAGGAACATCTTCCACGGTTAAATCGTGCACTTTGGGGCGATGGGTATGGCCATGAATCATGGTTGTGACACCATGCTTTTCCATCAGCGCTACCACCTCATCGTGGGTAACATCCATGATGGCATCTGCCTTCTTGGCATTGGCATCTCCCGACTGCAGGCGTAGGCTGCTGGCCAATTCCAAGCGTTGATCCAGCGGCATGGCGAGTATCTGAGCTTGCCATTCAGTGTCCCGAGATTGTTGGCGAAATGCCATATACGCCTCATCCCGAGTGCACAGGCTATCGCCGTGCAAGATGACGGCAGGCACGCCCTGGAGCTCGATTTGTTCGACCTCGGAAAGCAGTGTCGCCTGGCAGGCGTCAATAAAGCGTTGGCCCAGCAAGAAATCACGGTTGCCGTGAATAAAATATATCGCGGTTCCATCGCTGCTAAGCCGGTGTAATTGCTGAATGACCTCGCGAGCGACAGCGCCCAGTGGGTGAGGCGTATCGAGGAGATCATCACCGATCCAGGCGTCAAACAGATCGCCCAGAATGTACAGGGCATCCGCTCCTCTGGCGGTATGGGCTAAATAATCATAGAACCCCTGATTGATCTCAGGGGTATCATGACTTAAATGCATATCAGCAACTAGCAGGGTACGCATATAGCTCCCGGAGATTATTCTGCTTCCTTGAGATAGGCGCGCTCGATGATAACGTCCTCGGCGGGTACGTCGGCATGCATACCGCGACGCGTGGTGCTGACGTTTTTAATGGCGTTGACCACGTCCATACCGTCGACGACTTCACCAAAAACGGCGTAACCCCAACCCTGCAAATTCTTGCCGCTATGATTCAGAAAACTGTTATCACCGACATTAATGAAGAACTGAGCAGTAGCGGAGTGAGGGTCCTGGGTGCGTGCCATCGCCAGGGTCCCCAGGGTATTTTTCAGCCCGTTATCCGCTTCGTTTTCGATTGCATCACGGGTGGGTTTTTGATTGAAATCCTGGTCAAAGCCACCGCCCTGGACCATAAAGCCATCAATGACACGGTGAAAAAGGGTGCCATCGTAAAAACCATCGCGAACGTACTGCTCGAAGTTGGCGGCGGTGACGGGGGCTTTTTCGTGATTAAGCGCAATCGTGATGTCGCCGTGGTTCGTCTGTAATACGATCATAGATAAATTCCTGTTCAATAAAGGCGTTCGCCTTGGCGCTGTGCATCGGCGTCACGTTATAATACCGGTTTTGCTTGGCACCGCGAAGCGCTATACCGTTAGAGTAGGCAGACGACGCCAAGCATGCCATCCACCACGAGGTTATCAACACCACCATGACCAACGAGACCACCCCAGCGCCGAACTTCATTCGCAACCAAGTACGCGACGAAATCGAGGGCGGCCAGGTCACTAAGATTGTGACGCGCTTTCCCCCTGAGCCCAATGGCTTCCTGCACATCGGCCATGCAAAGTCGATCTGCCTGAACTTTGGGTTGGCGGAACAGATGGGTGGTGAGTGTCATTTACGCTTTGACGACACCAACCCTGCTAAAGAAGAGCAGGCCTATATTGACGCGATTAAAGAGGACGTCAGTTGGCTGGGCTTCCAGTGGGCAGGGGCGGTGCGTTTTGCTTCTGACTACTTCGACCAGCTATATGCCTGGGCGCAACACCTGATTCGTGAAGATAAAGCCTATGTTGATGACCTGACACCTGACGAAATTCGCGAATACCGCGGTACGCTAACCGAGCCAGGCCAGCCGAGTCCTTACCGTGAGCGTAGCGCGGAGGAGAACCTTGATCTTCTCGAGCGCATGCGCCTGGGAGAGTTTGCTGAGGGTGAAAAGGTGCTGCGTGCCAAAATTGACATGGCATCGCCCAATATCAACCTGCGTGACCCGATCCTGTATCGAATCCGACATGCCAGCCACCATCAGACCGGCGATAAGTGGAAAATCTACCCGTCTTACGATTTTACCCATGGGCAGTCTGATGCCATCGAGGGGGTTACCCACTCGATCTGCACGTTGGAGTTCGAAGACCATCGGCCGCTTTACGAGTGGTTCTTGAATCATCTTCCGGTACCCACCAAACCCCGTCAGATCGAGTTTGCCCGATTGAACCTGAACTACACGCTGACCTCGAAGCGTAAGCTTAAAATGCTGGTGGACGAACAGATCGTCGACGGCTGGGATGACCCGCGTATGCCGACTATCTCTGGCATGCGTCGCCGCGGCTATACACCCGCCGCCATCCGCAAGTTCTGCGAGATGATTGGCGTTACCCGCGCAGATGGCGGCCTGGTGGATATCGCCATGCTGACCCACGCGATTCGTTCGGACCTTGAAGATAATGCGCCGCGTGCGATGTGTGTATTGAAGCCACTGAAAGTGGTGCTGACCAACGTGCCTGACGATCACGAGGAAGTATATGAAGTGGCAGGCCACCCGGCGCGTGACGACATGCCGGTGCGGAAAGTGCCATTAACCCGTGAGGTCTACATCGACCAGAATGATTTCATGGAAGATGCGCCGAAAAAATTCTTCCGCCTGGCGCCGGGCAAGGAAGTCCGCCTGCGCAATAGCTATGTTATCTGCTGCGATGAGGTCATCAAGGATGACGCTGGGGAGGTAACCGAACTGCGCTGCTCGGTTGATTTTGACACCCTGGGCAAAAACCCCGAGGGTCGAAAAGTGAAAGGGGTCATCCATTGGGTGAGTGTCGACCATGGTATCCCGTTGGAAGTGCGTCTCTATGATAATTTGTTCATGGTGGAGCAGCCTGACCGGGACAAAGATGTCGACTTTCTGGACCATCTGAACCCCGAGTCACTGACGGTTTGCCACGCCATCGGCGAACCCAGCCTGGCGGATGCAGGACCTGAAGCGCGTTTCCAGTTCGAGCGTGTGGGTTATTTCTGTGCTGATCGGCATGTATCGACGCCAGACCATCTGGTGTTCAACCGTACTGTCGGGCTCAAGGACAGCTGGGCGAAAATCAAACAGAAAGGTTAAGGAATCGGCACATGCATATTTACAATACGCTGACACGTCGCAAAGAGCCTTTTACCCCGCTGGTGGCGGGCAAGGTGAGTATGTATGTCTGCGGCATGACGGTGTATGACTATTGCCACCTTGGCCATGCCCGCGTCATGGTGGCGTTCGATGTCATTACGCGCTACTTGCGGGAGCGAGGTTATGAAGTCAATTATGTGCGCAATATCACCGATATTGACGACAAGATCCTGAAGCGTGCCGATGAGAACAGCGAGACTATCTCGGCGCTGACCGAGCGCATGATTGCGGCGATGCACGAGGACGAGGCGCGCCTCAGTGTGTTGCCGCCCAGCCATGAACCCAGGGCAACCGGGCATGTCGACGATATTATCGCCATGATCCAGACGTTGATTGAAAAAGGCTTTGCCTATCCGGCCGACAACGGCGATGTGTATTACCGCGTTCGCCGTTTCGCTGACTATGGCAAGCTGAATAATCGCCAGTTGGATGACATGCGCGCAGGCGCCCGCGTTGACGTAGACGTTCATAAAGAGGACCCGCTGGATTTCGTGCTGTGGAAGGCGGCCAAACCCAGCGAGGCCAGTTGGCCATCTCCCTGGGGAGATGGCCGCCCCGGTTGGCATATTGAATGCTCGGCAATGTCGACCTGCTGCCTGGGCGACACTTTCGATATTCATGGAGGTGGCCCGGACCTGACCTTCCCTCACCACGAAAATGAAATCGCACAGTCTGAAGCGGCCACCGGCAAGACCTATGTGAATACCTGGATGCACGCGGGGGCCGTCCGTGTTGACCAGGAAAAGATGTCGAAGTCGCTGGGAAACTTCTTCACAATTCGTGAAGTGCTGGCTGAGCACGACCCCGAAGTGGTCCGTTTTCTGCTGGTCGCCAGCCACTACAGAAGTGCGATTAACTACTCACTGGATTCGCTTTCAGAAGCCAGAAAGTCATTGACGCGGTTTTATACGGCGTTGGAGGGCGTGCCAGTTGATGCCGCCGCCGCGAGCGATGATCCGGCGGTTGCCCACTATCGCGAGCGTTTTACCACAGCCATGGACGATGACTTCAATACCCCCGAAGCGTTGGCGGTCTTGTTTGACCTGGCGCGTGATGTCAACCGTGCTAAATCCGATGCACCTGAAAAAGCCCTGGGTCTGGCCGTTGAATTGAAACAGCTGGGCGGCGTGCTGGGGCTTCTCCAGCAATCACCAGAGGCGTTTCTCAAAGGCTCGCAGCAAGACAATCTCGCGCTGAGTGAGTCGGCCATCAACGAAAAGATTGCCCAGCGTCAGGCTGCCAAAGCCAACAAGGATTTTGCTCAAGCCGACGCCATCCGCGACGAACTGGCGGCGCTGGGGATTATTCTTAAAGATTCCCGAGAAGGCACCACCTGGGTCGTCGAGTCTGCTTCTTAAGCAGGGCCAAGCGATGGTTTAGATAGCGCTGTGGATTCGAAGGGCGTCTGACTTCAACGCACGAGGGGCATATACTCCTACCAAACTCTGCCAAAAGGATGATGACAATGCGTTTTGCGACTAAATCGGCCATCGCCATCGGATGTGTCAGCCTGTTACCGCTATCATCGGTTAATGCCAATGACCCTGTGGTAGTCTCGTCAAAAATCGACACGGAAGGGTCGGTGCTGGGTGAACTGATCATACAGACGCTGGAGCGTAACGATATCCCCACTGAAGACCGCCTGCAGTTGGGCGGCACCAGTGTTGTACGTAGCGCCCTGCAAGCGGGGGAAATCGACCTTTATCCCGAGTACACCGGCAACGGCGCCTTTTTCTTCGATATGGGCGGCAGCGATGTATGGAACGACCCGGAAAAGGCGTATGAAACTGTCCGTGAGCTCGATGCCGAACAGGGACTGGTGTGGCTAAGTCCGGCGAGTGCCAACAATACCTGGGCCATGAGTGTGCGAAAGGACGTCGCAGAGGCGAATGGCCTGGAAACGCTCGATGACCTGGCGGCTTATCTGGACGAAGGGGGCGAGTTCAAGTTTGCGGCAAGCGCCGAATTTGTTGAATCCGAGCAGGCTCTTCCCGCTTTTCAGCAAGCCTATGGGTTTGAACTCAGCGAAGACCAACTGCTGGTGCTTTCTGGCGGTAACACGGCGGCCACCATGCGGGCAGCCGCCGAGCAGACCAGTGGCGTCAATGCCGCGATGACATACGGTACCGACGGCGGTTTGAATGCGCTGGGGCTCGTGGTGCTTGAAGATTCAAGGGGTGTTCAACCCATTTATCAACCCGCCCCGGTCGTACGCGAAAGCGTATTGGAAGCGTATCCTGATATCGCTCCGTTGCTTGAGAACGTATTCAGCACGCTGGATCTTGAAACGCTGCAAAAACTCAACGCTGACGTGGCAGTGAACGGCATGTCACCCGGTAATGTCGCAGGCGATTACCTCGATAGCCTGGATAACGACTGATAATGGCGTTGCTGGATGCTTTGCCAAGTCCGCGTATGTCTTGGCGACAGTGGCGGCCCAATAGTGTTCTCGTCGTTCTCCTCAGCGTCCTATTGGTGGCCGTTTGGCTGTTCGATGTCGTCAGCGTCTCCCCCAACCGGATCGTCAGCGGCCAGGGAGCTGGTCTGGTTGAAGCCGTGGGCTGGTTGGGGGCATTGCTGGTCAGCGGTGTCATTCTCACCCTGGTGCTGCTGTCTCTCCAGCCTAGTCGACAGAACTATCAGGTTGCCCTGGTAGGTGTCTGTCTATTACTTCTCCTGATGCCGTTTGGTTTGATGGTGGCCAGCGACCGGCTGGTCAGTAGCGATGCGCCACCAGCTCGACTGAATATGGGGATGGCCTATTGGCTGATGCTATCTCTATTATTCCTGTGCTGGATCGAGCTGCGCTTGCGTTTAACGCTGCCACGGCGTTGGACTGTCCTGATGCTTCTGGGCGTCGCGATCGTCTGGTGGCTGTGTGCCATGTGGGCGCTTGAGGCGTTGGCGTTGGGGCAGGAGTTTCGCGCTCGGGACGATGAATTCTGGCGCGCCTTGCGACAACATATATCGCTGGTGAGTGTCGCCGTGGCTATCAGTATTGGATTGGGTCTATCCCTTGCCATGCTGATGCGCCGCTATGCAAACTTTCAGAAAGTCGCCTTTGGGGTGCTCAATTTCCTGCAGACCATTCCGAGTATCGCCCTGTTCGGTTTAATGCTGGGCCCCCTTGCTTGGCTGGCGGCTCAGTGGCCGCTGTTGTCTCAACTGGGAGTCAGTGGCATTGGCTGGGCACCCGCTTTGCTGGCGCTGGTCGCTTACAGTCTACTGCCGATGGTGCGAAACACCTACATTGCCCTTGAGCAAGTCAGTCCTGAAACATTGGAAGCGGCACGCGGGATGGGGATGCGCAATAGCCAGCGCTTCTGGCAGGTACGTTTGCCACTGGCCTTGCCGGTGCTGATTGAGGGTATAAGAATCACATCGGTCCAAGCTATTGGCCTTACGGCGGTTGCTGCCTTGATTGGCGCGGGCGGCCTGGGGGCTTTTATTTTTCAGGGATTGGGGCAGGCAGCGATGGATATGGTGTTACTGGGCGCATTGCCCATTCTGATACTGGCGCTCATAGCAGACGCCGGACTGGGGGCCTTGTCTGATATCCTCCGGCCGAAAAATACCGTGCCGCCTGGAGAAGCCCAATGATCGAACTCGCCCACGTTTCCAAACGTTTTGGCGACGCTGTCGCAGTGGATGACATTTCGCTGCACATCCCAAAAGGCAAGTTTTGTGCGCTTGTGGGTACGTCGGGCTGTGGTAAATCAACCACTTTACGGATGATTAACCGTCTGATCGAGCACAGCGAGGGTGACATCATATTGGATGGTCAACCGATTGCCGCCTATGACCCGGTCAAGTTGCGGCGTCGCATCGGCTATGTGATTCAGCACACAGGATTATTTCCCCACTGGACGGTGGCTCGCAATATTGGACTCGTTCCACGCCTGCTTAAATGGTCCGCCGCAGAGGTTCAGGCAAAAGTTGACGAGCTGATGAACCTGCTGGGTTTGCCGAAAGATGAATTCGCCCATAAATACCCTCATCAGCTGTCGGGCGGGCAGGCGCAGCGTGTCGGGGTGGCGCGGGCGCTGGCTGCTGACCCTGATATTTTGCTGATGGATGAACCCTTTGGCGCACTGGATCCGATTACCCGTGAAAAGCTTCAGGATGAACTTGCCAGGCTCCAGGCAAAGATGCATAAAACGGTGGTGTTTGTTACCCATGACATGGATGAAGCGCTAAAGCTGGCGGATCATCTGGTCGTGATGCGTGAAGGCCATATTGTTCAGCAGGGCACGCCACTGGCACTGCTTCAGCATCCGCAGGATCCGTTTGTGGAATCGTTGCTCGGCGGACTTGAGCGCGGGCTGAAGCAGGCGGCATTGACCCGGGTAAAGGACCATATGGCCCCGATGGGACCAACATTACCTGCTCAATCGAGAATTCCCGCGGCGTTTTCCCTGCGCCAGGGGCTTTCCATGATGCTGCGTGACCATACGGATCGGCTTACCGTCGTGGACCAACACGACGTGCCGGTAGGCGAGCTCACACTGCGCAAAATCGTCAAGGAAGCCCAACCGGAACAAGGAAAAGTGCGTGAGTCATAATGCCTTGGGCCGTTCGCTGACGGCGCGCGGCGCTAACCAGGTGATGTGGCCGGCTATCTGGCTGGTGCTTTTAATGGTGTGTGTCTGGGGATTTCCTTACGCTGACGGTGTGCTACGCGTGATAGAGCCGGATGCCCGTCAGGTTGTCTATCAACGCGCCAGCTTAGCGTCGCTGTTGGTGCAGCACCTCCTTGTGGTCAGCGCGGCCGCCGTGATTACCACGGCGAGTGGCGTGTTGGCGGCGATTGTCGTGACAAGGGAATGGGGACGTAATTTTTTACCTCTGGTGGCGCAAGTCGCCTCACTGGGTCAGACCTTTCCACCGGTTGCCGTGCTGGCGCTGGCGGTACCGGCATTAGGTTTTGGCACACTGCCGATCATTGTTGCGCTGGTGCTGTATGGCGCGCTACCCATCGTTCGAAATACACTAGGCGGCATACAGGGCGTTGATAAAGAGGTTAAAAGCGCCTCCGCCGCGATGGGCATGACGGGCTGGCAAACCCTTTGTCAGGTGGAGTTGCCCCTGGCGGCCCCAGTCATACTGGCCGGCATTCGGACCTCCATCACCATCAATATCTCGACCGCCGCGATCGGCGCCACCGTCGGTGCGAGCAATCTGGGTGACCCCATCATTGCCGGTATTGTGAACGGAAACATGGCTTATATCATTCAGGGGGCGCTGACCATCGCGTTGCTGGCGTTGACCGTCGATAGCCTGTTCGAGCGTCTTCAGGAACGGCTACGTTCGCGCTTTTATACCTCTTAAGTCGAATCCCTAAAGTGTCTCAGCTGCGTTACTGTCGCAGGTGTTGCGTTGACCAATGTCAGATAAATCCACTGGCATAAAAGGTCATCACCGACAACACTGCCCTCAAAAGGGGTACGACAAGGACAATAATGATGACACAGCATGCACACCAGCCTGTCTTCCTGACAGGCGATGAATTTTCGATTCCCACCTTCAGTTTGCTGAGCCCCGAGGGCGAACTCTACAGCGAAGCTGATGCCCCGACGCTTGAAAAAGACCATGCCCGGCGCATTTATCATGCGATGCTGGCAACGCGTATTCTCGATGAGCGTATGTTGGCGGCCCAGCGTCAGGGACGGCTGTCTTTCTACATGCAATGCACCGGCGAAGAAGCCGCCGTGGTAGGCGCCACGGCGGCGCTCGACGATGCCGACATGATCATGGCGCAGTATCGCGAGCAGGGTGCCTTGATGTACCGCGGGTTTTCCATTGATGAATTCATGAATCAGCTATTCGGCAACGAGCTGGACTATGGCAAAGGCCGCCAGATGCCGATTCACTATGGGTCGCGAAAGCTCCACTACATGACCATTTCCTCGCCGCTTGCTACCCAGATTCCCCAGGCGACAGGCTATGCCTATGGTCAGAAAATGGCGGGCGATGGGCACTGTACCCTAACGTTCTTTGGTGAAGGGGCGGCTTCTGAAGGCGACTTTCATGCGGCGCTGAATATGGCCTCGGTCCACCAGGTCCCGGTGATCTTTTTCTGCCGCAACAATGGCTACGCGATTTCGACGCCGGCGGTAGAGCAGTTTGCAGCCGACGGTATCGCCCCCCGGGCTTTTGGTTATCACATGCATGTGATCCGTGTGGATGGCAACGACATACTGGCGGTCTATGAAGCCACGCGACAGGCTCGTGAAATCGCCGTTGAACGCAATCAACCCGTGCTGATAGAAGCGATGACGTATCGGCTGGCCGCGCATTCCTCTTCCGATGACCCGTCGGGTTATCGTTCCAAAAATGAGGAAGAGGCCTGGCGTATCAAAGACCCACTGTTGCGCATGCAGAAGTGGCTGTTGGCCAAAGGCTGGTGGAGCGAAGACGAAGAGGCCAGCGAGCAGGAACGTCTGCGTCGTGAAGTGTTGGACACCATGAAGCGCGCCGAAAAGCGCTCGCCTCCGCCCCTGGACTCCCTGATCAGCGATGTCTATGCGGATGTCACCCCGGCGTTGCAGCAGCAGTTCGACCAGCTCAAGCAGCATATCCGCCGCTACCCGGAGGCTTACCCGCGTGGGGCCAAGTCATTGGATCTGAGTGTGAGCACCGATGCCGACTCCCAGGGGGGCGAATAAAATGCCGACAATGAATATGCTTCAGGCAATTAATAACGCCCTCGACATTGCCATGGCGGAAGACGAAAAAGTCATCTGTTTTGGTGAAGATGTGGGGATTTTTGGCGGCGTCTTTCGTGCCACCAGCCACCTGCAGGAAAAATATGGCAAGGCCCGCTGTTTTAATACCCCTTTGGTAGAGCAGGGTATCATTGGCTTTGCCAATGGCTTGGCTGCTCAGGGATCGGTTCCAGTCGCTGAAATTCAGTTTGCCGATTATATTTTTCCCGCCTTCGATCAAATCGTTAACGAAACCGCCAAATTCCGCTATCGCTCGGGCGATTTGTTTAACGTCGGCGGCCTGACCATTCGGACGCCTTACGGCGGTGGGATTTCCGGTGGCCTTTATCACTCACAATCCCCCGAGGCCTACTTCACCCATACACCTGGGTTAAAGGTTGTGGTGCCCCGCAACCCCTATCAGGCCAAGGGGCTACTACTGGCGTCCATTCGTGACCCGGATCCGGTGCTGTTTCTAGAACCCAAGCGGCTTTACCGCGCGTCAGTCGGCGAGGTACCGGAAGACGATTACCAGCTTCCCATCGGCGAGGCCGAGATCACCAAGGAAGGCAGCGATATTACCCTGGTCGGTTGGGGCGCGCAGATGGAAGTGATTGGCAAAGCGGTGGAGTTGGCAGAGGAGCAGGGCATTAACTGCGAAGTCATCGACCTGCGCTCGCTATTGCCCTGGGATGCAGATACGGTCGCCGAGTCCGTTCTCAAGACAGGTCGGTTAGTGGTCAGCCATGAAGCGCCGTTGACCGGTGGTTTCGCCGGTGAAATTGCCGCGACGATTCAGGCGCGTTGTTTTCTCTACCTGGAATCGCCCATTGCACGGGTGACCGGGCTGGATACGCCTTTCCCGCTGGTGCTGGAAAAAGAGTATCTACCCGACCACCTGAAAATCTTTGAAGCGATTCGTGAAAGCGTTAATTTTTGACGCCAGAGGAGAACAACAATGAGCGATTTTATGTTGCCGGATATCGGCGAAGGTATCGTCGAGTGTGAAGTGGTCGAATGGCGCGTCGCTGAAGGCGACCGGATTGAAGAAGATCAGCCTATTGTCGAGGTCATGACCGACAAGGCGCTGGTGGAAATCACCGCCCATGAGGCAGGCGTGGTCACTAAACTGTATGTCGATCAGGGGCAAATTGCCAAGGTCCATGCCCCCCTTTATGCCTACCAGGCTGAGGGTGAAGAGGCTGATGAGGCAAAGGTATTGAATGATAGCTCAGAAGCGTCGTCGTCCAGTCAGCCCCCGGCTGCTGAAAAACAGGCGGAAACTCAGCCGTCACCCTCAACCCCATCGGTTGTTACTCAGGGGAAAGTGCCTGCAAGCCCCGCCGTCAGACGGCTGGTCAGAGAGCATCAGTTGCAGCTCACGGATATCGCGGGAAGCGGCAAAGACGGCCGAGTCCTCAAAGAAGACGTCCTGGCGCATCTTGATCAACCTGCAGAGACCGTTTCGATGGCTTCTTCATCACGAGGGAGTGGTGAAGTGAGCCGGGTCGAGCCACTGCGTGGTATGCGGGCGATGATGGCCAAGCGCATGGTGGAATCGGCCAGCACGATTCCGCATTTTCATTACGGTGAGGAAATCGACGCGACGCAGCTTCTCGCCATGCGGGAACGCTTGAAACCGGTAGCAGAAGCCCAGGGGGAGCGCTTGACGCTGATGCCTTTCTTCATGAAAGCGATGGCATTGGCGATTGCCCAAACACCGATTATCAATGCCCAGCTCAATCAAGCAGGCGACGAGCTGCACTACTACTCTCATTGCAATATCGGCATGGCCGTGGACAGCAAGGCTGGCTTGCTGGTGCCCAATGTCAAAGGTGTCGAGCGATTGACGCTCCTGGAGATTGCCAGGGAAGTTGGGCGTTTAACCCATGCGGCCAGAGAAGGGCGGGTTGATCAGGCGGATCTCAAGGGTGGCACCATCAGCATTTCCAACATTGGGGCGCTGGGCGGCACCTACGCGGCGCCGATCATTAATGCCCCGGAAGCCGCCATCGTGGCGATTGGCAAAACCCAGTGGTTGCCGCGTTTTGATGACCAGGGCGAGGTCCAGCGGCGTGCGATCATGACGATTACCTGGGCGGGGGATCACCGTTTTATCGACGGCGGTACGATCGCGCGCTTCTGTAATACCTGGAAGGGCTTTCTGGAAGCCCCAGATAGCATGTTGTTGCATCTGGGATAACGCAGGCACCCCATGGCTCAGGCACCCCTTCAGCAATTTTATATACCCGAGGAGCAGTCGGTATACCTGCTGAGCCACCACGATGCCCGCAAGCTCAAGGACTGGGTGGCGCTGTGCCAGGAGCAGCTCTCCCAGTTGGGATACCGGGACATCGAACTGATCGGTAAGGGTGCCTACGGTTTCGTTTTTGCCGGTAGTGCGCCGATCCAGGGAGCGACGGCGCACTACGTTTTCAAGTTCTCGCGCATTACCCTGCCTATTCACCTCCAGGAACGCCTTGAAGAAGAGGCGTTCATGCTGGAGCAGGTGTCGCACCCGCTCATTCCCAGGTTGATTACCTACCAGCGCGCGCGGGGGCAATCGATTCTGGTCATGGAGCGCGCGCCCGGCTTGAATCTTGAACAGGTATTGCTCAAGGAGGGGCGCCTGTCACCCCGTCTGATCGTCCGCATCGCCGCTCAGTTAGCCGATATCCTCATGGCGTTACGCAGAGAGTCCGGACCCAAGGCGCGGCCTGTCGTCCACGGTGATATCAAACCCTCCAATCTGGTCTTTGACCCGACTGACGAGTCCATCGCCTTGATCGATTGGGGCTCATCCGTCTTTGCCCAGCTCGATGCCCAATTGCAGTTCGTTGGTGCTAATGTGATGGAGTTGATGTCGGATAACCTGCAACAGACCAATGCGCGACTGGGCGATGTCTATTTTATCGGCGAGGAACAGCTCAATGGAGCACTTTCGTCGCCACGCTTTGACGAGCAGGGCGTGGCGGGCACCTTGTATGCCTTGGCGTCTGCCCAGTCGTGCCGCTTTGGTCATCGCGCGATTCCTGCCAGTTCGCTGGGGCTTCCCATGGAGTTTGCCCGAACGCTGGACGCTATGCTCGACCCAGATCCTCAAATACGCCGCAAAGCGGGTGACTATTTTTTGCGCGCCATGCCCCGGATGGCTCGTGTGGTGATGCTGGACCTGCCGGGTAGCGTTCAATCACCGCTGGTACCTGTATGGGGGCGTCCGGCTGAACAGGAAATTGACACCGTGGTGTACAGTTCTCGCAAGGCGTTTCTGCGTGAAGCCAATGCCCCTGAAACCCTCAACGACGTTAACGATGTGCAGCTGGATCGCTATTACAAACAGTTCATGCAGGGGATGGGAGAAACTGAAAAAGCCTTTCTGGCCTCGGTGAGCCGTCTGGGCAAGTACCCGGTTGTAGGCGGTCTGGCGGTACGCTGGGAGCGCGACGGGGTCTATATCGATTCGTCGTTGAACCTGCACGACCCGGCATTGAAGCCTGCGTTTATCGAAGCGGTCAATAACATGGTGCACCTGGCGCGGGCGATCCATCGCCAAGGGGTATTCAAGAGCTGTCTGTTTAACGCCCGCCAAACATTGCATCTGGAGCGGGGTTCAGCGTCAGAGGCTTTTGATTGCGAACCCGGCATGGCGATCAGCTATGAAATGAGCGCCGTTCCGGAACTTGAGGACCGTACTCGTCAGCATAGCTACTTCGAGGATGGTCCCGATCCCGAAGAGCTATTAGCATTGCCAGAATCGATCATGCAGGTGCTCAAACAGCTTAACGAGATTCATCACACCGGCATGATCATTTTTGAAGCGCTGCCCAAGCACCTCAAGATTCACAGCTACTATCGTCTTCTCGACCCTTCCAGGGAGGGCGAATTTCGTGCGTTGCTGGTGAAAATGCTCGCATCAGTCAGCCAAATTGAAGGTCTGGGGGTCTCTGGATTCATGAAAATGCCTTACAAAGATACCCGCTACTTTACGCACCTTGAAAGCCAGCCCGAACGATACTACCCGCGTGACCCCCGGGACTATATCAGGAAACATGGCCAATAAAGGCAGACCATTTTTGCAGGTGTTACCGGGAGAATTCCCGCCATGCCGCGTAAGTACTGAGAAAGACGCGACCGGTGAGCGCCTCAAGAAAGTCACTTTTCTTGAGCTGATCCATCACAGGGCCTTTTACCTCTGAAAGGTGCAGTTTGACACTTGCGTCCTTGAGGCGGGCATTGATGGCGTCGAGGCTTTCCAGTGCTGATGCATCAATCAGGTTAACGGCTGAGCAAATCAATACCACGTGTTCCAGTTCGGGACGGCTGGCCACCAGGTTATACAGCGTATCTTCCAGATAGCGCGCATTGGCGAAGTACAGGCTTTCATCAATTCGCAGTAGTGCGACACGGCTGACAGTCTCGACATCGTGACGGGTAATGTTACGGAAGTGTTCGGTGCCAGGCACGCGCCCGACAAGCGCGCTGTGCGGGCGACTGGTACGATATAGATAAAGTGCAATGGAAAGGGTCACGCCCCCCAGAATACCCGCCTCGATTCCCTCGACAAGCGTCAGGATGATGGTAAGCGCCATGGCTGAGAAATCACTGCGGGAATAGCGCCACGTCTGGCGCAGCATGGGGATATCCACCAGGGTCAGGATAGACACGGTAATCGTCGCTGCCAGGGTGGCAATTGGCAGGTAGTAAAGCCATCCCGTAAACGCCATCGTCACCAGCGCAATGCCCAGCGCGGCAAAAGCACCGGCAGCTGGCGTCTGAGCGCCCGCATCAAAGTTAATCACCGTGCGTGACAGGCCGCCGGTCACCGGCATGCCATGGGTAACGGCCGCGGCCAGGTTGGTTGCGCCCAGGCCAATCAATTCCTGATTGGGGGAAATGCGCTGGCGCCGTTTGGCCGCCAGCATCTGCCCCATCGACACCGACTCGACAAAACCGACCAGGCTGATGAGCAAGGCCGGAATGAATAGCGCTTTCCATAACGAGGCATCAGCCCACGGCAGGCTGAAAGCGGGAAGCCCAGACGGCACGTCGCCGACGACATTGACGCCCTGATCAGCAAGCCCCCAGTACCAGGTGGCAAGGGTGGTAGCAACCACGGCGATCACCGGCCCTGCCTTGGCGACCAGGTCGGCAGCACTATTGGGTAGCCCCAGGCGCTTGAGTGTCGATTTCCCATGTCGACGAAGCCATACCAAAAACACCAGTGTGCCAAGCCCCAAAAGGCAGGTGGGCACGTTGAGGGCATCCAGGTTGGGGATGAGCGTCATCAAACGCTCCACCAGAGTGAAACCGCTGCTTTCGATCCCCAACAGACTGCCAAGCTGACTGACCGCAATCAGAATACCTGAGGCCGTTAGAAAACCTGAAATGACCGGGTGGCTCAAGAAATTGCTAAAAAAGCCCATTTTCAGCAGCCCCATGGCGACCAGCATGCCCCCCGAAAGCATCGACAGCACCAAGGCGGCTTCCAGGTAGGCATCAGATCCTGGAGAGGCAACCGATGAAAGGGCAGCCCCGGTCATTAGCGCAATAATCGCCACAGGGCCCACAGCCAGGGTACGGCTGGTACCAAACAGGGTATATACCAGCTGCGGTAAAATACTGGCGTAAAGGCCCACCACGGCCGGAAGTCCTGCGAGAAGGGCATAGGCAAGCGACTGCGGTATGACCATGACGGTGACAATCAAGCCGGCAAGTAAATCTGCTCCCAGTAACCGCTTATGGTAGTAAGGCAGCCAGGACAGAATGGGCAAGTAGCGCTTTAGCATGGGCTCCCGGGGCGATCCGCCTCAATTCTTCGGATTGATAAGCTGTGTCAGAGCTTAACGCGAATGTAGGTCATTATATTAACAAGTTATAAGTCAAATTACGGCACCCTGCGGTAATTTCATCTTCAGAGGGGCGTCCTTCCCCCAAAGTGTTACTTATTTAATCCTCATTAATTAGTAAGCTTACGATAAGTCTAATGGAAGACTTAGGGCCTCATTACCACTTTAATAACAAGAGAACTGACTATGCGTGTCATTCAATGGGCGGTTCCCATCGTGCTCTTGGCACTGGCGGGTTGGCTAGTGTCTTTCAGTACATTTGGGGGATATGTAGCGGTGGGGTTGGCGGCTCTTGCGGGGGGGCTGAGTGTTTTGATGGCCTGGGGAGCGCTATACCAGGCAGATCAGCAGTCGTTGGAGAGCAGGCGACCTGTCAATCGGTTAATGGCCGATTATGCGTCGCTACGCGCCATGGCGTTTAGGTTAATGAAGCGCGCCAGCAGCACCGCGATCGCCTCGGCAGAAGTTTCACACTACGCAGATTTGATGGATCAGCGTCTCACTAAACAGGAAAGAATGGCTCGGGAGTCGTCAGCCAGCATGGGGGCTATCAATACGGCTATCATGCAGGTCAGTGCCAGCGCCTCTCAGGTTGCCACGCTCGCTGAAAGCGCCCGCGAAGCCAGTCATCACAATCAGGAAGCACTCACCGATATCATCCAGGAAATGAGCGATGTGTCCGAACAGTCCCAGCAAGCGCTGGAAATGCTGACCGCGCTTAACGACAAGATCGAGCGTGTGCGCAACGTCACCTCAATGATTGAAGACATTGCCGAACAAACGCACCTGTTATCGCTCAATGCCTCCATTGAGGCCGCACGGGCAGGCGAGCACGGACGAGGGTTTGCTGTCGTGGCCGGTGAGGTTCGCAACCTGGCTCACAAGACCTCGACGGCCACTCAAAGCGTGGATGAGCTCGTCAAGGATATGCATCAAAGCGGGCAAAACGTGGTGTCATCGATGGGGAGCCTGATGAGTCGAATCAGTCACCGGTCCGCTGACATGCAGCACGTCGGTACCAGTCTGGGCACCATTACCCAGGAATTTGATCAAGTGCAAAGTGAAATCAGCAGCGTTGCGGACGCCATCGATAATACCCGTCAGCATAGCCAGACCGTGGCCGATACCTTGCACGAGCTGGAAGCAGACGTTGATGAAGGCAACCGCGACATGCACGACCTGGCGAATCAGGCCCGTGCGCTGATGGAAGCGGCAGAAGGTGTTGATGGCGAGCTGGCGCAACAGCGGCTCAACGGTCGTCATCAACAAGTTTTTCATGCGGCGCGGAAAGCCGCCGACCGGTTGGGCAAACTGTTTGAGAACGCCCTCAAACGCGGCGAATTAAGCGAAGCGGCGTTGTTCCAGCCCAGCTATCAGCAGATCCCCGATACTCGGCCACCGCTGTATCGAACGTCGTTCGATGACTTTACCGATAAATATCTGCCCGATATCCAGGAACCGTTACTTACCCAACTTGAGTTGAGCTACGCGATTACCTGCGATAAGAAAGGCTATGTGCCCACCCACAATCAAGCCGTGAGCCGTGCGCCCACTGGCGACTTTGAACACGACTTAAAATTCTGTCGCAGCAAGCGTATCTTCGACGACCCGACGGGGCGCCGCTGTGGTGCACACGAAAAGCCACTGCTACTGCAAACCTATAAGCGTGATACGGGCGAGATCATGCATGACCTGTCAGTACCCATCTATATCAATGGCCGACACTGGGGTGGTTTCCGTATCGGCTATCAGCCAGAGCGCGAACCGGTTTCTCAGGCTCTGGACCATCAAGACGATGTGCCCGCGCTACCTGGCCGACAGTTCGCCGGGACGTGATTGCCAGGCAGACCAAGAGTAAAGTGCCAGCCCTGTCCAGATCATGATAAACGTCACCAACTGGATAGGGCTGAGAGGTTCTCCAAAAACAGCCAGGGCGATTAAAAACTGGATACTGGGGTTGATGTACATCAGAAACCCAAGCGTCGCGAGGCGCAAACGCCTCGCAGCGCCCGCAAAAGCCATGAGCGGGAGGGCCGTAATGACCCCGCTGGCGATCAACAGGGCCGTTGTCTGGGTGTCGCCTAAAAAGTGGGATGTTCCTTTCCAACTAAAGCCTGCCAATGCGATCAGCGCAACGGGGAATAGCAACAACGTCTCAACAAAAAGCCCCGACAGGCCATCAAGCGGGACCTGTTTGCGAAACAGGCCATAACTTCCAAAGCTCAGTGCCAGCAGTAGACTGATCCATGGCAATTCCCCCAGCATTAAAAACTGAATGGCGATCGCCAGGCTGGCCAACCCCAGTGCCACCAGTTGCAACCGTGCCATCACTTCACGCAGTACCAGCATGCCCAGCGCCACATTGACCAGCGGGGTTAAAAAATAACCTAAACTGGCCTGTAATACTTGGCGGGTTTCAACCGCGTAGATATACATTCCCCAATTGAACCCAATCAGCAAGGCGCAGGCGAGAACACGGCCGAGACGCCTGGGCTCCACCAGGGCGGCGACAACCGGCGGCCAGCGGCGTAGGAGGGTAATAAGGCCCACCAGGAAAAGACATGACCACAAAATGCGGTGAACCAGTATCTCGACCGCCGGTACGCCATCAAACAGCGCAAAAAAAAGCGGGAAGCATCCCCACATGGTATAGGCCGTCAAACCAAAGGTGACCCCTTTGACGGCTTCGGGATCGCGTGGTGGAGTGGGATGCATAGCAGCCTCATTATTTAAAAATGCTAATCTAACACAAACGCGACAACATGAACGGCGTAAAGGAGTGATTCGATGAGCCAACTCAGAACCAGCCTGGTGCAGTGCGATCTGCGCTGGGAAAACCCGGAAGCCAACCACACCCACCTTGAGAAGCTGCTGGGTGATCTAGATAACCGGGAAACTGATCTGATCGTATTGCCCGAAATGTTTGCCACCGGGTTTACGATGAACTCCCGTGAGATGGCACAGCCCATGGACGAAAGCCAAAGTGTTGCCTGGATGAAGCATCAGGCCCGGTCACGTCAGTGCGTCATGACCGGGAGTGTGGCCATCCAGCATGAGGGTGAGTTCTACAACCGGCTGATCTGGGCCATGCCGGATGGGGAGCTGACCTATTACGACAAGCGACACCTGTTTCGCATGGCCGGTGAACATGAGCGTTATGACATGGGGGAGCGTCGTGAAATTGTCGAATTGAACGGTTTCAAAATACTGCTCACGGTCTGCTACGACTTGAGATTTCCGGTTTGGCTGCGCCAGCAACCGGCACAAGGCGAACATTTCGAGTATGATGCGCTGCTGTGCGTGGCCAACTGGCCCGCACCTCGCCGTCAACCCTGGCGCACCTTGCTTCAGGCCCGGGCGATTGAAAACCTGACCTACGTGATTGGCGTCAATCGCGTGGGCGAAGATGCCAAAGGCCTGGCGTACAGCGGCGACTCCATGCTGGTTGATTTCAAAGGCGAGCCACTTATCGACCATTCAGCGCATACGCCGTTTGTGGAAACGGGATGCCTCAATAAAACGGATCTAGATGCTTTTCGAGAAAAATTTCCTGCCTGGCAAGACGCCGATCGATTTTCATTACTCCCAGGAGTCGGCCAATAATGCGTCTTGATCGCTTTTTAAGTGAAACGACCCCGTTAACGCGCAGCCTGGCTAAGCGCGCGCTAAAAAACGGTGAGGTTACCTTGAACGGCGAGCCGATCAAGCAGGCAGCAACGCATATTGATACGCAAGAAGACGTGGTGCTGCTTAACGGCGCGCGTCTGGCGCTGGTAGGGCTACGCTATATCATGCTGAACAAGCCTGCCGATGTGGAGTGCACCGCTAGGCGAGGGCTTTACCCCAGGGTCATCGACCTGATTGACCTTCCCAAGGCGGAGCGATTACAACCGGTCGGTCGTCTTGATGTCGATACTACGGGTCTATTGCTGCTTACCGACGATGGCCAGTGGTCGCATCGTGTGACGTCACCGCGCCATCGCTGCGCCAAGGTGTATGTGGCTGAGCTTGCCGAGCCCATGGAAGGTGATATGGCCGAGTGGGCCATCAACCAGGTGGCAGAAGGCATCATGCTCGATGGTGAAGAAACGCCGACCCAGCCAGCAACGCTGCGTTTTATATCACCGCGCCAGGCCGAGTTGACCATCACGGAAGGCCGCTATCATCAGGTCAAGCGCATGTTTGTAGCGTTAGGCAATCACGTAGATGCGCTGCATCGACGTTCCATTGGCGATATTGAGCTGACTGATGCCCTTGCGCCAGGCGAATGGCGTGAACTGACCCCGGAAGAAATCGCCAGCTTTTAATTGCCCACGAACGCCCTGAGCTTACGCACACCGATATGGCTCAGGCGCGTTTCATTTTACTATCATTTTATACCGTTATCTTTTTTGCCTGGTCTTTAGGCAAACTCGAGATATTCTTGAACAGGCAGCAAATCAGCCCACGAAATCTTTCAGATACGCCGCCGCTATAAGCGATTGGGTATAAGGATGCTGGGGAGAGGCCAGTACATCCAGACAGGATCCTTGCTCGACGACGTCGCCATCTTTCAGCACCATGATGCGATGGGCCATCGCGCGCACCACGGCGAGGTCATGGCTGATAAACAGATAGCTGAGCTGGCGCCGTGCCTGGAGGTCCCTCAGCAGTGTCACCAGCTGCTTTTGAACGGTGCGGTCCAGTGCTGACGTCGGTTCATCCAGCACCAGCAGCTCAGGCTCCAGGATAATGGCTCGCGCGACGGCGATCCGTTGGCGCTGACCACCGGAAAATTCATGCGGGTACCGCGCTGCACAGCTTTCCGGCAGGCCAACTTCTCTCAGCGTTTGATGGACGCGCTCGGTGACTTCCGCATCAGACAGGTGCGGGTAGTGAAACCGCAAACCTTCGCTGACGATATCGAATACCGGCATACGCGGTGACAGTGCGCCATAGGGATCCTGGAAAACCATCTGTAGCCGGTGCCGCTGACGGCGCAAGTCGTTACCCGTCAGCTTGCTCAAGGGGACATCACCCAGGGTGATATCGCCCTGGCTGGTCACCATCCGCATAATAGCGGAGGCGAGGGTGGTTTTGCCCGAACCTGACTCACCCACAATACCCAAGGTTTCGCCTGGTGCGACGGTGAGGTCAGTGGCTTTGACCGCTTCAAAGGCAGGCGGTTGACGCTTGAACAATCCGGGTTTGGGACGTTTAAAGCTTACGCTCAATTGTCTGACAGTCAGTAACGGCGAAAGTTCGGCAACAGGCGATGGCCTGCCTTCCGGCTCGGCGGCCAGCAGTCGCTGGGTATAATCGCTTTGTGGCCGCTCAAACACCTGCTCGACGGGGCCAGACTCCTGGATTTTACCCTGATACATGACGCACACACGGTCTGCATGACGGCGTACCAGGTTAAGGTCGTGACTGATCAACAGCAGCCCCATGCCGTGCTGGTCGCGCAGCTCTTTGAGCAGGGCCAGAATTTCCTGTTGAACGGTGACGTCCAGTGCGGTGGTGGGCTCGTCGGCGATCAACAGCGATGGGTTATTGGCAATCGCCATTGCGATCATAACCCGTTGACGCTGCCCCCCGGATAGCTGGTGAGGCCATGCATCGAGCAGTTCTTCAGCACGCGGCAGTTTCACTTGTTCAAGCAGGTTTTTGGCCCTTGCTCGGGCGGCTTTTCCACGAAGCCCCTGGTGCAGGCGCAGGGATTCGCCAATCTGCTTACCAATCCGGTGTAGTGGGTTGAGCGATGTCATTGGCTCCTGGAAGACAACGCCTACCGTATTGCCGCGCAGGGCGTTCCACTCGGCATTGCCAAGTGAGTTAAGCGGGGTACCGTTCAGACGTCGTTCGCCGCTTACCCTGGCATTGGCCGGCAACAGATTCATCAATCCGAGCGCCGATACCGATTTGCCTGAGCCGGATTCGCCCACAATGGCCAGCGTCTCGCCTGCATGTAGCTCCAAACTCAGTGACTCGACCACGGTGCTACCATCAAAGGCGATGGTCAGGTTGTCGACGCAAAGTAGCGGCTCAGGCATGGGGCGTTTCCTTAGCAGGCGTTGGTAGCTGCTGAACGTGGCGGGGGTCAAAGGCGTCACGTAGGCCTTCGCCGATAAACACCAGCAGCGAAAGCATAATGGCCAGGGTCATGAAGGCGGTGATGCCCAGCCAGGGTGCGTGCAGGTTGTTTTTGCCCTGAGCGGCAAGCTCGCCCAGTGAAGGCGCTCCCGGTGGTAGTCCAAACCCCAGAAAATCCAACGCGGTCAAGGTGCCAATGGCCCCGGTAAACAGGAAAGGGATGAACGTCAGGGTGGCCACCATGGCATTGGGCAGCACGTGCCGCCACATGATCAGACGCGACGGCAGCCCCATGGCTTTGGCCGCGCGAACGTACTCTAGGTTACGTGCACGCAGGAATTCGGCGCGAACGATGTCCACCAGCCCAAGCCAGGAAAACAGCAGCATGATACCCAGCAGCCACCAGAAACCGGGCTGCACGAAACTGGCGAGAATGATCAGCAGAAACAGTACTGGGAGTCCTGACCATATTTCGGTAATGCGCTGGCCGACAAGGTCCGTCTTGCCGCCAAAATAGCCCTGGACACCCCCCGCAAGCACGCCTAGTACCAATGATCCAGCCGTTAATACCAGGGCAAACGCGACCGAAAGACGAAAGCCATAAATCACACGCGCAAGCACATCCCGTCCCTGGTCATCTGTGCCCAGCCAGTGGCGACCATCTGGCGGGGCAGGCGACGGGCGGGTCATCTGCATATCCAGGGTCTGGTAAGAAAACGGAATCAGGGGCCACAACGCCCAACCGTTGTTCTCGATCTGCTGCTGGACAAAGGGGTCCAGGTAATCGGTTCGTGTAGGCAAGAAGCCGTCAAATTCCGTTTCGGGGTAGTCGACCAGCAGTGGAACATACCACTGACCATCGTATTGCATGATGATCGGTTTATCGTTGGCAATCAGTTCGGCAAAAAGGCTCAACACAAACACGACACCAAACACCCATAATGATACCCAGGCGCGGCGGTTCGACCTGAATGCGGCAAAGCGGCGCCGGGTAATGGGTGAAAATCGAGACGTAGAAACAGTCATGGTCACGACTCCCGGGTGGCAAAGTCGATGCGCGGGTCAACCCACACATAGGTGAGATCTGACAGCAGTTTCAGCAGCAACCCGATGACCGTATAGAGAAACAGCGTACCGAAAATGACGGGATAGTCTCGCTGCATGACCGCTTCAAACCCCAGCAGGCCCAGCCCATCAAGAGAGAAAATCACCTCAATCAGTAACGAGCCAGTAAAGAAGATACCAATCAAGGCTGAGGGCAGGCCGGCAATAATGATCAGCATGGCATTACGAAACACGTGTCCATAAAGAATGCGCTGCTCATCGGCGCCCTTGGCCCGGGCTGTCAGCACGTATTGCTTGTGGATTTCATCCAGAAAGCTGTTCTTGGTCAGCATGGTGAGCGTGGCGAAACTGCCAATCGATGCAGCCAATACAGGAAGCGTGATATGCCAGAAATAATCCTTGACCTTACCCCAGGTGGAAAGCTGGTCGAAATAAGGGGAAGTGAGCCCCCTGAGTGGAAACCAGTCCAGGTAGGTGCCGCCGGCAAATAGCACAATCAGCAAGATGGCGAATAAAAACCCCGGGATGGCGTAACCGACGATGACCAGCCCGGATGTCCAGACGTCAAATCGTGAGCCGTGGCGCAGGGCCTTCCGTATGCCTAGCGGAATCGAGATGAGGTAGACCAGCAAGGTCGTCCAAAGCCCCAGCGAGATAGATACCGGCAAACGCTCTATCATCAAATCGATTACCGGCCGGTCGCGAAAAAAGCTGGTGCCGAAATCGAAGGTGAGATAATCCGCCATCATGCCGATGAAACGTTCATGGGCCGGTTTATCAAAGCCAAACTGCTGTTCCAGTTGCTCAATAAAGCGAGGGTCGATTCCCCTGGCACCGCGGGACTCGTCGTTGACCTGTACATCGGCACCCCCCATATCCAGGCGCGTACTGGCCATTGCATCGGCGCCTTCAAAGCGTGCCAGCATTTGATCGATCGGGCCACCAGGCGCGGCCTGCACGATAATGAAATTGAGCAGCATGATCCCGACAAGCGTCGGAATCATCAACAACAGTCGGCGTAGGGTGTAACGTGCCACAGAACTCTCCATGGTTCATCAAGAATAAGCCGAGGTCAGCGGCGTGACCGGCGCTGTAAAGCGGCTTCACGTTCGGGGACCACCCACCAGGCGTCTAAATCCATGGCGTATTCGGGGAAGGGGTCGGGATAACCGAATTTATCCCATATGGCGATCCGTGTCTCACCTGAATGATAGTGGGGAATGACATAAAACCCCCAGCGCAGGACACGGTCCAGCGCCCGGGTAATGGTATTAAGCTCTTCGCGGTCTTCTGCTCGGATCAGCTTTTCCACCAGATCGTCGATAGCCGGATGCGCAAGGCCCATGCGATTGCGACTCTGTGGCGAGTCAGCTGCTTGGCTGGTCCAGAAGTCACGCTGCTCATTGCCTGGGTTATTGGACTGGGGGAAATGGCTGATTACCATATCAAAATCAAAATTGCGCTGACGATTGAGGTACTGATTGATATCGACGATACGCATCGAGGTTTGCACACCCAGGCGGGCCATGTTGCGCAACATAGGCTGTACCACGCGCTCAAGCCCTGAATCGTATAGCAATACTTCCAGGCTTAGCGGCTGCTGGGTATCCTCATGGACCAGAACGCCGTCTTCCACCCGATAACCTGCCTCGCGAAGCAGGTCCAGGGCCAGGCGAAGCCGTTCGCGGAGGTCGTGAGGATGGTCGATAGGCAGTGGTTCCGTGAACAACCGCTTTGACTGGTGGGACTCCATCAGCTCCTCGCGATGGGGTTCGAGTAATGCAAGCTGTTCGTCGCTCGGTAGGCCCTGGGCTTCCATTTCGGAGTTTTCAAAGAAGCTTTGCGTCCGCTGATAGGTATCGTAAAAAATATTGGTGTTCAGCCATGGAAAATCAAAGGTCAGGCTCAGCGCTTCACGAACGCGCGGATCCTGGAACTTTTCCTTGCGCAGATTGAACACGAACGCCTGCATCATGGAGGGGTTAACATCGGGGACCGTGATACGCTTGACAAGCCCTTCCTCATAAGCGGGAAAATCGTAGCCAATCGCCCAGGTAGCGGCGCGCGCGTCAGTGCGAAAATCCGTCAGTCCGGCCTTAAAAGCTTCCCAGGCAATATCCCGATCCCGGTAATAATCATAGATCACCCGGTCAATGTTGTATCGGCCCACGTTGACCGGCAGGTCCTTTGCCCAATAATCGTCGTCGCGCTGATAGACAATCCGTCGCCCAGGATCCACTTCGCCAATTTTATACGGGCCAGACCCGGGATGCGCCGCCAATGTCGGGGCGGTGAAATCATGCTGTTCCCAGTAATGCTTCGGCAGCACGGGGAATTGGGCGACGATAAGCGGTAACTCTCGTGACTCACTGTCGCTAAGCGTGAAACGAACCAGGTGGTCATTGAGGGCAACGGCTTGCTCAACCCCTGCATAGTAGCTGCTATAGAAAGGGTTGCCTTCGTCACGAAGCAGGTTCAGCGAAAAGACGACATCGTCGGCCGTGACCGGCTCACCGTCCTGGAAGCGAGCTTCAGGGCGAAGGTCGAATTCAATCCATTCACGATCGGGGTCAAGACGCACACCTTCTGCAAGCAAACCATAAAGACTGAAAGGCTCATTAGGATTGCTTGCCATTAAGGTGTCGTAGATCTGAAATATTCCCGCCGCTGGTGTGCCGCGAATAATGAAGGGGTTTGTCGAATCAAAACTGCTTCCCACCGCCGTATGCTTGATACTCCCGCCTTTGGGCGCGTCGGGATTCACGTGGGAAAAGTGCGCAAAATCCTCAGCGAGGGCAGGCGCGTCATAAAGCGACATCGCATGGCGGGTTTCGACAGGTGCCGAGCCATCCGTGGCGGTGGACTCTGTCACGCGGGCATCACTGCTGGCATGAGTGCTGGCCAGGAGTGATGCCGCAAGCAGCGCGTTACGGGCAAGGCATAAAACAGGACGCAGAATAACGCCACAGCGCATGGGGCAATTTCCCTATCAACAAGGCGATGAGTCTCAACGTCCTGAAAGTGTCAGGAGTTGGCCTGCTTGTAAAGCTTCTGGACGTTCAATCTCATTTAACCGCATCAACTCTTGAGCGCTCAGATTATAGCGACTCGCTATCACTGATAGGCTATCGCCGCTTTCCACGCGGTAAGTGTCGGGCGTATTGGCGCTGGCTATGGCCTGGCGCTCATTTGCACCGTTTGACAGCTCTGCGAGAACGTCATGATCCACGTCTTCAGGTACCAGCAGCGTTTGAGAACTTGATGGGTTGAGCGCACCATTGAGGAGACCGGGGTTGAGTTCAGCCAGCGCCGATTTATCTATCCGAAGCAACTTTGACGCTTCAGACAGGGTAACCGAATGCTCGAGCTTTACCTTGGCGAAGGCCGGCTCTGTATGAATATCCGGCAAGCTGACATTGTAGCGTTCCGGATCATCGATAATCTTGGCAATAGCAAGCAGCTTGGGCAGGTATTGCATGGTTTCCTGGGGCAGGTTCAGATCCCAATAGCTGCCTTGCAAGCCTTGGTTTTCGGCGCGTTGTTTGGCTTTATTGACTGTCCCGGCGCCTGCATTGTAGGCGGCAAGAGAAAGCTGCAGGTCCCCTTCATACCACTGGTCGGCCTGCATTTCGAGGTAGTCCAGCGCGGCGTTAGTCGAGGTGACAACGTCGAGCCTGCCGTCGTAATGGCCGTTGCGTACAAGCCCTAAAGCGTCACCGGTGCCAGGCATAAATTGCCATAGGCCAGCAGCGCCCCGATGACTTCGCGCATTGGGGTCAAAAGAGCTTTCAACGAAGGGTATAAGTGCTAATTCTCCCGGCAGGTTGCGATCACTTATCTGCTGAGTGATCCAGGCAAGCCATGGACTTGCACGACCGGTGATTTCAGCAATATTTTCAGGGCTTGAGCGGTAGTGGTCTATCCATTCATCGACACGTGCCTGTGCCTTGGCAGACAGTGACTGCTCGCGCCACTGGAAGCTGTCACGCAGTTTGCTCCAGGCATCCTGAGGCTCCAGCATCAGCTCTTCCCAGAAATGTACATGAGACGCTGTGGGATGATCGGACGCAGAGGCATTCCGTGAATCGGAGGCAGACCGCTGAGAAGGGTCGTATTGGATAGCGGATGCCTGAGAGTTAGCGGCAGCTGCCAGTAACAGGCTCATGATCACGGTACTGCCGGCGCCCAATAAAAGGCGTTGGCGAATCGTGCGATAGGTCATAGTGGTTTACGTCGTTGCGATAGCGTTTAGAAACGATTCTTCCACTCACGCAGAGTGGTGAACGTTGCGAGATCATTATCAATAGCGCCCTGCTTGCTTGCGGCGCCGCGGACACTTTCCGTATCGACACGCAAGTAGGGGTTGATTTTCAGCTCGCGTCCTATCGTGCTGGGTAAGGTGGGGCGGTCTAGTGCCCGTGCCTTCTCACACTCCGTTAAGGCGTGTTTGACGTCTTCATTTTCCGGGTCTGCTTCGCTGGCAAAGCGAAGGTTGGCCAACGTGTATTCGTGAGCAGCAAACACAAATGTTTCTTCCGGCAGGGCAGCAAAGCGTTTCAATGCCTTGTGCATCTGCTCAGGGGTCCCTTCAAAAAGGCGGCCACAACCGGCACAAAACAGGGTGTCGCCGCAGAACAATAACGGGGGAATCCCTGGTGTAAAATAACTGATATGGTCTAACGTATGCCCAGGCGTCTCGATGACCTCGAACAGGCGGCCCATGACGCGAATTTCATCGCCATCACTGACCCGCTCGTCGACCCCCTCGATAGAGGGATTGTCCGGGCCTATTACCCGGGGGGCATAGCGCCTGATTAATTCTCCCAGCCCATCAGTATGATCAGGATGATGATGAGTGACCAGGACAGTGCCGAGTGACAACGACTCGCGTTCAAGAAACTCGATAACCGGCAACGCTTCACCAGGATCCACCACGCACACCTCTTGACTGGTATCCTGTCGGAGCAGCCAAATATAGTTGTCGCTAAGGGCGGGAATCGGTGTCACGCTCAGCATAGGCGAGATCCTTTAACGATGGATTAGCGCTCATGATTAATAGCTTTTTCATGATGCAAGACGTCAAAAAGCAGTTACTGTGGAGGGTTGAGCGGTACATGTCAAATTCAACGGCGGCAGAGACACTCGCCCACACGCTATTTACAAGCCGCACCTACTGGGAGTCGGAGGCAGGTAAATCATTGTGGGATTCCCAACGCGCCTGCCTCGGGCCCCTGGTTGATTCCCGTTCCGGTGGTCATAGCCTCGAGATGGGAATGGGGCCAGCACTGATGTCGATGTCCGGCATTGCCCATCGCCTGGAGTGGGCACCTACACGCACGAGCGCCTCCAGCGACCAGACGTTAATTTGTCCGCCCGACAGGCTCGCACTACCGGACAGCTGTCTGGATGTCGTCGTGCTTCACCATTGGCTTGAGCATTTGCCGGATGCCCATCATGCGCTTCAAGAAGCCGCACGCGTTACCTCAGATAGTGGCCTACTGGTACTGTTCGGGTTTAACCCTATGGGGGTCAGCGGTGTGGTCAAACAGTGGCGCAAGCGCCAGGGGCAATACCCCTGGAACGGGCAATGGCGAACGGCCAGCCGGATGGGTGACTGGCTGGCATTTGTCGACTTTGAGGTGGAGCGAGTAGACTACTGCTGCTTTAGAAGCTGGCCGGGAGGGCGTTGCGTCGAGCACTGGGAGTCACTGGGTCGGCGCTATAACTGTCCTCTGGGGGAAAGCTACATGGTGCTGGCCAAACGCCGCCAACGCCATGCACCCAAACAACGCATTAAATTTGGTCTGAAAGCGCCGGTTGCCGCGAATTCCCTGGGGGCGACGCGTACCCATGGTCATTAACCGCCGTTATCCAGTCTACAGACCCCAAGCTCAAACATTATGGATTTAAGGACGCACACAACGTGACTGACACTGGACGGTTACCCCGGGTAACCGTGTATACCGATGGAGCCTGCCGTGGGAACCCCGGCCCCGGCGGATGGGGCGTTGTGCTGGCAAGTGGGCAGCATGAGAAAACCCTTTATGGGTATGAAGCACAAACGACCAATAACCGCATGGAATTAATGGCGGCCATCATGGCACTGCGTACATTGAATACCCCTTGTCAGGTGGCGATCTGGACGGATTCCCAATACGTCCGTCAGGGTATCACGCAGTGGATACATAACTGGCGTAAACGCCAATGGAAAACCGCTGCTAAACAGCCGGTCAAAAATGCCGAACTGTGGAAAGAGCTTGATGCTGAAGCCCAGCGTCATCAAGTTGAGTGGCACTGGGTAAAAGGGCATAGCGGTCATCCCGGCAATGAACGAGCTGATGCCCTTGCCAACCAGGCAATCGATGAAGCAGTAAAAAACGCATAGGAGACCATGATGCGCCAAGTCATTCTGGATACGGAAACCACAGGTATTGATCCCAGGGAAGGTCATCGGCTGGTAGAAATCGGTGCCGTGGAAATGGTCAATCGGCGTTTTACCGGCCGTACCTACCATCAATATATCAATCCCGAGCGTCACATCGACGCTGAGGTAGTCGCAGTACACGGGATTGATGATGCCAAAGTTGCCAACGAACCGGTGTTTGCCCAGGTTGCCGACGATTTCTGGGCCTTTATAGAAGGGGCCGAGTTGGTCATTCATAACGCCCCCTTCGATGTGGGGTTCATTGATCACGAATTAAAAATGCTGAAGGGTCGTGGGCAACCGCTCGGCCCTGTCGGTGATCATTGCCGTATTCTTGACACCCTGGTGATGGCCCGAAAGATGCACCCGGGCCAGCGCAATAGTCTTGATGCGCTATGCAAGCGGTATGATATCGATAACGGTCATCGCGTACTGCACGGCGCCTTGCTGGACGCCGAGATCCTGGCTGATGTCTATCTTGCCATGACCGGTGGGCAGACGGCGCTCACGCTGGATGCTGAGGTCAACCAAGAGCAGCGTAGCGATACTCCGTCCGAGGCGGGGCTGTCGGTTCAGCGCATGTCATTATCGCCTGGGCAGCTTCGGGTCATTGCGCCAAGCCAGGAAGAGCGGCAAGCGCACTTGGCGAAATGTGAAACGCACCAGCTTCGCTGGTTCGAGGATATGCCGGGCAATGCTTAGACGAGAAATACCCCATGAAGCACGGGAAGGGCGTGTTATTTACCTTTCACGCAGTCGTCTTGCGCCTGCCGAGTCGACACTAGATCGCGAGGCATTGACCCCTCTCCACCCCTGGCAAAAGTGGACTCAAGAAATGCAGCCGCTTTGCTACTGGGAGGAAGAGCCTGTTGCGCTGCAGTTAGCCTCATCGCCGGGCGAAGGATGGATAGACGGGCGGCAATGGATGGGTGAGTTGCCGACCCACTGGTATTCGCTGTTATCCACCGCCCTGCAAGTGGGAGCGTGGCTGGAAAATCATCGCTTTTGTGGTCGCTGTGGTGCAGAAGCAACAAAGCTCTCCACTGAATTTGCGATGCATTGCCACGCCTGCGGTCACCGTAACTACCCACGCATCTCGCCCTGCATTATCACGCTGGTGACCAGTGGCGAGGCGATGCTGCTGGCACGCAGCCCGCGTTTTCCGCCTGGCCGCTATTCAACTCTGGCGGGGTTTATTGAACCGGGAGAATCCGCTGAAGAGGCCGTACATCGAGAAATTTTTGAAGAGGTGGGCGTCCACGTAAGCCAGTTACGCTATTACCAAAGCCAGGCGTGGCCATTTCCCCATTCACTAATGCTGGGTTTTTTTGCCGAGGCGACCACACGGCGGATTCGCATTGACGGGGTGGAAATCAGTGATGCAGCGTGGTTTTCCCCCCGCCAACTGCCTACGCTACCGCCGACCTATTCGATCTCTCGCGAGCTGATCGAAACCCATTTAAACCATTGGCGATGAAAAGGGTGGGGAGCCGTCGGCTTATTCGCCGGGAAAGAGGCTCGTCAACTTGGTGGCCAGCATCACGTTACCCGTTGCCTTGAGTTTGCCGGTCATGAATGCGGTCATGCCATTGATGTCACCATTCATGATGCCTTTCAGCGTATCGGTGCTCATGCTCAGGCTGACCGACGGGTCGTCGTGCTCACCCTCTTGAATATCGAGGTTGCCATCCTGGATATCCAGATAGTGACTGCCCGCATCAGAAAAATGAAACTGGAAAATCTCATGCATCCCCTGAGCGGCTTTTGGGTCAAAGCGAGCTTGCAACTTTTCGAGGGTGTTGGTTGACATAATAGCGTTCCGTTAAAAAACCAGATGGAATGAATAATGGGATGAAATGGCGTGCAATGTGAAGCGACATCGTACCATTGGCCACCTTGGGGCGAGAGAATATTTCAAACATATGTTTCATATCAAGCGCCGTTTTCATGCAGCGGTCAACGGTGGCAGCTTGATGCACATCAATCAAGGAGACGCACGTGAACGAATGGGTCGTAGAGATAGGTACGTTTATCGTACAAGCCTGCATTATCGTCGCTGTTATCGGCATCGGTGTATTGCTTATTGCACGTGCCAAGGCAGAAGGGGAGCGCGATTTAACCCTGCACGTAGAACCCCTGCACGAGCGTCGCCGTAGCCGCGCTCGTCGCCTGCGGCTCGCGGCGACGCCTGCCGGTATTCGCAAAAAGCTGCTCAAGACTTTCCGTCGTGAGGACAAGCATCGGCGTAAAGAAAAGGGCGAAACTGAGACGCCCAATGTGTGGGTGCTGACATTCAAGGGCGATATGAAAGCCTCGGCCACCGAGCATTTTGCCCAGGAAATCTCAGCGCTTATCGAGGTCGCCAAACCTGATGATGAAGTGGTGATCTGTCTTGAGTCGCCCGGTGGGCTGGTTCACGCCTATGGTCTAGCTGCTGCCCAGTTGGATCGTTTGAGAGAGGCAGGGCTTACGACGACTGTGTGCGTGGACAAGGTGGCGGCGAGTGGCGGCTACCTGATGGCGTGTACCGCGCATCATATTAAAGCAGCGCCTTTTGCCGTGGTGGGGTCAATTGGCGTGGTCGCTCAGATTCCTAACATCCATCGCTTGCTCAAGCGCCACGATGTCGACGTTGAGCTTTTAACCGCCGGTAAATACAAGCGAACATTGACCCTGTTGGGTGAAAATACCGACGAAGGGCGTGAAAAATTCCTCGAAGATCTTGAGAATACGCATCAATTATTCAAGCGTTACGTTGGCGAGCGTCGCCCCGATATGGATATCGATGCCTTGGCGACGGGGGAGATCTGGTACGGCAGTGAAGCATTGGATCGCAAGCTGGTCGATAGTGTCGGCACCAGCGAAGCGTATTTGATGGAGCGTATCGCAAAAGCCCACGTTTATCGGGTAAAACTCGAGCCCCCCAAGACAGTTGGCCGCAAGTTTGGCCTGGCGATGGCCAGCGGCGTAGAAAATGCCGTGCTTAAAGGACTAAGCATGCTGGAAGCCACAGGTTGGCATCGTCGTTAAGTACGATTTGCTGCTGCCTATCAAGCAGCAAAATGGTCTGCCAAGGTCATGATGATGGCCTTGGCGCTATCACTGCTGAGCGAATAATAAATCGTTTGTGATTCCCGCCGGGTATTCACCAGTTGGTCACGCCGTAAAATTGCCAAATGCTGCGAAAGCGCGGACTGACTCAGTGCCAGCTGCTGATTAATCTGTGTTACCGAAAGTTCCTTACCTGCGAGCAAGCACAAAATCTGCAACCGTTTCTCATTGGCCAATGCTTTCAACAGGTTGGTTCCCGCCTCGATGGCGTGACCGTTATGATTAAGCAGGCGTGCAGCACTCTTGGAAGCCGACATGGGGATCTCCTGGTCTACCTTTGAAAGGTAGCGTTGTTATAGGTTGTTGAAGGCATGGCCGCGATGTAGTGTCTGATTATTTAATGATCAGTAAATTAGCGTGGTTTGTCCAAGTTGTTGTTTAACGGTTTATCAATGGTAATCAACGCATTTTGTCGACAATGAAACCCATTCCGCGAATTATCTCCCACTTGTAGCCCATGGTCTTAGAGAAAAGCATCGGCTTAATGCATAAAGTGTCAACAATCCTGAGAGCCTTCCCCAATCACAATAACGATAGGTGTTCCCATGCGCCGCTACCCGCAGCTTTACCAGCAATCTATTGAGCAACCAGAACAGTTTTGGGCCGAGCAGGCCAAGCGGATTCCCTGGATGATGCCGCCCACGACGGTACTGTCCTACGATGAACAACAGCACGCGCGGTGGTTTGCCGACGGTGAGATGAACCTTTGCCACGCGGCCCTGGACTACCATGTGGATCAGGGGCGAGGAGAGCAGGCCGCCATTTTCTGGGATTCGCCAGTGACGCAAACCGAGCAGACCATTACTTACCGTCAGTTACGGGATCGGGTAGCGGCATTTGCCGGCGGCCTTCAACAGTTAGGCGTTGTAAAAGGCGACCGGGTGGTCATCTATATGCCGATGATTCCGGAGGCGGTGGTCGCCATGTACGCCTGCGCCCGACTGGGCGCGATTCATTCCGTTGTATTTGGTGGTTTCGCTCCCCACGAACTGGCCGCACGCATCGAAGACGCCGCACCGAAAGTCGTTGTTGCTGCCTCCTGCGGTATCGAGGGTGGCAAGGTAGTGGCCTACAAGCCGATCATCGACCAGGCCCTGGCCTTAAGTCCGCATCAGCCCGATGCCTGCATTATCAAAGTCCGCGCGGAGTGTGACGTCGAGTTCAACGAACGGGAATACGACTGGGAGGCCCTTGTCAGCCAGGCGACTCCGGCCGACTGCGTACCGGTAAAGGGCACCGACCCGCTTTATGTGCTGTATACCTCAGGCACCACGGGAAAACCCAAAGGCATTGTGCGCGACACCGCTGGCTATGCCGTGGCGCTTGCTTACTCGATGGAGGCGATTTATGCCCTGGCGCCGGGCGATGTGTTCTTTACCGCGTCAGACGTTGGCTGGGTCGTCGGCCATTCCTATATCGTCTATGGCCCACTGTTACACGGATGCAGCACGGTTCTTTATGAGGGCAAGCCGGTCAAGACGCCCGATGCTGGGAGTTTTTGGCGTCTCATCGAAAAATATAACGTCACCAGTTTCTTTAGTGCACCTACGGCCTTTCGTGCGATTAAAAAGGAAGACCCGGATGCACAGTGGCTGTCAAAGTACGACATCAGCTGTCTCAAGCATCTTTACGTTGCCGGTGAGCGGCTTGATCCGCCGACCTATCACTGGCTTGACGATCTGCTCGACGTACCGGTTATCGACCACTGGTGGCAAACTGAAACCGGCTGGCCCATTGCCGCCAATCTGCCGGGTATCGAACCCATGCCCACCAAGGCCGGGTCGGCGACCGTACCTGTTCCTGGCTTTAATGTGCAGGTGTTGAATCGGGATGGCGAGCAAGCAGCCCCCATGGAACAGGGCAGCGTTGTGATCAAGCAGCCGATGCCCCCGGGTTGTTTAACCGGTGTTTGGGGAGATCCAAAGCGCTTTCACTCTGCCTATATGGCAGCATTTCCGGGCTATTACCTGACCGGAGATGGCGGCTTTTTTGATGAGCAGGGTTACCTGTTCATCATGGGGCGCACCGACGATGTGATTAATGTGGCAGGCCACCGGCTTTCTACCGGCGAGATGGAAGAAGTCGTGGGCGGTCATCCGTCGGTCGCCGAATGCGCGGTCATTGGTGTCCATGATGATCTAAAAGGGCAGTTGCCTGTTGGCCTGGTGATTCCCAAGGATGGTTACACTGAAGGTGAAGAAGCACTCGAAGCAGCATTGATTGCGCGTGTACGCGAGCAAATTGGCCCGGTGGCCTGTTTCAAGCAAGTCATTGTCGTCGACCGGCTGCCCAAGACACGCTCCGGAAAAATCTTGCGGAAGTTGCTGCGCAACCTGGCCGATGGCCAGGAGGTGGGCATTCCTTCCACTATCGATGATCCCACCAGCGTCGATGATGTGCATCGCGCCATGTGCGATCACCGGATCGGTCGCGCGAACGAAACGCCACCTCACGCCTAGCCTTTGCTGACCGCCGCCCACTTTTAATGCGGTCGAGAAGGCGTATAATGCGCCTCTCGCCGCACTGGGTGCGCAATACATTGAGGGTTCCCTAACCCCTCGTTATACAAAAAGGCTAGCCGCATGTTTGTTTTAAACGACGCTCAGCACCGCCGTTGCCTCGCCGTCATGGTAGCGTTTCACATAAGTATCATCGCCGCCAGTAACTATCTGGTTCAGCTTCCTTTCAGCCTGTTCGGTTTTCATACCACCTGGGGCGCCTTTAGCTTTCCGTTTATCTTTTTGGCCACTGACTTGACCGTCAGGCTGTTTGGCAAAGGGCCTGCGCGAGCGATTGTTCTGCGCGTCATGCTGCCTGCGCTGGTCGTTTCGTATGTGATCTCCGTGGTGTTTCCGCAGGGCGATTTCGCAGGTCTGGGCGCATTGAGCGAAGGCAATCTATTTGTCGCGCGTATCGCAATGGCAAGCTTTTTGGCTTACGTTATTGGGCAGTTATTGGATGTGCAGGTGTTTGATCGTCTGCGACAGTGGGTATGGTGGGTCGCGCCGGTGTTTTCTACCGTGCTGGGCAACCTGGCCGATACCTTTGCATTTTTTTCGGTCGCCTTTTACCAGAGCCCGGATCCCTTCATGGCCACCCATTGGGTGGAAATTGCTGCCGTCGATTACGCCATAAAGCTTGCCATCAGCCTGCTGTTTTTCCTGCCACTGTATGGCCTGTTGCTATCCTGGTTAACGCGTCGGCTGGTGGTCTGGACCGATCAGACTGACGTCGCGCCGCGACCGGCCTGATAGCCCATCAACCGACGAGGAGCCACGATGAATGACGCCATGCCGATAGATTTACACTACCTTGACCAGCCCTCGGAAGAGCACGCCGATGCGACTCCGATGGTCGTCATTCACGGTCTTCTCGGCAGCGCCGACAACTGGCGCTCGCATCTCAAGGTATGGCAAGCCTCACGGCGGGTGATTGCGGTTGACCTACGAAACCACGGCCGTTCGCCTCATGTCGAGGGAATGAGCTACGCCCAAATGAGTGCCGATGTCGTCGCCTTGCTCGACAAGCTCGGATTATCGCAGGTTCATCTGGTGGGGCATTCCATGGGCGGCAAGGTGGCGATCAGCCTGGCCCGTCAACACCCGGATCGCGTTGCCTCACTGGTGGTGGCGGACATTGCCCCAGTGGCTTACCAGCATGGCCATGATGATGTCTTTGCCGCGCTCGAGCGGGTGAGGGAAGGGCAGCCCGCTAATCGCCGCGCAGCGGATGAACTGCTTGCTGAACACGTCGATTCCCGGCCGACCCGGCTGTTTCTTGCCACTAATCTGGTGCGAGGCGAGCAAGGTGGGCTCAAACTGCGCGTTGGGTTGGATTACATCCGCCAGGATTACGAGGCAATCATCGGTTTGCCGTCGGGGGAGGCGCCTTACAACGGACCGACGCTGGTACTACGCGGCGATGAGTCCCCCTACGTGAGCGACGCCATGCTGCCTGCGCTGCGTGAGATACTTCCCGCCGCACGTGTCGTGACGCTAAAACAAGCCGGGCACTGGCTGCATGCCGATCAGCCTGTGGCTTTCCAGCAATCAGTTGACGCATTTTTGACAGCGCAAACTTCTTCAGTCAACTCATAGAGCCTTGATGGATAGGCCATACTCATCAGGTTCACGTAAGAAACGCTGCAGGATCCGATAGCTGTCGATATCGAAGCTGGCTGACTCGGCATCCAGCTTCTTGGCGGCGGCTAAAGTGGCGGCACTTCCCAGGTAGCACCACTGATTTACCACGTGCCAGGCCACTGCCTTGTGCTCCGGTGGGGATTCCTTGATGACAATCCGCCCCGGCCACGGCCAGGTGTTGACCTGTAGGGGCTGCAACGCTGTCTGCGCGCGCTGTGTGTGGTCGCTGATTGTTTCGTTACCGCAACAGGCGCCCCGGCACTTTCCTACCTGGCTGGCAAAACAGCGGCCTTTACCCGCTTCCAGGCCCAGCACCTGCGGGCAAAGCTGATGCGTTTCGGCTAGCCCACGTAAGGCCTCCTTGGCACTGGAAGCATTTCGGTAAAGACCGAAGAATCCTCCCGTTGTCGGTTGATTAAGCGCCGTGCCGCTGAGCAATTGTGGCTGTGTCGCCCCCTCTGGCCAATGCCAGGTGGTCAGGTTGCGCTGCTTGCGTAATTGACGGTTCATGATCGGTAGCAGTGACTTGACCAGTTGGGCTTCCCGTAGCTGGGCACCCAGGTCGCCAGCTGTCTCTTCCCATTCTATATGCTGTATCTGCTCGACCATTCGCATCGCTTTATGATCGTGGCGGGCTCGCCGAAAATGGTCGCGCACGCGGTCGCGTAGGCGGATACTCTTGCCGACGTAAAGCGGTAGCCGGTTATGGCCATAAAACAGATACACTCCAGGCCTGGATGGTAGCTGGTCGAGCATGTCCTGATCAATCCGTGCCGGTCGTTGACGACCCCGGGTTTCATCCAATTGCGTTTGCCGTTTGGTCGGTGATTAACAGCCCCCCGACTAGAGGGTATGGGGATCGATGGCCAGGCGTGACACTGGCAAAAGCTCATCGCTGAGGCCTTGCTGTAAAAGAAATTGTTCAAAGGCCTGATAGCGGCGGTTATCCACCGCACCAGGTGACAACGCGATACGCCTGAGGAGGTCTTGCCAATTTGCTGCATTAATGGGGTTATCAAGCACCGGTTCGGCACTGATCAGTAACTCCCAGGCGGCATCGGGGTTTTCCAATATCCAGTAATGCGCGTCTTCAATGGCCCTGACAATGTGAGACCAGGTCTTGGCACGACGGGCGGTACCGTCTCGGTTGGCCAACAGTATCAAGCCGTCGTAGCGCGGAATATCCAGGGCACTGTGGCGTATAACCTGCGTATTGATGCCTTCATTCGCCAGTTGTTCAGGTAATGAATGAAAGGGCGCATCGATGACCGCATCGACCTGCTCCTCAGCGAAAGCACGGCGAATGTCAAAATGCAGATTAACCGGAGGCGCGACATTGCCAGCCTGGGTGAGTGCCTTGGGGATCAAATAAGGGATGAACAGGTCAAGACCTTCGCGGCTTGTGTAGCCGTAGCGCATCCTTGCAAGTTTATCCTTGATGGGATCTTCAATCTCACCTGCCACGACCACTGCGCTTAGCGGTGTTTCGATCAGCGTGGCGATACGTACGATAGGAGCTCCATCATGCACGTAGAGATGCAGTGAAGGCTGGCGACTTAAGGCAAAATCGATTTCATCGGCCGCTAATAGCTTCAGTCCGACGCTTGGGTCTGCCGGTGTCTGGAGCTCAACCTTCATGCCTTGGGCGGTAAACAAGCCACGTTGCTGAGCCACGATGAGCCCTGCGTGCTTCGGGCTCAAAAACCAGTCCAGCATGATGCTGACCTGTTCAAGGGGTGGTGGCTCAAGGGGAGGCGCTGGGGTGACGGCGTTGGTAGGCGCCTCCTGTTGGGGCTCCTCTGGTTCGGCATCGGGCGTCCACCAGGCGGGGGGAACCTCGACGCTGCTGTTAAGTTCGAGCTGGCTGTCACTGTTCGTCTTCTGAGCATCCGACTCATTTGCGTATGTCATTGAACTTACGAATAATAAAACGACCTTTATAGACAGCAAAACATACCAAGTGCGACACAAACGGGTCAGCATCATCAATCACTCCCAGTAACAGAAAGCAAAGTGTATCTGGCACGCTAATCATCTGACCAGCCTTCAATTACGCCTTGTCAGTCCATGAGGCGCAGTAAATTCAACGCTGGCATGCGATAATCAGCGTGCTTAGAGAAGAGACGGAGAGTCATGGACGCAATCTACACGTTTTTCTTGGTCGGCGGTTCCTTGATGGCGCTCAGTATTCTGGCGAGTCGTCTTTCCTCGATGATGGGGGTTCCCCTGCTCCTGATCTTCCTTGCGCTGGGGATGGTCGCCGGTGAAGAAGGACTGTTAGGGCTCCAGTTCGATGACTATTACATGGCGTTCACCATCGGCCATTTAGCGCTGGCGATGATTCTACTGGATGGTGGCCTGCGCACACGCCTGAAAACTTTCCGCGTCGGCTTCAAGCCGGCGCTTTCACTTGCCACCTTCGGGGTCTTTATCACCAGTGCCATTGTCGGTGGCATCGCCATGCTGGTGTTTGATCTATCGCTCGCCGAGGGGTTGCTGGTGGGTGCCATTGTAGGCTCCACCGATGCCGCCGCGGTGTTTTCAATGCTAAGCGGACGAGGTGTCAATCTCAATGAGCGGGTAGGGGCCACGCTTGAAATCGAATCGGGTACCAACGACCCGATGGCGATTTTCCTGACCTTGATGTTGGTCGAATTGTTGGTTGGTGATATCGGCGGTCCCATTGAAACGCTGCTGTTTTTTATTACCCAATTCGGTATCGGCCTGGTGGTGGGACTTGGCGGCGGCTGGCTGAGTGCCAAGCTGTTGCGCTGGCTGGACCTGGCCCCGGGCCTCTACGCCATGCTAGCGCTTGCCCTGGGCTTCAGCGTCTTTGGCCTCACCAGTGTACTCGGCGGCAGTGGCTTCTTGGCGATCTACCTGGCGGGCTTGATGATCGGCAACCAGCCGGGCCGCCATCTCAACTTTATCCTGCCCGTTCACGATGGCCTGGCGTGGTTGAGTCAAATCGGTCTTTTCCTGGTGTTGGGGCTTCTGGTAACGCCCAGCGAGCTCTGGGACGTCGCGCTTCCCGCCGCCTTGGTAGCGCTGGCCCTGATTTTCATTGCCCGCCCGCTGGCCGTGTTGATTACCATCAAACCGTTTTTCAAGTTTCGCTGGCGGGAAACGTGGTTTATTGCCTGGGTGGGTCTGCGCGGCGCGGTGCCGATCGTGCTGGCCATTTTCCCCTTGATCGACGGTGTGGAAAACGCCTCGCTCTACTTCAATGTGGCCTTCGCGGTGGTGCTTATGTCGCTTCTGATCCAGGGTGGCTCGCTGACTGTCATGGCTCGCTGGCTAAAGGTGGAGGTGCCGACGGGTACCACGCCTGATCGACGCGGTCCGCTGGGTATATTGCCGGAAAACGACTACGAGATGTTCGTCTACTCAGTTGACAACAAAGACCTTGAAGACGTGCCCATCCGTCTTCTGCGCTTTCCCTCCGGTGCACTTATCTCGGCGCTATTCCGTGAACATGCCATGCTGCACCCGAAAGGCAGCACCCGACTCAAGCTGGGCGATGTAATTTGCGTAATCGGCCGTTCGGAAGACCTGAATGCGCTCAACCGTCTGTTTAACGGTGATTCAAAGTTAAAAAGGGATCGTGCCTTTTTCGGTACCTTTACCCTGGATGGCAGCGCCCAAATGCAAGATATTGCCCAGGCTTATGGTCTGACCTTGAGCCCAGGTGAGAAGGACATGACCCTGGCCGAGTTTGTATCGCTCCGCGTAGGCGGTCACCCTGTGGTAGGTGACGATGTGGACTGGCATGGCATCCATTGGGTTGTCAGCGATATGCAAGGCGGAAAAATCACCCGTGTCGGGCTAAGGTTGTACTAAAGGCGTTGACTTCCAAGGAAAAGCTGGTAGTATATGCATCCGTAAGCCGGAGGGATGGCAGAGCGGTTGAATGCACCGGTCTTGAAAACCGGCAAAGGTTAATAGCCTTTCCAGGGTTCGAATCCCTGTCCCTCCGCCACCTCTATATTAAAGCCCCGTTTTTACGGGGCTTTTTTGCGTTTCTAGTCCCTTCGTTTCTTGTTCAATACCCCTTCTACTAAATGCACAGGTCCTTTACTTGGTCCAGATCGTGTCTACGGTTGTTTAGCAACCTCCGTCGGCGCTTGGCGCTCTTGTTGTTTTCACCTTTCAGGTGAGGTGGGGCGTTATCAACGTTGATACGTGACCAGATCATCTTGAGAAGCTCATTCATGCGGCCTTAGGCCCAATAGAATGACGTCTGCGCACCGCTGCGTTATGTTTTGGATGCCGCTAAAGACCTGACTGCTTCCTAGTGGGTGGTTCACCTACTGTCCTTCTGGCTTCCTTTAGCACCCTGTCGCAACCAGGAGCTATCACCATGCGCTTGATTCAAAAGCACGACCAGAACATGACGGGCAGGGACTTCATTGTCAGCGATATCCATGGGCAATACGACTTGCTGCTGGAGTCCATGGCGCAGGTTGATTTTGATAAGACCAAGGACCGCCTGTTTTGCGTGGGTGACTTGATCGACCGCGGCGCTGATTCGTTGAAGTGTCTATCGCTACCCTTCGAGCCTTGGTTTTTCGGCGTGCGCGGCAATCACGAAATGCTGGCATTGGAGGCTCTAGAAAGGGGTGGAAACGCTGAAAGTCTTTGGATGATCAACGGCGGTACTTGGGCGAACAAAGAGAACCGGACCGAAGTTCACAGATTACTCCTCAAGGCGTTGAAGTATCTGCCCTATGCACGCCAGGTGGAGGTGATGGGGCAGCAGATAGGCATCGTTCACGCGGAGTCGCCCGCTGACTGGTCAATGATTGAAGATGCAGGCCCTGCCGAAAAAGAACAAATCGTGTGGGGGCGTTCCCGTATCAAGCGTATGGAAAAAACGCCGGTGACTGGCATCGATGCGGTGGTGGTCGGGCATACGATCATCGAGCGACCGACGTGGTTGGGTAATGTGTTCTATATCGACACCGGCGCTTTCCAAACCGGGCGATTGACGTTGATCAATGCCCGGGAGGTGTTGGCATGAACGGGAGCGAATGTCGGCCACCCAGTAGGGCTAGTGCGTTCTAAACGGTAGTTTCGCGGGGATGATCTCTTTCGCACCGCTAGTTGAATAGTATGATGATTCCCGTCAAATAAAGGCCGATTATTGCCATGCTTTCAAATCCAATACGGCCCGGCCCTTGCTCTTGTCGATGCAGAAGGCCCAACATGAGCACCCCCGTCATCAATACCGTAAGGGCAACCCATAACATCACATGATTGGGGATGACGTGATAAATGGAGCCGCCCCGATAAGCTACATCTGATGCGGCGGCAAACAATGTATCAAACGCATTACCACCGATAATCCCAGCCACTGCGAGCGTTAGCGCTCCCCGTCGCACCGCTGCAATCGTCGTTACAAGCTCGGGTAACGATGTGACGACTGATGTGAGCAGGACACCGACGGCGGCTTGGCTAAGCCCTGTTTCGGCAGCAATAATCGTCGCGCTACGTTCCAGCAACCAGCCGGTGAAGCCTATTGCAAGCGCGAGACCCAGGAAAATGAGCCATAGCCGCTTGAGCGTAATTTTTCCAGACGGCTCATCGGGCTGGTCCTCACGCGTCTCGCGGGTTCTTGTCGGGGACCACATCGGCCGTGTGTGAGCATTTTTAATCAGCCTTAGACCAAATAGGTAAGCAATAAATAATAACGGTGTGATCGGATGTATCTGCCAGAAAATCCACTCAGGCGCGAAACGCCCCACCAGCAACAGGCTGAGAAGGCACAAAAGTAATGCCCCCTGAATCAGGTTACCAAGAGAGGCTGCCGCGTGTTCGAGATTTGCACGTCGATATACCATGTCGGCGATCGTTAAAAATAGCGTCTGGACGGCGATACCGCCTAGCGCATTACTCATTGCCAGTTCGGGTTTATCAGTCCAGGCAGAAGAGACCGATACCACAATGCCTGATAGCGAGGTAGCCATTCCAAGCAAAACAGCTCCCGCAATCGCTTCACCTAAGCCAGTGCGATCAGCGAGGCTATCAACCACTCGAGTGAGTCGGGTACCCACGATACCAATGACAACTGCGCAAAAACCGAAGAGGGCAAACGCGGCCAGAAGCGAAATATCATTGAGCAATGTGAACATTCAGTTTCCCTCGTTAGGGCATATCGCTGTGTCATGCCGAGAATGTTTAACACTGGCTCATTAGAAAGCATGAGTTCAAGCAATAAGTGCCTCACCAACAGTATTCAGGATCGATAAAAAAACATTAAGCTGTGGGGCATGCGATATTACCTCAGCTAACGATCGGTGAAGTCAGCTTCGCTGGCTAAATTCTAGAAAAATCGCCGTTTTACTCGGGGAGTATGGGACCTTGTCGTCACTAAAAACGCACTACCAGGTGCATTGGTTGACCGGTCAGTTCTGTGGCGGTGGCAGTGAGTCAATGTATCGCCAGTCCATTGAGTCGAGGGTGCGGTTTGAATCCTGCCTTTACTTGATTGTGGCCGCGTTGATCTTCGGCATGTTTGCCATTTCGGATTATTACCTTCTGGGCATCACCAGAGAGTTTTATTTGCTGCTCGCTATGCGTATCGGGGTGGTGAGCTTCTGCCTTATGCTGGCCTTCATTATCGGGCGCTGGGGCGGCTATTCGAGAAAAGTCTGGCTGCATGCTTTGCCGCTATGGCTACTGGCGACGGGTATCATTTTGATTGTGCCATTACGCCCCGAAAGCCTTCCCACTCAGGTAACAGCGGTAGTGGTAGCCACGATGGCTTTTTATCTTTTGATTCCCAACCTCCTGACGGTAGCGGCGCTTGCCAGCCTCTATTTGAATATTGGGTTTTTGGTCTTTGCAGTGCTGTTTGCGGCGCTTGGCCCAATGACAATGCTTCGCATAGCGCTGCTGTTGATTATGGCCAACGTGGTGGGGTTCTGTGCATTGCTGCGTATTGAGAGCCTACAACGTAAGCAATTTGCGTTGCTTCACGAAGAACGTGGTCAGAATCAGCAGTTGCATGAGGAAATCGTTCGCCGAAAATCACTGGAAACGCAGCTGCGCGAAGTGGCAGAGCGGGATGCTCTGACAGGATTAAATAACCGCGGTCATTTCATGAATTTGGCCGAAAAACTATTGCAGCACTCACAACTGGAAAAGGTGCCGTTCGGCTTTTTCATGATTGATGTGGACCACTTCAAAGTCATCAACGACACCTGGGGCCATCGCCATGGGGATTGGATTTTGACCAAGATTGCCGAGGTCTGTGTTCAATCTCTGCGCCCTACGGATGTGATAGGGCGCTTCGGAGGGGAAGAATTTGTGGTGGCCCTTCCTAATATCAGTCCTGAAGACGCGCAAATGGTGGCAGAACGACTTAGAAAACAGGTCGCAGATCTGCCATTACAAAAAGAAATGGAAAAACTATGCCCAAGCGTTACGATCGGCATAGCGATAGCGCACACCCAGGACGTTGATCTCGAGACGCTGATCACGCGAGCTGATCAGATGCTTTACAGCGGCAAACGTCAAGGCAGGAACCGGGTGGTAATGTACGACAACCCGCGAATAATCCGGTAACCACTCCTTCCACAACGCCGAAGATGGCGGCAGCCAAAAATATGAAGTGGGCATTTTCGTTTGGCGTGCCACCGGTAAGATTAACCACCAAGGTTCCTGCAAGCAGCTAAAAGCGCCCTGAATAAGGGCGCTTGCTAATACGGGGTTTTGCGGAAAACGTACCCAAAACGAAGCTTCATCACGCAAGCGGCATTCAGGCCGGTAGGATGTTTTGGTTGACGCGGAAGAGGTTTGTCGGATCAAACTTCTTCTTGAGCTCCACCAGTCGCTCGTAGCTCGCGCCATAGGCGAAGGCAATGCGGTCGGTTTCATCATCGGTCAGGAAGTTGATGTAGGCGCCATCACTGGCATAGGGCTGGGTGCGGGTAAAGAATTCACGCGCCCAGTCGATGCAGCGCTCGTCCTCGGCAGCCGTCTCCCAACGGGCATGCACGTTTAGCACGTAGTTGGCGTCGCGGCTCGAGTAGGCCATCGCTTCGGATTGGGCCCGGCCCGTTTGGCCGCCTAACGTGGCAATAAATATCTCGCACTGTGAAGACGGTAGAGTGCCGGCGTATTCGATGATGGCATCGACCGCCCCTTCGCCAAGCGACGAGAAATTATGCGACTTCCAGTAGTTGCGGGCGCCTGAGGTTAACAGTGGATCGAACGCCTGTTGCCAATCGGTATATGGCTGTACGCCGATATGCTCACCATGGGCGGTACCGAACCCACGCAGCGGTTCGATGTGTTTCTCGCCTTCAGCAGGATCACCTGTGTAGCAAATGGCCAGTGCGACAATCTCTTTCCCGTGGACAGTCTTGGGCAGGAAGGGCAAGGGAGGTGCCTTGCGGGTCACCATCCACACGTTGAGTTCATCAGGCATCGTTTCCGTAAAACGGGCGAACTGCGTGATGACCGATTTCGCCTGATCGAAGGGAAAGACGATGAGACCGCACAGCACATTCGGGCCTACGGGATGCAGCTGGTACTCGAAACGCGTCACGATACCGAAGTTACCGCCTCCACCGCGAAGTCCCCAGAAAAGGTCGGCGTTTTCCGTTTCACTGGTGTGCAACTGTTGGCCATCGGCAGTAATCACGTCCATACCGAGCAGGTTGTCGATGGTCATGCCGTACTTGCGGCTGAGCCAACCGAAACCACCTCCCAGGGTCAGGCCGGCCACACCCGTGGTGGAGTTAATGCCCAGCGGGGTGGCAAGGCCATACGCTTGGGCAGAGGCATCGAAATCTGCGAGGGTGCAACCAGGCTCAGCATATCCGCGATGAAGCTTCTGATCTATGAGTACGCCCTTCATTAATGAGAGGTCGATCATCACACCATTGTCACAGACAGAATTGCCTGCAATGTTGTGACCACCGCCACGTATGGAAAAGGGCAAGTCGTTGGCGCGCACGTAGTTCAGGGATTGGACAATATCGTCCAGTGAAGAGCAGCGGGCAATCATGGAAGGCCTGCGGTCGATCATGGCATTCCAGATCTGTCGCGTTTCTTCGTATTGCACATCATCCGGAAGCATCACACTTCCCGAGAAATCGGCCTTAAACGCCTCTATTGCGGTTTGAGAAATATGGTTCATGACGACCACCGTTGCGTGTGCCCGAGGCAGGGACGCATGGAAAGAGCGTCGGGCGGAGAATGGAAGAAAACAAATCGGCTGGCGACTCGCCCCCAATCCTCACAGCGACCCTTTGATTGGCATTTCGTCAGTGGATCATCATAGTGTAGGTCAGACTGTTAACAATCGCGTTTATTTATTGGGTGGACTCATGGAGAATCCTAGTCTCATAGCGACTGGATCTCTGGCAAGTAGTTATCGCCGTTCGTTTTCGGTAACTCTCGGCCCATATAGTGAGTAGAGCCATTGATGAAACGAGCGGGAAGCTACAGTGTTTCTTCCAGGAGCAAGGCCAATCGCTTGAGATGCAGTTCATAGGCGGTTGCATTAAAAGAAGGAGCGTCCTTGGCCGTGAAGCCGTGGGCTGCGCCTTTGTAGAGTTCGGTGGTGAAGTGCACGCCAGCGGCGGCTAGCGCAGCGTCCATGCGGGCGATCTGCTCCGGTGGCAAAAGCTCGTCCTGGTCGGCATGTCCCAAATAGACGTGCCCCTGAATATTGCCGACCACGTGTATCGGACTGTTCGGGTCGTCTGCTTCCGCCAGCCGGGCCGAATGGAAACCGGCCGCCGCTGCAACGCGGTCGGGGTGCTCAGCTGCCATGCGAAGCGCAAACGCCCCAGTCATGCAATAGCCGACCGCCGCGATCTTGCCGTCAGCAAATTCGGCCTCGTTATCAATGCCGTTCAGAAGGGCAATGAAGTCACGGGACTGTGCCTCGGGCGTGAGGTGACCGGCATACGCTAATAGCGTTGGCCTTACGTCCGGGTCACGAAAGGATTTGCTCTCCGGCACGACAGAGCCTTGCGCATCACGGTAGTAGACGTTAGGCATCAACACGGCATAGCCATTGTTGGCGACCTGCTGGGCTTTCTCGTGATAGCAGGGCCGCAAACCGCCGATATCCGTGAACAGAATAACGGCCGGAAAGGGGCCTACGGCGTTCCCGGGCGTGAAGATATGAGCGTCGATGGTGCCGTCGGTGGCGGGAATTTCGATAGCACGAGACATGAATAAGCTCCGGCTTGTCGATAGCGAGTGGTTGTTATCACAGTCGAATATTACACAGATAAATCTAGCCGAATAAAGGCTTGTCATCCTCGTAACTTGGCGTGATCGACGTAAAACTCCTATGTTGTCGGAAAGGCGATAGGAGTAACAATAATGGATGCACTTGCGCGGAAGCTCGGCCTCAGGACGGATCCCACTATATTTTTCACCTCCGCAGGGATCATGATCCTTTTCTTGGTAGTGATTTTAATTGCGCCGGGCCCCATAGGCGATGCCTTCGGCGCCGGACGGGAATGGATCGTCACCAATCTTGGCTGGTTCTTTATTTTCGGGGTGACGAGCTGGGTGGCCTTCCTGCTTTGGGTGGCGATCAGCCGTTATGGGGCAATCCGCCTGGGTGGCAATGATGCCAAACCGGCTTATAGCAATATCTCCTGGTTCGCCATGCTGTTTGCGGGCGGTATCGGCACGGTGTTGATGTTCTGGGGCGTAGCGGAGCCTATTTCCCATTTTACGACGCCACCAAGGCCGGATGTTGAACCCTTCTCTGTAGAGGCCGCTGACGATGCCATGAGCTTTTCGATCTATCACCTGGGGCTGCATACCTGGGCGATCTTCGCCATGCCGGGCCTTGCTTTCGCCTACTTTATCTATCGTTTCAATCTGCCGATGCGTTTTAGCTCGGTTTTCTACCCATTGATTGGCGAGCGCATTTACGGTTCCGTCGGTAAATCCCTCGATATCTTTGCCATTCTCGGTACCCTTTTTGGCGTGGCAGTCTCCATTGGCCTGGGGACTCAGCAGATCAATGCGGGGTTAACGGAGTTGTTCGGTATTCCTGATGCAGTGATGCCCAAGGTGCTGATCATTGCCATTCTGACAAGCGTTGCTGTCGGTTCGATCGTGGCAGGGCTGGATTCAGGTGTAAAACGGCTTTCCAATATCAATATCGGTATGGCCGTTGGCCTGATGATGTTTGTGCTCTTTACAGGCTCTACCGTTTTCCTTTTACGTGCCGTTGTCGAGACATTTGGGCTCTATATATCGAACCTGCTGCCCATGGCGTTCTGGAATGACACCCTGGCGACCTATACCAACGATGATGGCAGTGGCTGGGGATGGCAGGGCAGTTGGACCGTATTCTACTGGGCCTGGACAGTCACCTGGTCGCCGTTCATAGGGATCTTCGTGGCACGGATTTCCCGCGGGCGGACCATCCGCGAGTTCGTGCTTGGGGTGCTGTTCGCGCCCTCCATTTTCACGTTGATCTGGTTTGCGATCTTTGGCTGGTCGGCGATGGAGATTGACGGAATCGGGCCCGAGGCCCGGGAAGCAATGGGCGAGCAGGCCGGTGTCTTGTCTGCTGCCGTCGGCGAAAGCATTCCACTCGCCATGTTTGCGTTTTTCGAGAATTTCCCGGCCGCTACATTGATTCAGGGTCTGGCGGTCGTCATCGTTGCCATCTTCTTTGCCACGTCATCAGACTCCGCGTCCCTGGTGGTCGACATGCTATGTACCGGCAGCCCTGACCCTGGCCCTTGGCATCAGCGCGTATTCTGGGGGGTCTCTGAAGGCATGTTGGCGGCAATGCTCATTGTGCTTGCCGGCGATGCAGGGCTGACGGCATTGCAGGAGGTGATTACCGTTGTCGGTCTGCCAATGTTCATTCTGGTGTTTGCCATGATGTTCGCGTTGTTCCGTGGGTTGTCCCACGAAGACCTTGGGGCGGTGAAGGTTGGTGATCCACCCAAACCTGAGGAGTTATCAGCGAGCGAGAAGGGGAGAACCTAAGCCCCTTTCGAAGATCAAAAGATTCTAGGAAACTTGAGACAGCATTTTCCGGATCCATTACCGCAAGGGGAGAATGGCAATGAGTCAACGCGATGAATTCATCGAGGAAATGAAAGCCAGGCTTGATGAGTGGAATGCTGAAATCGACAAACTAACCGCTCAGGCCCGTCAGGCCAGTGATGAGGCCAGAGTCAAATACCACGAAGACATTGAGCGACTCAAGAAGCGCCAGGCGGAGACTCAGCAAAGGCTCGAGGAACTGCGCCATGCCAGTGAAGAGGCCTGGGATACCGTTCGCCAGGGCATGGACGATTCCTGGGAATTGATGCGCAAAGCTTTCCGGGACGCCTCCTCTCGTTTCAAGTAGCCGGCGCTAGCCCCATTAGTTGGAGGCACGACCGTCCTGCGGTTGCGCCTCATTGCCTTCGCGTAGTCGTTCGATAGACGCACTTCCCTGCTCTGACAAAGCGGCGAGGCGGTCGATCTGCTCATCCAGGCGGGGCAGGGCTTCCTGACGGTAGGTTGAAAGGTCGTCGATTGCGCCCATCACCTCGCCAAACGCCTCTTCGAGCACCTGCATGTCGAGCATCGCCGAGGAGGCCCGCTTCTGGATGTCCACGCCCTGCTGGCGTAGTGCCTTGGCGGTTCCGCCGATCATCTGCGATGTGGTGGAATTTAGGGATTCGATGCGGTCCAGCACCAGACGCTGATTGGCCATGGCCATGGCGACCGTCACTGCAACGGTAAGGGCCGAGACGGTCACGTTGATGGCCCTGTCCACACCGCGCATCAACTCCCGGTTGTTGCGGATGATGACTTCCAGCGCCAGTACACCCTGCTGGCTCACCGCCAACTGTTGCTGAAGATCGACAATGCGTTGACGAAGCGGAAAGAGCAGCTCCTCTTCGATAAATTGACGCCGTGGGTCATTCACGTCACGGTCGGCGACATCATCCTGAAGTCGCTGATCGATCAAGCGACCCAGCGTGATCTGGCGGTTCAGCTCACTGAGGATGTCATTGAGCGCCTTCTGGTCATCGCTAAGAGTGAGGTTGTCACGATGTAGCATGTCGCGACCGCCTTCCAGCTCCTCGATGATCGCGTCCAGGGCCTGCTGGGCATTCTCGAACTTGCGGAAGTAGCGCTGCAAGCGGCTGTCGACGCCGGGAATGATCGCCATCACGCGATCCAGTGCGCTGGGCGCCAGGCGATGACGGGCGGGGTCGAGGCCTTCCATCCGCCCCCGTAGGTCACTTAGCGCCTTGGCAACCGGCCCACCTTCGTCGCCCTGGTGGGCCAGCTTGCGGAGCGGTGTTTGCAGCATGGCACTGCGATGGGCGGCCTGCTGCTGAAGCTCCAGGCCCATTTCGTCCACGGCGCGGCGCTGGCGAACCGCTGATGCCTCGTCGCCTTCGGCTAGAATGTCCTCGATAAAACGGTCAGCCAGGGACGCGAGTTCGGGGTCGATATCCTGCTTGTCAGGCTCAACTGACTCGTCCTGGCGCGCCCCCAATTGGCTGGCGATCTCGTCCACCGGTGGCAGGGAGAGGCGAGGTTGGTCATCCGATGGCTGAGTCATGAGCGTCTCCAGAGGATAAAAAAACTAAGTGATCAAAAGACCGTCGTAAAACGTTACTCTATCAATGGCTACCGGATCAGTCTTTGCGCGCATACCGATCGGCGCCTTCGACGAAGCGGCGCAGATCTTCCAGCGCTTTATCGGTGGTAACGGACGCCTGGGGTCGCGTTGTTTCGATGCGTGACATGGAAACGGCGGTATCGTCGAGCACGGTAAGCGCCGACTCAATTCGGGCGGCTCGCTCATTGAGCCGATGTTCGGTCTCCACCAGCAAGTCGAGGCGACGCACCAGGGCGGCACGTTCCTCATCGCTTAGCCGTTTGCCATCCCGTTCCAGCCGACCGCGCACGTATTGGCCGTCCACGCTGACCACGCCGCGGGCCTGGGAGGCCATGGTCGTCAGTGTATCCACCGCGCCGAGACATACCTGGGTGACCAGCCCGCGCGAGCGCTCAAAGGCCAGCTCGCCCGTGTGGAAGCGACCGCTCAGGACGTCCATGACATGGCGGTAGCGGCTGTAGAGACGGTCCGCGAGAATCGCCAGGTCAGGACGCTTGACGTCCAGCAAGCTCTGCTTGGCCCGACACATGGCCAACACAAGATCATCGGCACCCTCGGGTGGTCTTGCCGGATCGAGCACCGAGACGCCAGCTTCATAGGCCTTGCGCTCCTCCTGGGCTCTGCGCTGCTGCGCTTCGGCGATACTTTGAGCCTCTCGACGGCGTTCACGGCGGCGAGCAAGCCAGCCGCGTAGCGTTCGCTCGATGGGCAGCGCCACCGGAATGGCAACAATGCCCGCCAACCAGCCAAACAGACTAGGGCTGAAACCACCCCAAAGAGAGGTTAGCCATAGCAGCATGCTGATGAAAGGGATGATCAGGCAATAGCGGAAGACGACCTGTAGCCGCCCTTGGGTTGCCACCGGAAGCGCTATACCGGGGTTGTACAGGCCGACCAGTAACCAGGGGAGACAGGTCATGAAGAGGCCATAGGAAAATCCCTGCAGGAATCCCAACATTGATGCGATTATCCTTGAGTGATTGAACGCCTAGAGTAACCGAGCCGGGATGATCAGCACCAGCAGCGCTGGCACTCTAATATTGACTTGCATCCTCCATGTGGATGGTATTGATGAATTTATGGATCAACATTGCACTTCACCAACAACTTGATTGCGCCCGTGATGCTTGCCTGTGTAGAGAGAGGTATCCGCACGATGAAGAATGCTTTCTTCTGTTGCGTCATCCGCAGTGAAATGCGCAACCCCGCAGGTGACAGAAATATAAAAGGTAGCACCGGTATGCGTAGTGAAGGCAGTGTTGGCAAGCTTTTGTCTGATATCATCAGCGATTGCTAATGCAGCGTCTGGCGTTATTTCAAACAGCAGCACGGCAAATTCCTCTCCACCCAAACGCCCGATGACATCGGTCTCTCTGAACCGTTCCTTGAATAAGCGGCAAACTTGCTTCAGTACCTTATCGCCTACGGCATGCCCATAAGTGTCGTTGACGTTTTTAAAATGGTCGACATCAAAAAGCAGGACGGCGGCGTTATGTTCGCTTCGACAAAAATGAGAAAAGGCTTGTCGAAGTCGTTTCATAAAGTGACCTCGGTTGAATGTGCCGGTGAGGTCATCAGTGATTGCTTGATTTCTTAGGTTTTTCTCCAGCACCTTGTGGTCGGTGATGTCCTGTAAAGTGCTGAGGAGAATATCAGGGTCGTCGGGTGCAGAGTTATCGGCAACTTCATGTATCCAGCGCACATTACCACCAGGCTGGACGATACGATATTTGATATCAATGGCGCCGGTTTTCTTAAGTGTCTGCTGTGCCTTGGCAACTTTTTTCCGATCAGAGGGATGCACCAACCTGATAAAGTCCTTTCTATCAGGTATGAACCGGTCAGGGTCAACGCCAAAGAATTCGTAAACCATCTCTGACCAATACATCTGCCCAGTTGATAGTGACATCTGCCAGTAGCCGAAGCCTCTTATCTTATGCAGTTTTTGTAGCATGATCGCGAAGGACTGCCACTCTTGCGATGTCGAAGGCATACCGAAAATTCGAGATGAAGTCTGCATGCCATGATTTGCGGGGTTGATAGTGTTCCTCGATGCCATTTTTACGGCTGCCGAATGAGGGCCCTGAGGCCATACCTCTTAAAAATTAGTGCTTGGGTCAGCATCCATAGCCAGTACCCAGATTATCCAATGTACTTGAAGGTCAATGAATTGTTCGACTGCTGATTTTTCTATTGGCCTTGAATAAAGATGCCACCATCTTTTCCTTAAGCACCCTTTAAGGCGCTCTATCATTGGGTGTGTCAATGTCGTTTTATGTACCAACCGTTGTAAGGGGCTGAGATGCCTTGCGTGTTGAAGGCATGCCAAAGATCCCGTGCTGGTATGTGGAGATGTGATGAAGTGCCTGAATGCCATTTACATGGCTGCAGGATGAGAGCCCTGAGACCACGCCTCTAAAAAATTGAGTGCTTTGTCGGCATCAACGGGACGGCTGAACAGGTAGCCCTGAAGGACATCACAGCCAAGCTTTTCCAATAGCGTCTGCTGTGTCTGGTATTCAACGCCTTCGGCAACGACCGTCAGACCAAGGCCGTGAGCGATGCGGATAATGCCGCTCACGAGATTGATGGCTTTTTCATCATGAGGCAGGTCGTCGATAAAGCTCTTGTCGATCTTAAGCACGTCAACGGGTAAGCGCTTGAGATAATTCAGTGACGAATAGCCAGTACCAAAATCATCCAGCGCCAGAGATATACCGCTGTTTCGCAGCTTATCCATGGTCGAAATCGCGCGGTCGATATCTGTCAGCAGGCTTTCTTCGGTAAGTTCCAGCGTCAGGCGCTGTGGGGCCAGGTTGTGCTCACCAAGGGTCCGCAGAACCTGCTCGACAAAATTGGGTTGATAAAACTGGTTAGCGGGGATATTGACCCCGATTTTCAACGAGGGGTCGCTGAGCTTGAGGGGCCAATGGAAGGCTTTTTGGCATACAAGCTCAAGCGACCAGTCAGTCAGTAACCGTGACAGCCGTGCATTTTTTTCGGCAATGGGGACGAACTCTCCAGGGCTGATGGCCCCCAGCTTGTTATCCTGCCAGCGCGCTAGTGCTTCGAACCCAACCACGCCGCTGCCATCGGCGGAGACCAGCGGCTGGTAGTGTTGCTGCAATTTATTCCCTGACAGAGCCGCTTCAAGGCGCTGCTCAACCTCATGTCGACGTAACGCACTTTCTTCTGTGCGATGGGTAAAGACATGAATGTTTTCATATGTCTTGGGTGCCTTTAGCGCTGTACGAGCCCTTTCCAGCAAATCATCCGGGTTGATTCCATCACTTGGTGAGACGCTGACCCCTACGTCGATTTTCGGTCTTACCGTATGACCATCGAGATCAATGGGAGCGTTCAGCTTGTTGATAATCGGCTTGATAACGCCGAAAAGATCGCGCAGTGAATAGATGGATACCACGGCACCAAAACGATCAATGTCGATATTGCCAGCTGTCAGGATACCGATATCAGGGGCAATGAGACGATCGGCCAGGCATTTAAGAATCGCGTTACGATACTTGCGACCATGAAGCCGACTAATCTCGTCTAGGTTGTTGATCCGCAAGTGCAAAACAACCAGATGGTAAGATTCGGTTTCAGCAAGTTGGACTAGATTGTCCAATGTTTCGCCCAGCAAGGTTTCGTCGGGTAGGCCCGTTCGCGCATCCCGTTGATTAATACGGCTGGCCTGGTGGCGCATCTCGAGTATCTGCGTCTTGATGTTGATCTGCTCTTCGACAATATTGCCAAAGGCGAGCAGCCATGAACGCTCAACTTCATTGAGTGCGCGCGGCTGGATATCACTAAGACAGAGCGTACCGATTGCCTTTCGGTTTGGGTCGCGTAACACGACGCCAGCGTAGAACCGAATATAAGGATATGAAATCACGGCCCTATGGCGTTTGAATAAATCGCTCTCCAATGTATCGGACACTTCCATATAACCGTGCTCTAGCGCATGGATACAGAAAGAAAACTCGCGTGAGATTTCACGCCCTTCCATGCCGACTGACGATTTCAGCCGCTGACTATTTTCATCGAACAGTGAAATGAAAGCGATGGGCACATTGAATACCTGGGACACCAGGTGGATAAAACGATCAAAGTGCGCTTCTGGGGCGGCATCTGGTGAATACTGAGGGGTGAGGCCGTTGTCATCGTTTTGCAAAGGGGGGCAGCGGTTACTTTCGTCATCCATTGAATATGCCTGCTTGAAGCTGAGCACGCAGGTAACCAGCCGGGGCATTGACACTCGTGCTTTAAACGATAGTAATTGATTTAATCATTCCTGCGGGTATGTTTCAAATGTTCTAGGGGTTTTTATGTATATATTGGTGCTCATGTGCCTCTTAAAAAGCTGTTCACGACGAGGAAGGTAAGTATTCTCGTCAGGGGGGTGTAATAAATCGTTTTGCTCAGCAGTCAGTGGGAGCGTCCAAAATCAGTGGGGCATGCCGTAAAACAGCATTGATTAATGAGGAGTGCGAAGTGAATCCACAAGAAGGTTCCGGGTCAGCTATCAGAGTGTTGGTTGTCAACGAAAGCGGTTTTATTCGTGAGGGACTTTGCAAGGTTATCGAGCGGTTCAGGGGAGTTGACGTGGTGGGCAGCACTTCTTGTGCTCATGATCTGGACGCGGTGGTGCAAACCTTGTGCGTTGATGTTGCCTTGATTGACGCACAATTCCCCAGTCAGGCGGGGTTTGATGCCGCTCGTCAGCTTCACGAAAGCGGCGTCGAAACGCGGGTGGTCATCCTGTCGGTCAATCCTAGCCTGACGGATGTAAGAAGAGCATTTCAGGCAGGGGCTATCGGTTTTTTGCTGCGTAGCGCTGGTATCAGCGACCTTGAAATAGCGCTGCGTGTCGCTGTTAAGGGGGAGATGTTTTTGTGCCCAACCTTACTCAAACGGTTGTATGAATCATCGGCGTCAGAAGGTATTCTAGACGGCGAAAACATAGGTGCTGACACCCATCAAAATTGTCATTCGATTGAGGATATGCTCCTTAAGGCACAGCACTTGGGTATGCTCCAGCAGGATAGCTAGTCAGGGTTTTTACTTATACTGCTTTGTCGATCACTGCGTTAACGTGCAGGAACGAATATACACCTAAATTTCTAATGTTAACTTTTTATCCAGTAACGGGGTGATGCGCCTGCTAGGTTCACGATTCACGATTGAACACACCCTCAGCCAAGAGGGAGTTACAGGCAACAACCTGTCAAGGTCAACAGCATAAATTCATGAAATCTAATGACAATACTATCCAGATACTACTGGCGGATGAACATCAGCTCGTTCTTTCTGCGATCAGCTCGCTTATTGAAACCTTTGATGACATGACGGTGATTGCCGAGGTTGGCTCTGCGCAACAGTTGCTGAAAGACGACGACGTATATACCGATGTTGATGTGGCACTTATCGACGCAACGTTGCTTTCGATGAAGGGAGTCGCGTCATTGAGTCGTCTCAGGAAGCGGTGCCCCAAAGCGCGGGTCGTGATTCTATCCAGCTATTCCAGCGATAGTTTCATTCGCCGCCTTTTCGAAGAAGGGGCACATGGATTTCTACATAAAAACGCTGACGTCGATACACTGGAATTGGCAATCAAGAAAGCGTCGATGGGCGAGTGTTTTGTATTTACTTCCATGGAACCTGAGCAATTCGTTGAAGCAGCCTCCGTTGTCGGGACCTCCGCCATCCCGGATAACCCCTTGACCTCGCGTCAATGCGAAGTTCTTGAGCTGGTGGCAAAAGGCTTTCGCAGCAAGGCCATTGCTGACCAGCTTAACGTCAGTATTAAAACCGTCGAGACCCATCGAGCCGATATTATGCGTCGCCTGGGGGTGAGGCATACGGCAGGGCTCGTTCATGAAGCGATTCGATTTGGCTTATTGGTTTCACCCAACGAAACGGATGAACCTGAATGAACAACACGATGGTTATCCATGTCCTCGTTTAGTCCTTCCAGATGGCTGCCCGGTGGTCATTTGCAAACGCTGTATAGCCCATTGTTTCGTTCAGAACTGCTTTTAGCGCGCGAGCGTGAGCGGATGACACTGAAAGATGGGGACTTCCTTGATCTCGACTGGTATGGCCGTCGTGACGACGATACGCCTTGCGTCATACTGCTACACGGGCTGACCGGCAGTTCTTCGTCACGTTATATCCTGGGCCAGCAGCAGGCGTTAGCCTTGAGAGGCTGGCAGAGTGTGGCCGTGAATTGGCGCGGCTGCTCTGGACAGCCCAATCAGCTCGCTCGCGGTTATCATTCTGGGGTGAGTGACGACCTGGCTGAGGTTGTCGGGATGCTATCCATGCGCCGACCGGCCCAGCCTCTGGCGGCCATTGGTTATTCGCTGGGCGGCAACGTCCTGTTGAAATACCTGGGCGAGCAGGGCAGTGCCACCCCGTTGCAGGCAGCCGCCGCCGTTTCGGTACCGTTTCGTCTGGACCACAGTGCCGAGAGGATTCGTCAGGGCATGTCGAAAATATATCAAGCCCGTTTTTTACGCGACCTGGGTCATTACATGAAAGACAAGCGCCAGCGATTCTCCATCAATGGCGACCCCGATGAATACGCAAAGCTGTTAGCTTTGGGGTCGCTCAAGGGGATGTCCACGCTATGGGAATTCGATGAGCGAGTAACGGCCCCCTTGCATGGTTTTTCAAGCGCTGCCGACTATTACCAGCGATGCAGCAGTCTGTATTTTGTTTCGTCGATCACTGTGCCGACGCTGATCATCCAGGCACAAGACGACCCCTTTCTTTATCCGGAAAGTGCACCACCTCCACAGTCATTACCTTCCAGCGTGACGCTTGAGTTTCACCGCCAAGGAGGGCACGTGGGCTTTATTGAAGGCACGCCCAGATCCCCCGGCTATTACCTGGAGCGGCGTCTGCCAGCGTGGTTGGCGTCTACGCTATCAAACGCCGAGAAGTGGGCGAGCTGCGCGTGAAATATTGATTGTGTTAGTGAGGCGTTGCACTACTATGCAGCTATAAGGCTCATTGGGAGCCCTTATGGAAAGACGCCATGCTAAAAGGTCTGATTATCTGTTTTGCTGTGCTGTTTGCACAATTAGCGGTACTGCATGTGATTGACACGCGTCTCTACAACTCATCGCAGGACGCACGTCAAACCGCGGTGACCAAGACCACACCGCTGAAAGACGATGAGGAAGACGTGCAAAGTTGAGGCGCGGACATCAACATACCCAGCGGGGCTAACCGCTGGGTCACTCGATTTAGAGCATGTCCTCCAGCCAGACCGTAAAGGCTTGCCAGGAGCGCCGGTCGGCACGTTCATGGTAAGCATCACTTCCGAAGACGCTAAAGGCGTGTGGCGCGCCAGAATAGATACCGACTTCGTAGGTAACTTCGGCGTTTTCCAGTTCGCCGGCCAGGGTCGCTACATCGCCGAGGCTCACCGATGAATCGGCGCCACCGTGGGCAATGAAGATCGGTGCCGTATCACTTGAATAGGCCTGCCCCTCGGGCGTGGTCAACCCACCATGAAAGCTGGCATACGCCGCAATATCTTCGGCCTCATAAGAACGGGCGATCTCCAGTGCCACTGCACCGCCAAAGCAGTACCCCATGATCACGGTGTTATCGGCGGCACCCTGTTGCCTTGCCTGCGAAAGGCCACCGAGGGTAAGCGCTCTCATCCGTTCCCTGTCTTCGTAAAGCCGATTGGTGGCCGCCCGTTTGTCTTCAACTGCCTGGGGCCGGTTGCCTTCCCCGAACAGGTCCAAGGCAAACACGTCAAAGCCTTTTTCGGCGAGCATATCGGCACGTTCCCGCTCATAATCATCCAGCCCGTCCCAGTCATGAACGATCAGCACGCTGCCTTGTGCGTCGTCACCACCCGAGACGAAATAACCTTCGAAATCTTCATCATTGATGGAGTAAGCCACATCCTGCCCGGCGGGGGAGAAAGCAAAAGTAGCCTGAGCCAATGACATCAGCACGATGGTGCTGGCAGGGAATAGAATTTTTTTCATCATCTTGGTGTCCAAGGTGGGAATGGGTATCAAGGAGGTTCTTAGCAAGCATAGCTAACGCTTGCTAAACTGACACAATGTTGAAAGTCTCAACGCTGAAAGACTAATAGCGTGGAAGACAAAGACTTGCGTCTGGAACTCGGTAACGGCATGCTGGTCAACTGTTTGATAGATCATTACGGAGCATGAACACATGAGTTACAACGACTCGCATATTGCGCAATCAGCCTCTGGCGGTGTAGCCAATTCGGTTAGCACCAACAAAGTGCTGCGTAACACCTACGCGTTGTTGGCGATGACGCTACTTTTCTCTGCGGTCACCGCAGGCGCCTCCGTCGCGATGGGCGTTCAGCAACTGAACATCTTCGTGTTCTTCATTGGTGCATACGGGTTGATGTTCCTGGTCCATAAAACGGCCAATTCAGCGCTAGGGCTGCTTTCTACCTTTGCCTTCACAGGCTTCATGGGCTTCACCTTAGGGCCGATCCTGTCCGCCTACCTGGCACTGCCCAATGGCGGCGCCTTGATCATGAATGCCCTGGCCATGACCGGCATCACCTTCATCGGCCTATCAGCCGTCGCCCTGATAACGAAGAAAGATTTTGGCTTCCTGGCCAACTTCATGGTGGCCGGTGCCATCGTGCTGGTGCTCGCGATGGTGGCGGCGTTGATTTTCAACATCCCCGCGCTTTCACTGATGGTATCGGCTGGCTTCGTACTGTTTTCTTCAGCGGCCATTCTTTACCAGACCAGTGAAATCATCCATCGCCAGGGTGAGACGAATTATATTCTGGCCACCATCACGCTCTTCGTCTCTATCTACAACCTGTTTATCAGCCTGTTGTCGCTGCTCGGTTTCATGAGCAACGAGTAACCCATCTGGCGTTACACATAGCAGCATGTCTCAACAGACCCTATTACCAGGGTCTGTTTTTTGTTATATGCAGGATGTCACTCGCCACACCGATAGGTAAGGGCAATGAATTACGGACTGTTAGTCATGGGGGCCCCCTACAGCCAGCCGGCGCCTCATTCGGCGCTCAGGTTTGCCCATGCGGTGTTGGCAAGGGGTCATCAGCTCGCCGGCGTTTTCTTTTATCACGACGGTGTTCATAATGCGTCAATGCTAATGACCCCGCCGCAGGATGAGTTGAACCTGCGCGAAGCCTGGAAAGCGCTTCATAAAGACCACAATGTGGCGCTGGATGTATGTATCGCCGCGGCGCTGAGGCGTGGTGTCATCAGTCAATCTGAAGCATCCCGCCATGGCCATGATGCCTTTAACCTGGAAGCTCCCTTTGAGCTGACCGGGCTTGGTCAGTTGCTGACGCTGCAACAACGCTGTGATCGTTTGATTACCTTTGCCAGTTGAGGCCGTCCATGCATGAATCAGAAGACCTGTTGGTGATCATTCGTCATGCTCCCCATAATTCGAACTGGCTGCGTGAGGGACTTGACGCCGCTCTGGTTGGCGCCGCCTTTGGGCAATCTGTCAGGCTGCTGTTCATGGGGCAGGGTGCGTTGGCACTGTGCAGGGAACAGCAGGCAGGCGCCCCGGGGCAAAAGGCCAGTCTGCCGACCATCGACATGCTCGAGATGTACGATATCGACCAGTTGAATGTCCCCCAGCGAGTGCTCGACGACCTCAAGCTTCCTCTCGATGCGCTTGTCGATGGCGTAACACCGCTCAGCGAGGAGCAAGTCAAAGCGCTGTTTAGCCAAAACCGCCCGATCCTCAACTTCTAGGGTGTTTCATGATCCTGCATATTTTGACAACCCCTCCCACCCATGAGGCCGCCCAGCAGGTCGAGCAGGCCATTCAGGCGGGGGATACCCTGTTGCTGACCGAAGCAGGCGTGATGGCGGCGCTTAACCCAGATTTACACTGCTGGACGCAGAATGACTACGCGGTATTTTTGCTTGAAGAAGACCTCGTCGCCCGAGGGCTTTCAAGCATTGCCGCAACCCATGGGTTGGCGGCCGTGGATATGGAAGGGTTTGTAGCGCTGACTGAGCAGCATGCACAGTCGGTCACCTGGTATTGAATAGCTGATAGGCAACAGTGAGTACACTGATGGAGAACACCGACGCTAACGTACTGCTTGATCCGGAAGGGTACCTCGTCGACATGAGGGACTGGTCAGAAGCGGTTGCTGACCAGTTGGCCGTCGATGAAGGCATCGAATTGACGTCCGAGCACTGGGAAATCATCCACTTGGCGCGCGGTTTCTATCGCCGTTATGAAATGGCACCGGCAATGCGACCGCTCGTCAAAGCCACTCAGCAGACGCTGGGTAGTGACAAGGGCCGCTCTATTTACCTGATGCGGCTCTTTCCTGGCAGTACCGCCAAGGTGGTGGCGCGCATTGCAGGGCTTCCCAAACCCACCAACTGCCTTTGAAAACAGCCAGGCAGCGTAACCGCTGGTCGGCCGTTAGCTCGATGCCGCAAAAGGCAGGCCCAGCAATGCCTTGAGATGCGCCTCCACACCGCTTGCCAGCGATGTCGGGTTATAGCCGCCCTCCAGCGAGGAGACAAGCCGGTTATCGGCATACAGCGTGGCAATTTCCATCGCCATGTGCGTGATCCAGTAGAAGTCCTCATCCACCAGGCATACATCGCCCATGGGGTCATCACGGTGGGCATCGAACCCGGCGGACATCATCACCAGGTCAGGCTTGAAGCGGTGCAACGCCGGTAGCCATTGGCTTTCAATCAGGCGACGGAATTCGGGCCCTTGCGTGCCGACTTCCAGGGGCGTATTGACGACGTTTTGCCATTCGCTACGTAAATATCGCCATGGGTAGAAGGGATACTGGAAGCTGGTGCAGATCAGCACATCCGGATCATTCTTGAAAATATCGATCGTGCCGTTGCACTGGTGGACGTCAAAATCCAGGATGGCAATGCGCTGGGCACCGTAGCGTTCCCTTGCATAGGCCGCGCCGACCGCTATGTTGTTGTAAAAGCAAAACCCCATCGCCTCGGCGGCTTCGGCATGATGCCCAGGCGGGCGAATCGCACAAAACACATTATCGGCTTGGCGCTTGAAGACCTGGTCGATCCCTTTGATAACCGCACCAGCGGCATAACGAGCGGCTTTCAGGCTATCCGGGTTCATCAGAGTGTCGTTATCAAGCGATACGATGCCTTGCCCGGGCAGACATTTGGTAAGGGCGTTAAGATGACGTGTGGCGTGCACTCGATTGAGTGCCGCTTCATCCGCTTCCCTGGCATCGGCCTGCATGGTTTGCTGCAATAAGCCTGACAATGCCAGACGCGCTCGAATCGCCTCCAGTCGATGAGGGTTTTCAGGATGTTCCGGCCCCATATGATGCAATAAGCAGTCCGGGTGGGTAAGGTAGGCAGTGATCATTCAAGCGCTCCATGGTAGCTAGTATCACCTTAATCGCGACACGCTGATAGGCGACAGTGTCCATAAGTCTTACATCGCGCTGCACCGTTCCAGGAGAGGCAAACGTGAGTACACGTTTCTTGCACCATTTTTTCGAACCCCGCACGCTTGCCGTCATTGGCGCATCCGAGAACCCAGCGTCGCTTGGGGGCTTGGTGCTTCGCAATATTCATGAAGGCGGGTTCAAGGGGCGACGTTGGGCGGTTAATCTGAAAGGCTATGATCAGGTCTTCGGTGACCCCTGTGTCAAGCGCGTTGACGACTTGCCTGAGGTGCCTGACCTCGCCATCATCTGCTCGCCCATTGACGGGGTGCCCAAATTGATCCACCAGTTGGGCAAGTTTGGGGTAAAAGCCGCCCTGGTACTTTCCGGTGGCGCTTATCTGGATCGCGACACGGGCAATAAAGGCTCGATACGCGAGCGCATGCTGAAGGCTGCCCGTGAATCCGGCATCCGCGTGCTGGGGCCTGAGTGCATGGGCCTTATCGTGCCAGCTAAAAAACTCAATGCTTCATATGCCAGTCAGCCGGTCAAGGCAGGCCGAGTGGCGTATCTTGGCCAGTCAGGCATGTTGGCCAACGCCATGATCGATTGGGCAGCCGGGCGCGATGTGGGGTTTTCGCACCTGATTACCGTGGGTGACAGTGTCGATGTGCTATTGCCGGATCTGATCGATTACGTAAATCAGTTCTCACCGGCGCAGGCAATTCTGCTCCATCTTGAGCGGATTTCCGACGCGCAGCATTTCATGACCGCGGTACGTGACGCCTCGAGAAACCGGCTCGTGCTGGCCATCAAGAGCGGAAGAACCTTTGCTTCGGATATTTCCGGCATGGCCCCGACGCCGGGTATTGCCAATCGCGATGTCGTGTTTGACGCGGCTTTTTCACGCGCCGGGGTAGTGCGTGTCGACGACTCCGACGAGTTGCTGGATGCCCTGGAAACCCTCTCGCGCATGAAACCATTACGTGGCGACCGCCTGGCGGTGGTGTCTAACGGTTTGGGGCCTGCCATGCTGGCTATCGACAAGCTGGTCAGCGCCGGAGGCAAGCTGGCCGAGTTCAGCGATGAAACACAACAAGCGTTGCATCAAAGCCAGGTCGATTTCAGCAAACCCGGTGAAAACCCCGTTGACCTGGGCGGTAATGCCACGCCCGAGCGGTTTGTCGAGGCGCTGAAAATTGTCGCCGCAGATGCCAATGTGGATGCGGTCCTCGTGGTGCATGCACCAACGCGCCTGGCGCCTTCGCTGGTCACCGCACAAGCGCTGATTGCCAACCGCAAGGCCTTCCGTCGTAATTTATTGACCAGTTGGATGGGGCTCAAAGAGGCGTTGAATGCTCGCCACGAATGCAACCTGGCCGGCATTCCCACTTATATTTCGCCCGAAAAAGCGGTGAAAGCCTTCATGCATATGGTGGACTACCAGCGCGTTCAACAGCTGCTTCAGGAAACACCGCCCAGCCTGCCGTTTTCCACCAGTGCTGATATTCGCGCAGAGTGCCGGACATTGATCAGCGAGGCGAAGGCCGAGGGCCGTCAGACGTTAAGCCACTCGGAAACGGCGCAAGTGCTTGAGGCTTACGGCATTCCTGCAGCGACCAGTTATTACCTTACCAGTGCCGAGCAGGCGTTGGACATTGCCGGGCAGATTGAAGGACCCAAGGCGCTGAAGGTGGTGCATGAGGGCAATTGTCGACCCTATCGCTATCGCAAGCACCCGCATAAGATTTCGGCAGGGCTGCTTCAGGATCTTGAAACCCCCGAGCAGGTGGCGGATGGCGTTCGCCAACTGGGCGAAAAGGTGAACGAAAAGTACCCCGAATACGCGATCCATGAATACTGCCTGCAGCCCATGCAGCGCGGCAAGCATTCCATGCAGGTGTGCGCGGGCATTACCCGGGACCCGGTATTCGGCCCGCTGATCGTGTTTGGCATTGGTGGCTATAAAGTCAATGTACTTGCTGACCGCCAAGTCGCTTTACCGCCCCTCAACATGAGCCTGGCGGCGGATGTGGTCAATCGCACCCACGCCGCATCGTTGATCCGCGAACACTCGTCAGACCCCGACCGGGATACCCAGCACTTATGCCAACTGCTGGTAAAGCTGTCACAAATGGCCTCGGATCTGGGCGAGCTGCGTGGGCTTGAACTTAACCCATTGCTGCTCAACCGGGACGGCATGCTGGCCGTCGATTTTGCCATGGACCTCGGCCCCCCGGCACGCTTTGCCATCATGCCTTATCCGGAAGAGCTGCGTGAATGGCTGACGTTGAAAAACGGCTGGCAAGTCGAGGTGCGGCCGATTCGTGCCGAAGATGCGCCGTTGATTACCAATTTTCACCGCCAACTTTCCGAAGAAAGTATTCGTTTCCGCTATTTTCATAACAAGTCGGATTTAACCCAGCGCGATCTTTCGATGTTGTCGCATATCAATTACGACCGCCAGATGGCGTTTATTGCCGAACATCAACGCGATGATGGCAGCAAGGAAATGCTCGGGGTGGTGCGTGTCTGGAATGATCCGGATAACATTCGAACGGAATTTTCGGTCATTATTCGCGACGACATGCAGGGCCTGGGGATCGGCAGCCTGTTAATGAAGAAAATGGTCGCTTATTGCACCCACATTGGCACCCTGGAAATGGTGGGCAAAATCATGCCGGATAATCATCCCATGCGGGCACTGATGAAACACCTGGGCTTCACTTGTCGTTACAACATGGAAGAACAGGTAATTGATGCCATCATGCGGCTCAACGAGCCCGAAAGTGAATGGCAGCGCCACCGGCTGGAAAGCCTGCCGGACTAGCCGCTGGGCATGGCTAGCCCGCCACCTTGGCCAGCCACAGGGCAGAGGGGCTCAGGGCGCCATGCGGAAAGAGTTCCACTCGCCGCCTTCGCGACGCTCAAAGCGTATACGGTCGTGCAAGCGACTGGGTTGGCCCTGCCAGAATTCGATCATATCGGGATTCACGCGGTAACCGCCCCAGTGGTTGGGACGCGGAATTTCTTGCCCTTCATAGGCTTGTTCAAAACGCTTTTGCCGTTCTTCAATCCAGTTACGGTCCGGTATCACTACACTCTGGGTGGCAATCCAGGCACCTAACTGGCTGCCACGTGGGCGGCTGGCGAAATACGCGTCGGACTCTTCAGCGGCCACCTGCTCGACGGCTCCCTCAATACGCACCTGGCGGGAAATCGATGGCCACCAGAAGGTAAGCGCCGCGTAGGGCACATTGTTGAGTTCACTTCCCTTGTGGCTATGGTAATTGGTGTAAAACACCATGCCGCGCTCGTCGAACCCTTTCAAAAGCACCACGCGCGCGTGAGGGCGCCCCTGGCTGTCGACGCTTGCCAGCGTCATGGCATTGCTGTCTTTGCCTTCCTTTTCGATAGCCAGATTGAACCATTCATCAAACAACACGAGGGGATCATCAGGGGCCTGGGATTCATCGAGTTGGCCACCTTCATAATCACGCCTGATATCCGCTATGTCGCGTGCCATTGCTAGGCTCTCCATCAAGAATTTTTTACATGGTGTCGGGTGTGGTCACAAAGCTCAAGCCCTGATTAGCCCTGAGCACGTAATTGGCGGCTGCGAAACCGCGCAAAGGCCATGCAACCGGTAAACAAAGCGAGCGAGAGAACGGCCTCGGTGACGCCACGCAAGGTTTGAGTGGGTAGGGTGGCCACCATCACGCCCTGGCTGAAATACAGCAGGCTGACAAAGGCTAACCAGGCATGCCCTCGCGGTCGCCTTCCGATAATAGAAGGTAGAAACAGGATCAGGGGAAGCACAAAGGCTGCCATGGGGCGCCAACTGAACGCCGCGTCCTGCACCATGAAACCACGTAACAGCATCATTATCAGCAACAGGCCAAAACTTGCCAATACCCACTGCCGTGCCCGCAAGGTGAGAAGATCAACGCCGTGCCGTTGCTCAAGCCGCTCCAGCCACTGCTTCATGATGTCTCCTCGCGCATTGTCCGCATCGCCAGCGCCAGTTTGGCGAGGCGCTTGCCCTGAGCGACGCACAGGGCGCGCTCGTGTTCATCGACTGAGCGGTCGCTCCTTGGCCCTGCCAGGTGGCTTGAGCCATAGGGCGTTCCACCGGTTTCTGTGGCCAGCAGCTCAGTGGCGCTATAGGGCACGCCAGCGTAGACCATGCCGTGGTGAAGCAGCGGGACCAGCATGGTCAACAACGTGGCTTCCTGCCCACCATGCAGGCTCGAGCTTGAGGTAAAGGCGGTTGCCGGCTTGTCGATCAGGGCACCATTGATCCAAAGGCTGCTGGTGGTATCCAGAAAATATTTAAGTGGTGACGCCATGTTGCCAAACCGGGTCGGGCTGCCAAGCGCCAGGGCGCTACAGTGACGGAGATCGTCGAGCTCGGCATAAATCGCGCCTTCCTCGGGGATCTCGGGGGATGTCGCTTCGCAGGTGGGGGAAACCGGCGGCACAGTGCGCAGGCGCGCTTCAATGCCTGCCACTTGCTCTACGCCGGCGGCCATCTGCTGAGCCATGGTGGCGGTCGCACCCGAGCGCGAGTAATAAAGTATCAAGACATAGGGCAATGAACCGGACATAGTAACTCCAAGCAGATTATTCTCTTAGGGTACCAGAGCAATGTGGGCAGCGGGTAATGCCAAACGCATACCTTGCGCATTGGGCAGCCGTTGATAGACCCAGGCACGGGTGCTATCGGCAAGCTGCTTCTCCACCCGCTCGTAGCGAACCCCCAGGCGTTCATAGCGATCCAGGCGAGCGAGTTGATCGGCGGTGACGCTCAGGCGAAGCCCTTTCACCTGGCTGCCAGGCGAAGGCGATAAATCAAGCCCGTTGCGCTGATGGTCTTCAAGCGTGGCTGGTTCAGGGTCGCCCGAACCGCCCATCACCACCCAGCGAACCGGCGCATAGCGCAACGTGCCGTAGACAAACACCTGGTGTGTGCGCTGTTCGATATCCGCAAGATCGTCGGGTCGCTCATAAAACCACGGGCTGAGCATGGTCAGCCAAAGCCACCCGGCAAGGCCCAGTAGCAGTATTGTACATAGCACCAACAGGCGTTTTACCCAGGCCATGGTGTTTCCTTATGTAGCAGGCAGAAAGCGTAGCGTGGCGTGCGTCAGCGTGGAACACAAGCGTAACAAGACGCTTAAGCAATCAGTGCGTGTTTGGTAGGATAAAAAGCCTATCCTGTCGGAGAGCCTGCCATGAACCAGCCACTTCGTGATGAAACAGACTTTCGGGCGCTTGTGGGCGACGTGAAACCGCTAGCGGATAAAAACCGCGCAGATACCGGTGATGCGCGCAAGCGTCCTTCCGAGGCCCAATTGGCAAGGCGCGAACGCGCTGAAGCAGAGATTGATGAGCGTAACTTTCTATCCGATGATTTTGTCGACCTGATACCCCCCTTTGACCCCATCGAGTACCGCCGCGAGGGAATCCAGCAGGGGGTGGTTGATAAACTCAAGCACGGCGGCTACCCGGTCCAGGCACAGCTTCACCTGCTCAGACGGCCTCTGGCCGAATGCCGGAGACTGGTATTTCCCTTTATTCAGGATGCTTATGCGCACGACCTGCGTTCGGTACTGATTGTCCACGGGCGTGGGCGGGAGATCGACAGCCCGGCCAATGTGCTGCGCTCCTATATTGGCAAATGGCTGATCCAGTTTGATGAAGTACAGGCCTACATCTCCGCCCAGCCGTCGGAAGGTGGGCTGGGGGCTACCTGGGTCATGCTACGCAAGAGCGATCGGGCGAAAGCCAACAACCGTGAACGGCAACAGAAGCGTCGTGGCTAGCCAGCGACACATAAGCCGTCAAAACAAAAGGGGCAGCCGTTGGCTGCCCCTTTGCGTTTAGATGACTGACGCACTTAGTGGCTAGCGTTAAGGCGTTTTTCAAACAGTGCCTGGCGTTCTTCGACATCCGGCTGGTAGCGCACACTGAAAAAGCTCAACGCCCGCAGGGCATCTTCGGGATGCTGGTCATCGCGCAGCGCCATGGCGGTAAAGCCACAGCGGCGCATGTATTCCAACTGGTCGACCAGCACATCGCCAACTGCGCGCACTTCACCGTTGTAGCCGAAACGCTCGCGTAACAGCCGGGCAAGGCTGTAGCCACGGCCGTCGGTGAATGCCGGAAAATGAATGGCGACGGCCGGGGCCGAACGGATCTCATCGGCCAGGGTCGCCGTCAGTTCGCAATCGCTTGCCAGCAGCGGTGCCAGCTCGGTGTCTTCCTGATGAGCCTTCCAGAGCGCCAGCGGTACAAAAGCAGGGCGTTGCTCGGGAAGTGCCTCAGCGTCGTAAGACACGCACCAGGCATTTTCCGCCGCCAGTTCGCCATTGGCGATCAGGTGATCGGCATGAACCGGCGTCATCTCAACCGCCTCGGCCTGTTTGTCATTAGGCGGCATACACACGCTCCTTGAAGGGTTTCAGTCCAATACGGCGATAAGTGTCCAGGAAGCGTTCATCTTCATGGCGCTGGGCCACGTAGACTTCCAGCACTTTCTCGACAACCCCGGGGACGTCTTCACGGAAGAAGGAGGGGCCAAGAATCTTGCCCAATGAGGCATCATCGGTCGAATTGCCGCCAATCGATACCTGGTAGTACTCCTCGCCCTTTTTATCGACGCCCAGAATGCCGATATGGCCCACGTGGTGGTGGCCACAGGCATTCATGCAGCCGGAAATATTCAGATCCAGCGGCCCCAGGTCGTAAAGGAAATCGAGGTCTTCAAAGCGTTCCTGCAATGCCTGGGCGATGGGAATCGACACCGCGTTGGCCAGGCTGCAGTAATCGCCGCCAGGGCAGCAAATAATGTCGTTGAGCGTGCCCACTGTCGGGTTGGCCATGCCCAGTGTTTCAAGCTCTTGCCAAAGGGCTTCCAGCTCGTCCACCGGCACGTCGGAAAGTACCAGATTCTGCTCATGGGTAACCCGGACTTCACCGAAGCTGTAACGGTCCGCGAGGTCGGCGATGGCGTCCATCTGGTCAGCCGTCACGTCGCCAGGGGCATGCTCGCGGCGCTTGAGCGATAGCGTCACGGCCTTGTAGCCGTAAACCTTGTGGTCAGCCACGTTATTGGTCACGAAGCGTGCAAAGCCTCGATTTTCCTGACGAAGGCGCTCGTAATCCTGCACAGCACTTTCAGCCACGCTGCGACGTTCCGGTTCGGGGAAGTGGCTTTTGGCTGCCTCGACCGCCGCCGCATTGAGCGTCTGGGGGCCGTCTTTCAAATGCGCCCACTCTTCCTCGACGCGACGGCGGTACTCTTCGATGCCCAACGCCTTGACCAGAATCTTGATCCGCGCTTTGAACTTGTTGTCGCGACGCCCGAACTGGTTGTACACCCGGACGCACGCTTCCAGATAGGTCAGCAGGTGCTGCCAGGGCAGGTCGTCGCGCACCACATCGCCGATCATCGGCGTGCGGCCCAGACCACCACCCGCAAGGACTCTTACGCGCAATTCGCCTGCCTCGTTGTACCACAGACGCAGGCCGATATCGTGGACCTGGATGGCCGCACGGTCCTGGGAAGCACCGCTGACGGCGATCTTGAACTTGCGCGGCAGATAGGCAAATTCAGGGTGCAGCGTCGACCACTGGCGAATCAGCTCGCACCAGGGACGCGGATCTTCCACTTCATCGTTGGCAATACCGGCAAATTGATCGCTGGTGGTATTGCGAATGCAGTTGCCGCTGGTCTGGATCGCGTGCATCTGGACGTTGGCCAGATCCGCCAGGATATCCGGCACGTCTTCCAGGGCAGGCCAGTTGAGCTGAAGATTCTGGCGCGTGGTGAAGTGACCGTAGCCACGGTCGTAGCGACGGGTAATACTCCCCAGCGCACGCAGCTGATGGCCAGCCAACATGCCGTACGGGATCGCAATACGCAGCATGGGCGCATGGCGTTGGATATAGAGACCATTCTGCAAACGCAGTGGACGAAACTCTTCTTCTCCCAAACGCCCGTCGCGGTAGCGATCCATTTGATCGCGAAACTGAGCGACGCGCTCATCTACCAGCGTTTGGTCATGAATATCATAGCGATACATGGGGCACGGTCCTGCTAAAGCGAAGTTGTCACGTTGAAACGGGACGAATCAGTGTCGCCACCTTAACGCGGGCATCATATTCTACAAAAGAATATATAATTATCTTTTTATCTCAAAATGGTATTTACGCTAGCGACGTCGCCCACCGGCGGCGTTGCCATATCCAGAAAAAAGCAGCTGAGTTAATGATGCGATACATCAACTGCATTAGCCAAATGCCGAGCAGCCCATAGCCGAGACTGACGCCAACCCACCAGGCCAGCGGTAAAAAAAGCAGCCACTGCAGGCTCAACGTTAACAGCATGACGGTTCGCTGAGCGCCCGCGCCCATCAGGGCCTGGGCGAGTACCAATGCGGCGACGTCAATGACCATCATCAGGCCCGTTAACTGAAGCGGCAAAGTGCCAAGCTTAATCAATTCCGGCGCCTTGAAAAACAGGCCAAGCAGTTTGTCCGGCATCCATAGCATGGGCAGGGCCAGTACGACCAGCAGCAGTGCAGCTACCCAGAGCGCGTCCAGACCCCAGCGGTGAGCTTCTTGCTCGGCGTCCCGCCCCAGGGCTTCACCCACCAGGCTCATTGCGGCAACCCCGACACCCACGCCCGGCAATATCAGCAACAGCGACAGGTTGATCAGCACGTGCCCCACCGCAACACTCGCGGTGCCGAGCTGGCTCAACAGCCAGAAAAGCACGGCATAGCCAGCGGCAAACCAAAGCTGCTGGGCCGAGTGCGGCAACGCCAGCCGGGCCGTGGTTCGCAGCCCCTGTATGTCAGGTCGTAACTGGGCCCATGTCAGAGCGCTGCTGTGGCGGGCGGTGATGCCTATCCAGAGCAACAGCCCCACGCCCACCGACAAGCTGGTGGCAACGCCAGCACCACTGGCTTCCAGTTCGGGAAGCCCGGCAAGGCCAAAAATCAATCCCGCGCTGAGCACCACGTTAAGCAGGTGAACCGCCACAATAATGCGCAAATACAGGCGAGTGTACTGACGGCCATTCCAGTAACCACGAAAGCACAGGGTGAGCGCAATCGCCGCCAGCGACAGCACACGCCAGCGGAAGTAATCAACTGCCACGTCATGAACGTCCGGCGTCGGCGAGATCCAATGCATAATCAAAGGCGCCTGCCACCATGCCAGCAGCGCCAGTAATGTGCCACTGATCAAGCCAAGCAGCAGGCCCGCCTGCAACGGCAGGGAGAGGCCAGAATGACCCGCGCCCAGGCGCTGGGCGGTTTGTGATTGAACGCTGGAGGACAGCCCGAACACCAGGGCGGTCATCATGAACATGGCGTAACCGCCAAGGCCAACACCCGCCAACGCTGTTTCGCCTAGACGGCCCACCAAGGCGGCATCGACCAGATTGAGCATGCTCTGCGAGAGCATGCCCAGTATGACCGGCCAAGCCAGACGAACCACTATGCCGTGGCGGTGGGCGACGTAGGGCACAGTCAGCTCGGGTCGTAGGAAAGCACTGGTGACAGCCAGCGCTCCATTTCCTCGAGCGGCATCTGTTTACGCTCAGCCAATACCTTGACCTGGTCTTGGGTAATCTTGCCGGTTGAAAAATATTTGGACTGCGGATGCGAGAAATACCACCCTGATACCGCCGCGGCAGGCCACATGGCAAAGTTTTCGGTCAGCGCCAGTCCGGTATTGGCGGTGGCGTCAAGCAGTCTGAACAGCGTTGCCTTCTCGGTGTGGTCAGGGCAGGCCGGGTAGCCGGGGGCAGGGCGGATACCCTGGTATTTCTCGGCAATCAAGGCGTCATTATCGAGCGACTCCTCGGGCACATAGCCCCAGAACTCCTTGCGCACACGTTCGTGCATGCGCTCGGCAAAGGCTTCCGCCAACCGGTCCGTCAGGGCCTGAACCATGATGGCGTTATAGTCGTCCCCCGCCGCTTCATATTCTTTGGCCAGTTCATCGACCCCGTGCCCGGTGGTCACTGCAAAGCCACCAATCCAGTCCGCTTTGCCGCTGTCCTTGGGGGCGATGAAATCCGCCAGGCTGTAACAGATGCCGTCGCGCCCTTTGGTGGTCTGCTGACGGATATGGTGAAGTCGTTCGACGACATCGGTACGGGATTCATCGGCGTAGACTTCAATGACGTCGTCGTCGACAGTATTTGCCGGCCAGAAGCCAATCACGCCCCGTGCCTGGACGCGCTTTTCATCAAGCAGCTTGCGCAGCATCACCTTGGCATCTTCAAACAGGTTGCGGGCGGCTTCACCGACCACCTTGTCATCCAGAATCTTGGGGAACTTCCCTGCCAACTGCCAGCTCATGAAGAAGGGTGTCCAGTCGATCCGCTCGACGAGTTCATCAAGCGGGTAATTATCGAAGGTTTGTAGCCCCAGTTGATGAGGTTTGCCCGGTGTGTAGCTGGCCCAGTCGGTCCGGAAACGCCGCTTACGCGCCTGGGTGTAGTCAAGGTCGGCGGCTTTGGGGCGACGCTTGGCATTGCGTTCACGAACCTTTTCGTACTCTTCGCGTATTTCGGCGATATAGGGCGTCTTGAGGGACGGGGTAAGCAACCGGCTGGCCACCCCAACGGCCCGGGACGCATCGGTCACATAAATCACCGGATGGTCATACTGGGGTTCGATTTTAACCGCCGTATGCGCTTTCGAGGTCGTTGCACCGCCAATCAGCAGTGGCAGGTCCATGCCGCGACGCTTCATTTCCTTGGCGACGTGAACCATTTCATCCAGGGACGGCGTGATCAAACCGGACAGCCCGATGATATCGGCGTTGTGATCCTTGGCGGCCTGGAGGATTTTCTCGGTGGGCACCATTACGCCAAGGTCAATAACCTCGTAGTTGTTGCACTGAAGCACCACGCCGACGATATTCTTGCCGATATCGTGGACGTCGCCCTTGACCGTCGCCATGACAATCTTGCCCTTGGCCTGGGTGTCAGCGCTTTTTTCGGCCTCGATATAGGGAATCAGATAGGCGACGGCCTGCTTCATGACGCGAGCGGATTTGACCACCTGGGGCAGGAACATCTTGCCCGCGCCAAACAGGTCGCCGACCACGCTCATGCCGTCCATCAATGGCCCTTCAATGACCTCAATGGGGCGTTCCGCCTCGGCGCGTGCCAGTTCGGTATCGTCTTCGATATGCGCTGTGATGCCTTTGACAAGGGCATGTTCGATACGCTTGTTGACCGGCCAGCTGCGCCACTCCAGGTCTTCTTTTTTCGCCGCGCCGCTGCCATCGCCTTTATAGTTATCGGCAATATCGAGCAGGCGCTCGGTACCGTCGCTGCGACGGTTGAGTACCACGTCTTCCACGGCGTCGCGCAGTTCGGCCGGCAGATCGTCGTAAACGGCCAACTGACCGGCATTGACGATCCCCATGGTGAGCCCCGCACGAATGGCGTGGTACAGAAAGACCGAGTGAATCGCTTCGCGTACCGGATTATTACCCCGGAACGAGAAGGAGACGTTGGAAACGCCCCCGGACAGCATCGCATGGGGCAGGTGTTCGCGAATCCACTGGGATGCCTCGATGAAATCAACGGCGTAGTTGTTATGCTCTTCGATACCCGTGGCAATGGCGAAAATGTTGGGGTCGAAAATGATATCTTCCGCCGGGAAACCGATTTCATCTACCAGCAGGCGGTAGGCGCGCTCACAAATCTCGGTCTTGCGGGCGAAGGTATCAGCCTGGCCTTCCTCGTCGAACGCCATCACGACGATGGCGGCCCCGTAGCGCCGGCATTTGGTCGCCTGCTCGCGGAAAGCTTCTTCGCCTTCCTTGAGCGAAATGGAGTTCACCACTGCCTTGCCCTGCACGCACTGAAGGCCGGCTTCGATGATTTCCCATTTGGACGAGTCGATCATGATAGGCACACGGGCGATGTCGGGCTCGCCGGCGATCAGGTTCAGAAAGCGCACCATGGCTTCCTGGGATTCCAGCATGCCCTCATCCATGTTGATATCGATGATCTGGGCGCCGTTTTCCACCTGCTCCAGCGCGACTTCCAGCGCGGTGGTGAAATCTTCTTCCACGATCAGTCGCTTGAAGCGCGCCGAGCCGGTCACATTGGTGCGCTCGCCGACATTCACAAACAGCGAGTCGGCCTCGATGTTGAACGGTTCAAGTCCCGATAACCGGCATGCGCGCGAACGCTCTGGTACCTCCCGGGGCGCCAAACCGTGAACGGCTTCTGCAATGGCGCGGATGTGTTCCGGCGTCGAGCCGCAACAGCCGCCGATAATGTTGACCAGGCCGCTCTGTGCAAACTCGCCGACGATGGCCGCCATTTCTTCAGGCGTTTGGTCGTATTCGCCAAATTCGTTGGGCAGGCCCGCGTTGGGGTGGGCCGATACAAAGGTGTCGGCCTTGGTGGAAAGCTCTTCGACGTACTGGCGTAATTCCTCGGCACCCAACGCGCAGTTTAGGCCCACGGAAAACGGCTCGGCATGGCGAATCGAATTCCAGAAAGCTTCCGTGGTTTGCCCCGACAGCGTCCGCCCGGAAGCATCGGTGATGGTGCCGGAAATCATCACTGGCAACCGGTTGCCCAGGGACTCGAACAGTTCATCAAGGGCGTAGATCGCGGCCTTGGCATTCAGCGTATCGAAGATGGTCTCGATCATGATCAGATCGGCGCCGCCTTCGATCAGCGACTTGGCTGCTTCAAGGTAATTGTCGCGCAGCTCATTAAATGTGACGTTACGCTTGGCAGGGTCGTTGACATCCGGCGACAGCGACGCGGTTCGCGAGGTAGGGCCCAGCACACCCGCCACATATCGCGGTACGCCGGTCTCTTCGGCAACGGCGTCACACACTTCCCGGGCCAGCCGTGCCGATTCCCGATTCAGCTCCGGCACAATATCTTCCATGCCATAGTCAGCCTGGGAGAGGCGCGTGCTGTTGAAAGTGTTGGTTTCAATAATATCGGCACCGGCCTCGAGATAATCGCGGTGAATGCGGGTCACCACGTCGGGGCAGGTCAGCGCCAGCAAGTCATTGTTGCCTTTCAGGTCCGACGGCCAGTCACTGAAACGCTGGCCACGAAACTCCTCCTCGCTCAGCTCGGCATTCTGCAACATGGTCCCCATGCCGCCATCCAGGATATGGATACGTTGATTCAGGCGTTGGGAGAGGGTGGCAATCAAATCACTAGCAGCCATGGCAGGGGGATGTCTCCAGCGTCACAGTCAAAAAAGGTATTTTTATCGTCGGCAATCGCCGTTCAAATGAACCAACGGCGCACTATGATAACAAAGGGTGCCAGGCGGGGCAGCAATGTATTGTTTATGAATGCCATAGGCCCCATTAACAATACACCGGAAATAGCCTAGTAAAACAGTCGGGATTGTGTCGGCGCGCTGTTTTGCTTACCATAGACACAAAATGACATGTGAAGTGGCCCCGCCACTGCCACGGGAGGAAAACAACCCTCATGACCACGACAGCAGAAGCCGATACCAACGTCGATACCCAGGGTATTGATATCACGAACAGTGCGCAGGATTACCTGGCGGAATTGCTGGAAAAGCAAAACGTAGAAGGCATCGCCGTGCGCATTTTCATCACCCAGCCAGGTACACCTTACGCCGAAACGTGTCTGGCCTATTGTCGCCCGGGCGAAGAAGAGCCGACTGACGAAAAGCTTGAGCTCGAAAAAATCAATGTGTTTCTCGACAAGAACAGCTTGGCGTTCCTTGAAGAAGCCGTGGTCGACTTTAACGCCGACCGCATGGGCGGTCAGCTGACCATCAAGGCCCCAAACGCCAAAATGCCCAAGGTCAACGCGGACAGCCCACTTGAAGACCGCGTCAACTATGTTCTGTACAGCGAGATCAACCCAGGTCTGGCCTCTCACGGCGGAGAAGTCAAGCTGGTCGAACTGACCGAGCAGAACATGGCGGTGCTGGCCTTCGGCGGTGGTTGCCAGGGGTGTGCGGCCGTTGACCTGACCCTCAAGGACGGCGTCGAAAAAACGCTTATGGAACGTATTCCCGAGCTTGGCGGCATTCGTGATGTGACCGACCATTCGGACACCACCAACGCTTACTACCGGTAAGCGATAGCGTCCCAACAGCATTATGATGCCCAGCACCCGCTGGGCATTATCGTTTAAGAGTGCCCGTTGATGCTAGCCGTCTACTCAAGGCTATCTTTATCTTCGCGCTCACCGTCCTGATCACGCGACAGTGATGTCGGCAGGTCGGTTAACTGTCGCTGCATGGCGTCCATTCTTGACCAAAGCTGCTCCTGCCAGGCCTTTTCGCGAGCGTCATGCTGCCGCGCTTCTTCGGCTAATGCCGATTCTGCATCGTCGAGTTTCTTGATCGCCTCTTGGTAGCGTTGCTCCAGCGCATTCAGCGCTGCCTGAAGCTGCTGTTGAGCTTGCTGCTCGGCATGCGCCTCCAACTGATACTGATAGATTGATTTTTCCAGCGTTTTAACCTCTTGGGCCAGTTTCTCGTTGCGTTTATCAGCCTGTTTCAGCCGCTGCTGGTAGGCGCTTTCTTCCTGTGCCCGTTCCTGTCGGGCGCTGTCCAGCAAGCTCATTAGGCGATCTTCGGCAGCTTCATGGCGCTGCTCTTCCTGAGTCAGGCGCGCCTGCCATTCGGCTTGCTGTTGGCTGAGCTGATCGGCATGTTGCGCCTGATGCTCACCCAACTGTTGCTGGGCTCGCTCATAGGCGGACTGCCACTTGGCCACCTCTTCACGTGCCTCTCTTGCTTGAGTCCGCCACTGGGCTTCATCGGCTTGGCTGGCCGCCAGGTCTCGACTAAGCCCCTCGACGCGCGTTTCTGTATGACGCAGATGTTCCGCCAGGGCGCTTTCACGCTGCTCCGCATTGGCGGCCCGCTGGTCGGCGTCGTTGGCTTCAAGCTTTGCAGTCTCAACCTGGCGGTCGGCTTCTTCACGGTAATGGCATAACGCATCGTGCGCCGCCTCCCTGGCTTCCTTCCATAGTTCACTGGCAACGCTGACCACTGCCTCAGGCAACCCTTTGGGCGGTGGGACGTCACGGTTGTGCTCACGCTCAAGACGCCACTGGCGGAAATGTTCACTGATGGTGGTGAAGCTACCCGTACCGAGCACTTCACGAATACGCTGCACGCTGGGCGTATCGCCTCGGCTGAGCAACGTATCGATGGCCTGCTGTACATCTTGATATTGAACGCCGCTGCGTGCCATTTGCGAGCTCCTTATTGGGGTTAGTGGCAGTCATTATCCCGCCCCGGGTCATACAAGGCAATATTACGTAATATGTAAAGTGTAATTTATTTATTTTAAATTGGTTAAATTCAAGATTACCCGTATTATCTTGAATTTATAAGGTATAAAAGGCAGACTTGGCGCACCCGTTAGCAACTGGGCCGAATAAGAAGGGAAGAGGGACGATTAGGGTGAGAGAGGAGCAGGGTCGCCAATGGAAACGCGAGATAATACAGCTATCGCCAACCCGATATCGCCGCTGGAAAACCTCAGCGGTTCGCCGGTTTTGCCACACATTACCGCCAACACGGATGTGGAAGCGGTGGCGGCGTGGCTCGCCGAGTACCAGGACAGCCCGCAAACCTGGAAGTGCTATCGTCGGGAAGCCGAGCGCTTGCTGCTGTGGCTCAAGGCTCAGAATTTGACGCTTGGCCAGGTAAACCGTGACGTGCTGCGTCACTTCGAGAACTTCCTGGCCGATCCGCAGCCAAGCGCGCAGTGGGCGGGGCCTACCAAGCCCCGTCATCACCCGCAATGGCGCCCGTTTCGAGGTGGTCTTTCCCCGGCCAGTCGCCGGCAAAGCCTGATCATTCTGCAGGGGTTATTCAGTTGGCTGGTAGAAGCAGGCTGGGTGCGCCATAACCCATTTCGCCTGATGCGCGATAAATCGCGTCGCTTGAACAACCAGGCGCCGCGGATTGAGCGCTATCTGGAGCGCGAGCTATGGGGGTGGCTCTGGCAGTGGCTTAACCAGCCAGCGGGGAAGGGCGAACGCGACCGTTACGAAATGGCCAGGCGACGTTTTATCTTTGGTTTTGCGTACCTGCTGGCTCCCCGCGTGAGTGAAATGGCCGATGCCCGTATGGGCGATTTTCATCAAAGCGAGGGCCGTTGGTGGTGGTCCGTCGTTGGCAAGGGCAATAAGGTCGCCCATATTCCGCTACCCGCTGACATGCTGGAATGCCTGGCTGAATGGCGACAAACCCTGGGACTCGCTACCACGCCACCCCATCACGACGATACGCCGGTACTTCGCGCTTTGGACAAGAAGCGGGGGATTGGTCATAACCAGCTCTACCGTCTGATACGTGAGACTTTCAACGAAGCGGCCAACGCGCTGGAAGCGGCTGAAGGAAGCCCTGCTAATATCGCGGCGTTGCGTCGAGCAACCCCCCACTGGTTGCGCCATACGTCCATTACCCATCAAGCCCAGGCAGGCATCAGCCTGCGGCATCTGGCCGACAGTGCTCGCCACTCGCGCCTGGATACCACGGCGCGCTATCTGCACAATGAGGCTATCGAGTGGCACCAGCAACAGCAGCGCCATCAGATTGAGCCGAGAGTCACCCAAGACGACGCTGAGACGTTATAATGGGCGGCATACGTGACACCAACGCTAAAGGAATCACCATGAGCACGTCCGGTGCCGAGTTAGCCCAGCAGGAACTGATCGAAGAGTTCGACATGTTTGATAACTGGATGGACCGTTATCAATACATCATTGATATGGGCAAGCAGCTCCCCCATTACCCAGACGAGTGGAAAACTGACGAGTATAAAATTCAGGGGTGTCAGTCGAACGTGTGGATGCACCATGAACAGCAAGACGACAAGCTGATCTTCAAGGCGACCTCTGATGCGGCGATAGTCTCGGGCTTGATTGCCGTGCTGCTGCGTATTTACAGCGAAAGAACCGCTGCCGAGGTGAGCGTCACAGAGCCGCATTTCATGACGGATCTGGGCCTGGACAAGCACCTGTCGCCAACGCGTAGTAACGGCTTGCATGCCATGTTGGAGCGCATTTACCAGGTTGCCCGGCAGAGCGCTTAATCACGCCGGGAGTGATGGTGACCATCGGTGTGAGCGTGTTCCTCGTCTTCCCGGCACAAGGCTTCGCTGCGCCCGCCGGGTACGGGGTCCATCCCGCCGTTGCTTCCCGGGTGGCATTTCAGAATACGCTTCATCGCCATCCAGCTACCTTTGAACGGCCCGTGTACCTGAATGGCTTCAATGGTATAAGACGAACAGCTTGGCCAAAAACGACAGCGCGGGCCGAGCAGGGGGCTTAACGTATATTGATAAGTGCGCACCATGACAACCAGGCAATGACCGACCAGCCAACGAACGGCACTAACCAGTGCGCGCCAAGCCGTCATGGTGATGGCTTGGCGTAGAGCTCGGCGGGGTCAATAAGTGGCTCGCTGTTGACCGTCACGCCTTCACTTGAAAGTGACAGGTAAAAGCAGCTTCGCCGACCCGTATGGCAGGCAGGTCCTGTTTGGTCCACCTGGAGCAGCAGCGTGTCTCCATCACAGTCGAGGGCCGCTGATACGAGATGCTGCTGCTGGCCGGAAGACTCACCTTTTCGCCATAATTTGCCGCGCGAGCGTGAGTAATAGCATACCCGCTGCGTTTGCAGTGTTTCTTCCAGGGATGCGCGGTTCATCCAGGCCATCATCAATACTTCGCCGGTATCGTGCTGTTGGGCGATGGCTGGCATCAATCCGTCCGCATTAAAAGCGGCGGCATCGAGCAACGCCGTGACTGAGAGAAGGGTATCCGCGGGAGATGCCGACTCAAGGTCTTTGAGTAATGAATTTTTGGAGGACATGTTCACGATTCCTCATGGGGTTGGCAGCGCTGGCATAGCCCCTGTAGCTCAATGGTTTGGCGCTGTACATTGAAGCCTTGACGCTGGGCGAGGGCAGCCAGTTGATCGCTGATTTCATCCAGGTGGAGTTCTTCCACGTAGCCACACTGTCGGCAGATAAGCAGTTGAAAGCCATGGGCATGCTCCGGACATGCGCAGGCAACATAGGCGTTTTGCGATTCGATACGGTGCACCAGTCCCTGCTCGATAAGAAACTCGAGGGCACGATACACCGTCGGGGGGCGAGCAGCCGCGTGCTCTGTGGAGAGTTTATCAAGTAGATCATAGGCCTTTAAGCCGCCGCCATGACGCGCAATCAGTTCAAGCACACGGCGCCGAATAGGCGTAAAGCGCACCCCCCGCGTGTGGCATTGGGATTCTGCCTGTTGTAATAGCACATTGGCGTGTGTCATAGACGTCTCGTTGACCATGGTGAGCGCAGTTCACGCGCTGAAGAGTAGTTTACGCGCTTGCAGGAGGCGTGTCAGGTGGGTCAATCAACTCACTCACGCGGGCAAAATGATGCTGTGCAAACGCCACACGCTTCTCGGCCGGCACACCATCGGGCTGACGTTCAATAAGGTCCAGGCGGCGGCGCAGCCCTTCACCGTTGGTCATCTGGATGGCAAGACCGGGGCGGGCATTGAGCTCTAATAGCATCGGGCCATGCTGGCGGTCGAGCACCATGTCGGTTCCCAGGTACCCCAAGCCGGTCATTTCATAACAACCGGCCGCTAAGTTAAGCAAGGTTTCCCACTGCGGAACTTTGAGACTAGCAAGATCATGCCCTGTATCGGGGTGGACAAAGCAGGGACGATCAAACTGAACGCCGCGAAGGGCAGCGCCCGTTGCCATATTAAGCCCCACCCCGACAGCCCCCTGATGCAGGTTGGCCTTGCCATCCGACGCCGCCGTGGAAAGTCGCATCATGGCCATGACGGGGTAGCCTTTAAAGACGATGACACGAATATCGGGCACGCCTTCATAGGTGTAGGCCATCAGGCTTTCATCAAAGTTGATCAGTGTCTCGACAACGGCGACATCGGGTGAGCCGCCAAGCGAATAGAGTCCTGACAGGATATTCGATACATGGCGCTCGATGTCGGTGATCGACAGGCGAGCACCGCTGGGCTTGATAAAATCGTCGCCCTCAATCTTTTCAACCACCAGAATCCCTTTGCCGCCGCTGCCTTTGGCCGGCTTGATCACAAAGCCATGGTGGCCTGCCAATATGCGTCCGATATGTTTGACCCCAAACTGCGTCGTCACCGTGCCGATTAACGCCGGAGAGGTAATTCCATAACGCTGCGCCAGTAGCTTGGTTTTCAGCTTGTCATCGACCAGCGGGTAAAGACGCCGATTGTTGTAACGCCCGATATAACGGATGTTACGCCGGTTCATACCAATGATGCCTTTGTCACGCAGTTGCGTCGGCCATGTCCAATTGCTCAGCAAGCTCATGAGGGTTTGTCTTCCTCGGTAATGGGCTTGAAGCGCCTCAGTTCCAGCAGGCGGTAACCGGTGTAATTACCGAGCAAAAGAATCAGCGCCATCAAGATAAACTGAACCCCCAGGAAGTTGAAGGTGATGTGTCGCACCCACGGATTGTTCATGGCCAGGAACGCAATGACGGCTGTCAGCAAGCTCCCGCCGCCCTGTATCAGGACCTGCTTGGGACCTTCTTCTTCCCACAGAATCGACATCCGCTCGATCGTCCAGGCCAGAATGATCATCGGGAAAAAGGTAATGGTGAGTCCGGCGTTCAAGCCCATTCGGTACGCCAGCACCGAGAACACCGAGATGATGGCAATGACGGTGATGATCACCGCCGAGACCCTGGCAACCAACAATAAATTCAAGTAAGACAAGTAATTGCGGATTATCAGGCCTACCGATACGACCAGCAGAAAACCAATTAATCCGGTTGCCAGACTGGTCTGGATGAAGGCGAGGGCAATCAGTACAGGCATGAAGGTGCCCGAGGTTTTGATGCCTACCAGTACGCGCAGGAAGACGACGACCAGCGCCCCAATCGGGATAAGCAAGATGGTTTGGAATAGGGCCTGTTCTTCCAGCGGGAGGCTGTGAATCGAGAAATTCAGCAGCGTATCGTTGGAGTTGTGGTTACGTACCGCCGCGGATGCGGGCTGATAGTGGGTCATCATCGAGAAGCTGACCCGGGAATTGGTCCCGCCTTGTACCTCAAGTACAGCGTCGCCGGTCGTTTCCCATAGCAGCAGATTGTCAGGCTTGCCTTGGACACCGGTAATGGGATGAAAAAGCGACCATGTTTCATCGTTTTCATCGAAGACCTGAATCCAGGTGCTCAGCGTTTGTCGGCGACGGCCATCGTCAAGTAGCAAGCCGCTAACCCCTCGAGCTTTCACACCTGCCTGGTTAAGCAGGCGAACAACCAGTGGTGCAGGGTCCATCTCGCCAAGCAGAAGGCGAGCATTTTCATCCTGGCGTTCTCCGTTTGTATCGCGAATCAACTCCCGGGCAAAGGTGGCGTTATTGGCACTTCGCTCCCAGGCTTCCTCGATAAGCTGCTCAGCAGCTGAGTCGTAAGGACTTTCCCATTCGACGGCAGGAGGAAGCTCAGGTGCAGTCTGCACCGGCGCTTGCGCCTCGGGCGATACCAGCATTTGAACGGAATAATACAGCTGCTGTTCACCATCAGCCTCGCGAATCGTCCACTCCGCACGCCGACCTGCTTCATCTGCCTGGTAAGCCAGCCCATAACCGGAAGACGCTGTGTTCTCGGTGAGTATGCGGTATCCGGCCTGCTGGGTCGGCAGTGCAAGATCAACCTCTACAGGCCCATCCTGAGCATCAAAGGTGATGACGGCCTCGATTTCCCATACCTGGCGCTGCTCACCTGGCACCCAGGGTATTTCAAACTGCAGGTGACGATGTACACTCATCGCAATGCCGGCTGCGAGCAATAAACCGACAATAAAATAAAAGGGTAGCCGTGACATTAAGATTCCTTTCAAAAGTGACAGTGGCGACTGTCGTTATTCTTCACTATCGTCCGAGTCGGCCGCTTCATCCTCAGCCGCTTCGTCGGCGGGCTCACCACCTGGGAATTCAGGTCGATCGAAGCGATAAGTTTCAGCCACATCAATAAGGGCAATATCGAGTAAAAAACGACGACCAAGCAGAACAGGGTAGTCCAGGTGACTGCGGTTACTAAGGGTGAACTCCACATTTTCGCTAAGCGGACCCAGGGTTAGCAGCAGGGAAATCACCAGGCGCGATTCTTCTCCGGAGGCCTGTACAATACGGACGCGACGCTCGATAGGCGCTTCAATCCACTCATCGCGGATACTTTCAACCACGACATCTTCTTCATTAAGCGCCAACTTGAAGCGCACCCAGTCTTCACCGTCACGCTCAAAGGGCGTGATGTCACGGGCAGATAGCGATGATGTATTGGCGCCTGAATCCACTTGGGCCTGGAGATAGGTACCAATACTCGGCAATCCCACCCATTCATTGCGGCCAAGCAGCGTTTTATTTTCAAGCAGGTCGTTTTCAACGTTACATTCTTCACGAACCACGATGGATTCTTGGTTGTGCGCATCCAGTTGCTGCACGTCGTTACGTAGGCGACGAAGCAGGCTGCCAACTTCACGCACATCGGCGGTGAAGACTTCCTGCTGGTCAAGCTGGCGTTGCTGCAAGGAAGCGGTCTCGCCACACTGCTGGGACAACTGGGTCTGTAACCTATCCATGCGCATGTTGAATGCTGCTTCATCAAGAGGCGGAGGGCCTTCGGGAGCAGGCTTCGGCAATGCACAGCCAGACACCAAAACAGCCGAACCTACTATCAACCAAACAACACCTTTACGCATAACATGGACATCCGTGATCAATAAGAAGATGAATGATAAGGAGTAGTGAGACCGGTTGTCCAACAACCGCGTGGTGTTATTTACCGGCAATCCATTCAATTTAACATAATATATATTATGCGAACCGAAAGGATAGATTGGCTTTAGCCACAATTCCTGCGATAGTCTTGACAGTAATTATACATGCCACGTTGTCTATATAGGAAAAACGCGATGAGAAAACCTGTACACGCTACCGTTATCGCCCTCTTGGTTGTTTTCCTTGCCAGCTGTTCGAGTGTCGACATCGAAGATTACGCCGATACAGAACCGCGACTGGATATTGCGGAATACTTTACCGGCTCAACACGCGCCTGGGGCATGGTACAGGATTACAGCGGCGAGGTTCAGCGCCGGTTTACCGTGACCATCGATGGCCGTGTTGAAAACGGCACGCTCATTCTGGATGAAGACTTCGTGTTTGCCGATGGCGAGACAGACAAGCGCGTATGGCGCTTCGAGCGTATCGATGAGCATCGTTGGGTGGGTACTGCCAACGACGTCGAGGAGCCCGTTGAAGCCCGCCAGTACGGTCATGCGTTCCACATGAATTACCCACTTGATGTGGCGATCGGCGATAGAACGATAAACTTCACCATGGATGACTGGATGTACTTACAACCAGATGGACGATTGATCAATCGTACCGCGATGAAAAAGTTTGGTTTAACCCTGGGTGAGATCACGCTGGTTTTTGAGCAAGCAACGCCGCGATCAAAATAATAGTCGCTTTGATGCATCAGCCTCTGCCGCACCCAAAAACAGCCTGCTGATCAGCAGGCTGTTTTAGTACTAAGGTTTTAGTACGGTGTGCCAAAAAAGCTTGAGCCCCATGGCTCAATCATCGGCTGGTGCGTACGAGCCATCTTCACGGTGTACTTCGTTGCCTGTGATTGGCGGTGTGAACACACAGGCCAGATGCATCGTTTTATGAGCACGCAGCAGGTGTTCGTCATGCTGGTCAAGAATGTAGATGTCACCGGGCTTGATCGGCCAGATTTTGCCATCTGCCAGGGTTTCTACCTCACCCTCACCTTCGATGCAGTAGACGGATTCATAGTGATGCTTGTAATGAATATGCGTTTCGGTGCCTTCGAAGATGCGCGTAATGTGGAACGAGAAGTTGCCACCATCATCAGCCAGTACCAGGCGCGTGCTGTCCCAGTTTCCGTTTTCGGCTGTCACTAAGCGATCTGTTTGGCGAGCTTCTTCAATGTTGCGAACGATCATACGTGTGCTCCAGTTCAGAGGCGGCCCGGACGGTACCGCGTACGTTATATCTTAGCGGAAGATCAGTAGCGTTGTTACTCGCTAGCGACGGCTTTGACACATTTTTCCAGGATATCCAGCCCTTCCAGCAGGTCTTCATCGCTGATGGTCAGCGGGCACAGGCACTTGACCACTTCACCGTCTTGACCGCTGGTCTCGATAATCAGACCGTGTTCAAACGCCATACCGGTGATTTTATCGGCGATATCACCTGATACAACGTCGATGCCACGCATCAAGCCACGGCCTCGCTCAGTCGCTGGCATGCCGTTTTCGGAGAGAATAGCGGCTAACGATTTAAAACGCTCTTCTACAATACGGGCTTTACGCTGCACGTCACGCTCGAAGGTATCGTTTGACCAGTATTTTTTGAAGGCGGCAGTGGCCGTGACCATCGCCAGATTGAAACCGCGGAAGGTACCGTTGTACTGACCTGGCTTCCACTTATCCAGTTCAGGCTTGATGAGCACATGGGCAAACGGCATCCCGAAGCCTGACAGCGACTTGGAGTTGGTCACCATATCAGGGTTGATGCCCGCGTGCTCGAAGCTGAAGAACTTGCCGGTACGACCACAGCCTGCCTGGATATCGTCAATGATCAACAGAATGTCGTGGGCTTTACAAATCTCTGCCAGGCGTTTGAGCCACTCGATACCGGCGACGTTGATACCGCCCTCGCCTTGCACCGTTTCGACAATCACCGCGGCTGGCACATCCAGACCGCCCGATTTATCCTTCAATAGCTTCTCGAAATAATCGAGAGTGTCGGCATGTTCGCCCATGTAGCCATCAAAAGGCAGGAAGCTTGCTCCCTGGGTCGGGATGCCACCGGTGGCTTCGCGGAATTTACGGTTACCGGTGGTTGCCAGGGCCCCCATGGTGACGCCGTGGAAACCGTTAGTGAAGGTGACGATGTTGTGACGCCCTTTCGCAACACGCGCCAAGCGGATGGCGGCTTCTACCGCATTGGTGCCGGTAGGGCCAGGAAGGTGAACTTTATAATCCAGTCCACGAGGCTTGAGAATGACATTTTCAAGCGTTTCCAGATAATCGCGTTTTGCATCGGTCCACATATCCAGGCCGTGAACGACACCATCTGTTGCCAGATAGTCGATCATGGCTTGCTTCAGATGAGGGTTATTATGCCCATAGTTCAATGTGCCCGCACCGGCGAGAAAATCGATGTATTCTCGGCCGTTTTCATCGGTCAATCGGGCATTCTGCGCCTTGGTGAACACCACAGGGAAAGAGCGAGAATAGGTACGAACATTGGATTCCATGCGTTCGAGTGTCTGGGTCTGCATTAGCGACCTCCTTTTTAATAAGAATCAGTTTGCCAAGCGAAAGGAAACAAAGGTAACGCGAGCGGGAAAACCGGTCAGATGTTGTGGGTATTGAACGGACCAATACGCACCAGGTTTTCCGGATCGTGCTCGCCCCCGAGTTGTTCGGTTGAAAAGTACTCGCGGCTGTTCAGTGGTGCCTGCCAGCGGCCTGCCAGCCGTTTGAACAAGCCCCATGAAGCTTGGTTATCGGGCGTGATCGTCGTTTCAAGGTGGTGGACATCGGCCAATTCCGGGCGCGACATGATGGCTTCGACCAGGCGACGTGCCAGCCCGGTTCCCCTGGCCTTTTCACCCACGGCCACCTGCCATAAAAAATACGTATCCGGCGCATTGTCCTTTACATAGCCAGATACAAAACCAACGATTTCACCTTCTTCATTGGTCGCAACGGCACAGGTGTCACGGAATTGGGTGGCTAGCAGAAGATAGGCATAGGCGGAATTTACATCCAGCGGGGGGCACGCTTTTATCAATTCATATACCCCCCAGCCGTCTTCGGCATTAGGCTTGCGAATGTACAGCGGGGTGTCCGCATGGCCAACAACGGCATCGGCGACGGTCGGTCGTGCCAAGTCTGCTGAAGGGGTAAACGGCGGTATTGGGGTGCTCATGGTTATGCTTCGCTGTTGCGATTTTGGATGTGATTATAACAGCTGCTTATGAGCAATTCAAAAATCATGTTATTCAACTCCCTATTTTCGATAATTATTTATTATACGAGAAGCCTGTCCTTGGCGAACTGGATGCCGTTACCCCTCTACTGCCTATGATGAGTTTAGCTTAAAGACAGTGGCTGCCCAGGGCATATTGAAGCGCCACTATCTCCGGGAAGGCGTACGCATCGTGACAAATTCTTCAGCGCCGGTGGGATGAATCCCGACCGTATTATCAAAGTCTCTTTTGGTTAATCCTGCGCGCACTGCGATGGCAATTCCCTGGATGACTTCCCCCGCGTCGTCACCGACCATGTGGGTACCGACAACCACATCGGTCGCATCATCCACCACGAGCTTCATCAGGGTGCGTTCCTGGCTGCCTGACAGCGTATGCTTCATGGCTCGAAAGTCAGTGCGATAAACGCGGATGGCGCCAAATTGCTCCCGTGCAGCTTCTTCCGAAAGGCCGACCGTGCCAATGTTGGGGTGGCAGAAAACGGCCGTTGGCACGCGGGTGTAGTCCAGGGGAGCAGGCGCCGGGCCACCGAAGTGGTGGTCAGCTAATTGCATGGCTTCCGCAATGGCGACCGGGGTCAGCTCGGGCGTATCAATCAGGTCCCCAAGGGCAAGAATTGACGGGACCTCAGTTTCAAAGCGTTCATTGACCGATAGCTTGCCCTGCTCATTTAGCGAAAGGTCTACCGATTCCAGGCCCAGTCCGGACACGTTGGCACGGCGCCCTGTCGCAGCCAGAACGGCATCCACTTCAAGAGTATCCCCATTGCTGAGCGCAACCTGGTAGCCAGTGTCAGTTTTCTCGATTGTCTCGATATTGGTATCAAAATGGAGATGGACACCTTGGCGGTCCATTTCCTGACGCGTGAACTCACGCACCTCGTTATCAAAGCCTTTCAGGAATAGGTTGCCGCGGTAGATCAGATGCGATTCGCTGCCTAGCCCATTAAAAATACTGGCAAACTCAACGGCAATATAGCCACCGCCTAGCACCAGGAACCGCTCCGGCAGACGTTCAAGATCAAAAATCTGGTTGGAAGTCAGGGCATGCTCATTGCCAGGGAACGTCGGTACCCAAGGCCAGCCGCCGGTAGCCAGAAGGATACGCTCGGCCGTCACATGCTGCTCGTCGCCCTGCTGATCGGTAATCACGACCGAGTGCTCACTGTTCAGGCGGGCTCGGCCGTTATAGAGGTTGACGCCTGCGGTCTCAAGCAAACGCTGATAGATGCCATTGAGTCGTTTGATCTCGCTGGTTTTATTGTCCCTTAGCGTCGCCCATTCAAAACGCGCCTCGCCAGGCAGTTGCCAACCGAAACCACTGGCATCATCGAACGCGCTATGGAAATGGGACGCATAGGCATAAAGTTTTTTAGGCACGCACCCCACGTTGACGCAGGTGCCGCCTAGATAGAGATCCTCTACAATGGCGACGCTGGCCCCCTTGGCAGCGGACATGCGTGCAGCCCGCACGCCGCCGGACCCGGCGCCAATCACCAATAAATCGTAGTCGTAACCTGCAACCTCTGACATTTCAAACTCCTATATCGTCAACGCGGCGAATGTTGACCCGCTGTCGAGAGAAGGTTAAAACCTTCCTCTGATTAATGTACGTGATGGCTGCCATGATTAACGATGAGCATGCCGGACGTAATGATGAAAAAATTAAGTAATCGGAGACCCAATGTCTGACCCTATTGAGACGTTACTAGAGAACAATCGCGCCTGGGCGAAGCGCATGTGCGACGAAGACCCTGATTACTTTAAACGACTCTCCGAGCAGCAAAATCCTGATTATCTCTGGATTGGCTGTTCCGACAGCCGGGTGCCCGCCAATCAGATCATTGCTTTGCCCCCTGGCGAGGTATTTGTCCATCGCAACGTCGCCAACCTACTGCATCATACCGATATGAATGCACTTTCAGTGGTGCAATTTGCTGTGGATGTGCTCAAGGTCAGCCATATCATGGTGGTTGGGCATTACGGCTGCGGGGGAATCAAGGCAGCGGTAATGGGTGGCGAATGCGGCGTCGTCGACTATTGGCTACACTCGGTTCGCGAGCAATACAATCAACATCGTCGTTCGCTTGAACATCTCCCGCTTGACGAGCAAATTGACCGCATGTGTGAGCTGAATGTAAAAGCGCAAGTCAATAGCCTGTGTCGCACCAAGATCCTTCAACGTGCCTGGCAGCGTGGGCAGCAGATTTCGGTTCATGGTTGGGTCTATGGCTTGAGCGATGGACACGTAAAAGACCTCAATTGCACCATCAACGGCCTTGAACAAGTCGAAACGTTATACCGCATTGACCGTCTTCAGACCGATGATTGACTGCCTCTCGCCCGCGGGTTCTGCGCGGGCGACAGTAACATCCAGCAGGTTATCCGATAGGACAGCTGACACCCGTACCCTTGATGCCACAATAGCCATTGGGGTTTTTGTATAGATATTGCTGATGATACGCCTCAGCATAATAAAAAACGTCCAATGGCTTGATTTCAGTGGTGATATCGCCTTTTCCAGCGGCGTGAAGTGCCTCCTGAAATACCTTGGCACTTTCCTCGGCTGCCTGATGCTGCGCCGTTGTCGTCGTGTAAATCGCTGAGCAATACTGAGAGCCAACATCATTACCCTGGCGGTTTTTCTGGGTAGGGTCGTGCTGCTCCCAGAAAACATTCAGCAATGTTGCCAGTGAGACCTGGCTCGGGTCGTAAATAATTCGTACGGCCTCGGTATGGCCGGTACGCCCCGTGCAGGTTTCTTCATAAGTCGGGTTGGGTGTTTGCCCCCCGGCATAACCTGCCGCCGTCACATAGACCCCCGGCAAATCCCAGAAAAGACGCTCCACGCCCCAGAAACAGCCCATGCCCACAACCAGTTCCTCAGTCTCTGAAGGAAAAGGCGGGTGCAGAGAGTGGCCGTTAACGGCATGGTGATCACTGGTCGCAATGGGTGTCTCGCGACCCGGCAGAGCGAGCTCCGCCTGGCGAGTGGCATTATGGGTGTCAAATATAGACATGCTGCTTACCTCATTGCTGATCGAAAATAGTTGGGTTACCAGAACGACTGAAGGTGTAGATCAGATCGACTGCCTGATTGGCCCCGGAAACCGCCTGTACATAAAGGTTGCGCCACAAAGTGTAGCGTAACGTTAGTTCTGCAATGGGTGAAAAAATTCCCACCCCGTAGCTTATCCGGATATCGTCAGTCAGTTGCCCACTCAATGCCACCTGGCTATCTTCACCGGAACCTGCCGTATCCAGCGTCAAATCGTCGATGCCAAAGGCCTCGCCAATAGAGCCAACCGCCCCGCCCGTGCGACCCAACGACATGCCAATCAGCGCGGTGGTTAAAGCGCTGTCGACACCACCGCCTGAAGCCTCCGGGGCTCGCCCTCTCAACACGTAGGAAAGCGCACGGCTCTCATTCATGGGGGGCTCGGAAAAAATGGCAATATTAGGCTGTTCAGCATTACCCGTTACACGAAGGCCGGCAATGACATCGTCTTGGGTCACATCCGGGTTGCGTATGGCCTCAAAGTCGAGAATGGGCAGCCCAGGTGGGCCACTGAACAGCAGTTGGCCGCGGCGAATGAGCAGGTCCTGGCCAAATGCCTGGAAGCGTCCGTCGATCAGGTTGACCTCGCCAAATAGCTGTAGCGAACCGCTATCCTGACGAACTTCTAATGTACCTCCGAGCCGAGATTCCAGCCCATAAGCTGAAATCATCATGTCGCGGCCTAACGTCAGGGTAATTAACACATCCAGCTCCATGCCATCACTGGCCAGCTCATCCGCCGCACTGGGGCCGTCTTCTCCACGTTCTGCCTGGCGGCGTGCCTCCTCGGCCGCCTGCCTATCCTGGCGCTCGGTAATAATCACTTCATCGGGGCTGGGTGAGATGGCAGACGACGGCAGGTCTCCCACTTCTAGCCGTGCCCATGGCAAGTCAACATTGCCGCGGACTTGCAGTCGCTCGGGAGTGACCCGGATACGAATATCCGGGGCGGCTTCCAATCGCCCAAACTGCGGTAATACCACCAGTATGGGTGATTGGGTTGCGTTGAGGTTTACGCCCACTCGCCAGTCATCATCCGCTGGCCAGTTGGCATTCCCGTCAATATCAAGCTGGCCTCGCTCGGCTGCCAGGAACCCATCAATCGTCCCTTCTTCGCCCTCGAACGTTATGTTCACCTCGCCATCTTGTACATCGACAGGAATATCGGGGCCATTTACCTGGATGCCAAGCAGCGCAAGCTCGCCCTGCAAGTCCGGCTGAGTGGTGGTGCCAGAAATATCGATGCGGCCATTCAAATCCCCCGCAAGCTGCTCAAGGGATACCACCATGGGCCGATACGGAGCCAGTGATACGCCATTGGCTTCAAGCGAGCCGGACAGCTCCCCCGCGCCGAGTGGGTCCAAGACCGATAGCGCAAGTTCGATATCCCCCGCCTCTTCAAGCGATAGCAGCACCCTGCCATCCGCCTCGGCCTGTGTGGCGGATACCTGAGTATCCAATGAGATACGCGGCAGCTCAACGGGCTGGCCATAATCATTAACCGCCGTGACTGCCAGTTCGCCTAGCACCTCGACATCGGCTTGCCAACGCTGGCCTCCCTGGCTCCATTGGGCGGCCAGGTCCGCGGTTGTATCACCATCGACCTGCCATGCTTCGGGTAACCAGGGTTCCAGCGCTTCGATAGGAATATCACGCACGCTAAGCGCCGCTTGCCCCTGGTCAGGCGATGCGACCGTCGGTTGGTCAGCGCATACCCGGCCACCCTGCTCGCGAACCAGGCAAAACGGCGTCAAACGGGCCTCACTGCTGGCGAGATTGAAAACGATCTCAAGCGGATCTTCCAGTCGAATATCGCCTGCCTCGGTGTCAATTTCCAGCGGTGTCAGACGCGCCTGGTAGCGCTGAGCAGCCTGGTCGAACTGACCACTGAGGCTGATCAAGGCGCGTTCCAAGGCGCCGTTCGGCTGACCATCCACATTGATCTCCAGTTGATGCGATGACAGGCGTCCATCCAGCGTTAGATTCGCTGCAGCCAGCGACTGACCGCCGGCAACCAGATTCTCGAGTGCCAATGAAACATCCAGTTGTGGATCTTCCAGCCCTTCCACATTAGCGTTCAGGCGCAACTGTTCAATGCGGTTTTGGGCAAACCGCAGCACGTCGCCGTTGAGCGTCGCTTGAAGCTGGGGTTGCTCCAGGCTACCCCGAGCTTCAATGTCGCCGCGGATCGTACCAGCAAGATCAGGGGAAAGCGTTTGCAGCTCGCGCAGATCAATATCGGCGTCCACGGCAAGCGCGTCAGGCTGAACCGAACCGCTCGCCGACAAGCGATTCTCACCCTGACGAAAGCGCAAACGCTCAATGTTGGCCTGCAAGTCACTGTTGGCATCAAAGGCAGCATCAAGCTGCAGTGGGTAGTCACGCAGGTCACCGCTCAAGCTTAAATTCGGCACATCGACCAACCAACGTGTGTCTTGCTGACGAACGGTGAAAGCGAGTTCGCCGTCGATATCGCCTTCTAACTGGTCAATAAACAAGGCGGGATCAAATTGCTCGAGCCCAACCCGGGCATTAACCGTCAGCGGCGCCGTCCAGTCGACACGGCCTTCGCTTGTCAGTTGACTATCGCCTGCGACGAGCGTCAATGGCTGCCAGATGAAATGTGCCGTATCGCCTTTTCCGTTCACCGTGATGTCGGTTTCGGGCAATCCAGGGCCCTGAGCCTTCAAACCCAGCTGTAGTTGATAAGCGTCGAGGTTACCGCTGGCCTCCAGGTCCATATCATTGATGACAAACCCCTCACTTGAAGAGGTTTCTTGAGGATTTTCGTTAATCGCCGCATTGGCCGGCAGCGGCCATGTCAGCTCATTACTTTGCAGGTGCGCCTTAAAGGGGAGCACCGGGTCCAGGGCATTCACCTGGCCTTCCAATGACGCGTTAATGGCCCCTTCCGCGTCAAACTGTGCCGTCAAATCGCTTAGATTTCCCGACAGATCCAGTGTGAATGCCTGACCCTTCAGTGCCGGTAACGGTTCCTCCAGAAACAGTGTGGTTTCAGCCCGTAATTCCAGCGGATAGTCGTCACGCAGTGCAACATTACCCGCCAGGTTAAACGTTGCATCGGCAGACGACACCGCGAAGTGTTCGATTACAATGTCATTACCCTGGGCTCCAACCCCGAGACTTAATCGTTCGACGAGATAGCTGAAGCGACCCGCCACCTCGATATCATTAACCGTCAGCGTAGCGAGGTGAATATCGACAGGCAGACGAACCTCGGGCAATTCGATGGGAGAGCGATCTGAGGCTACGGACTCAGTGGTCGCGCCAGTCGTTTCTGCAGGTGGATTTTGTAACGCGATCGAGGCATCAATAGCCGCAGCGGTTAACCCTATTTCACCCTCTGCTGGCGCCAGGCGTGCCCCCACTGACGGCGGCAAATAAAGCCGTGGGTTTTCCCAGTGCGTCGGGGCAATATCAACCTGTCCGGCGCTTGCACTTAACGAGGTGCGAAAAGAGGTCCAAGCGAACCGGGTCCCATCAGGTAGTTGCAGGGCGACATCATCCAGCACCAGTTCCCTGAGCTCGACGGGAAAGGGAAAACGGAATGGAGACGTGCCCTCTGAACCTGCCGCCTCTGCGGGGGCTTCTTCATCACCGCCGCCGCCAGACAGGCGAATATCAACGCCTTCCAGGCGTAGCGTATCCAGGCACAGCTTGCCGGACAGGACACAGTCATCCGCCCATGCAAGCTCAAGCTCGTCAATCCGAACCTCTGCGCCTGGGGCGTCAAGCCGGAAACCGCTAAGCCGGAACTCATCGAGTACACCGCCCACGTGTTCTTCGACGCTGAACCAGCCGCGATCCTGGCCCTGGGATAGCAATACGCCGGTTCCCCACGGTGACAGCGCGACCCCCAACAATAGCGCTATGGCGCCAAACAGCCATAGTGGGAATAGCAACACCAGCCGCAGCATACTCCAGCACAGTAACCACAGGCGGTAGCGACGTGATAACGCTCGGCGACCAGTCGCAGGCGTTTGCTTAGCTTGAGACACATCGCTCTCCTAGAATTCGGGTCCAATCGAAAAGTGCAAACGCCAGTTATCGTCGGCGTCGTCAAAAGGATGCGCCACGTCCAAGCGAATAGGGCCAACCGGGGACACCCACCTAACTCCTAAGCCCGCGCTTTTTTTCAGATCAGCGGGGCCCCAGTTGTCAAAGGCATCCCCGGCATCGATAAAGGCGGCTCCCCACCATGCACCGGTCACGCGGCGCTGGTACTCGAGGCTAGAGGTAAGTTTTTGCTGGCCACCACGCAGTTTGCCTTCATCGTTACGGGGCGAGAGTCCTTCGTAGGAATAACCGCGTACGCTGCGATCGCCGCCGACAAAGAACCGCAGGGACGGGGGAATCTTATCGAAATTTTGGGTCTCGATGGCCCCGACACTGACGCGTGCCAAAAAGCGGTTATCATCGCCGTAGGTGCGAATCCATTCGGTGTCACCCGTTAGGCGTAAAAACTGGGCGTCCGATCCCCAGACCGGATCAGAGTACTCCACCGAAAACTGCTGGCGGTCCCCCCACAGAGGAAAGCGCTGTGGCCTGGTGCGCGTACGTGACCATTGAATGCCGGGGTAGAATAACCACACTTGATCGGCCTCCCCCCCTTGGTTGAAATCCTCATAGGTCGTTCGAAAGTACAGCGACTGTACCCAGTCATTGTCGAACTCCCAGCGCCGAGCGATTTCAACGGTACCTTCCAGCGAGTCGGTATCGCTGTCATCGACGTTGCGGACACCGTATTGAAGGCGATAGCTATCACGCAGCGGGTCTTCGAGGGGAACGTCGTAGACGCCGGTAAAGCGCTGCTCAGGCGCTGACAGGTAGAGATCGTGATCCAGGCTATGGCCATAGCGGTTGATCCATGGCTGGTCCCAGCCGAACCGTAACCGTGCGCCTACGTCAGTGGCGAAGCCTATGCCTGTTTCAAACTGGTGCCGATTGGCAGGCTCTACACTGACATCGATGGGCAGGGCTGTGTCGTCGGTTTGTTGCGTGCTCAACGCGCTGGCAAGTGCGGCACTGGTAATCCTTGGCCGCTCAGGCTGCGATTCGGTTGCCGATACCCACCATGGGTCACCACCACCAGGTGGGGCGAGTGTCAGTTCTTGGGCAGTTTCCAGGCGTGGCTTGACGGATACTGAGCTAAACCATCCGGTCTCGGCAAGACGTTGGTTAAAACGCGCAAGGGATTCAGCCAAATAAGGTTCATTCACCTGGTACGTGCGCATCTGCTGCAGACGTTCGGGTTGAATGTGGCTCCCAGTGATCATCGTCTTGCCAAACCGGTAACGCGGGCCACTGTCAAAATCCATATACAGCCGGGCACTTTGCAAGTAGGGGCGAACTTCCATTCGACGCTCAGTAAATCCCCAGTCGAAGTAGCCTCGTTCAATCGCCAAACCGGAAAACTCACCCCGCAGTCGATCCCAGGGCGCGTGGCGCAGGGTATCTCCCACTTTCAAGGGGAATCCCGCCAACGCCTCATTGAATGGCTCATCCTGAGCGGCGTCACCGAGTATGTTGATATCCAGTGTTTCGATGGTGACCTGGGGGCCTGGCTCAATGGTCAGGTGTGGATTACCCTCCGCTGGTAAGTCGATGGAAATATCGGGTTCATAATAACCGTAAACGCGCATCGCTTCCTGGGTGCGTTGGCGGATTTCACCCACCAGACGGCTTTCGGTGTACTCGTCTCCTTCGAGATTCTGCAGATAGGCGCGAATATTGCCCTCTACCTCATCTTCCACACCTTCAAGCGTCGCGCTCAGTGCCCATACGGCGGGTGCAGCCATCCCCAGCGGCAATGTTACCAAGTGTGCGATGACCGCTGCTGAAAGCCACTGCCGTTGTCTTCCCATACATTTTCCCTAACCTAATCATCGGCGTGCTGCCTTTCAGCAGGTCGTGTCAATTAACGCAACATTTCAAGTTGTGCACTGAATGCCAGTTGCGCTTGGCGAACCTGGCGTAAATCGTTTTCGAGTTCATCCAGTCGCTGTGACAATCGACTCTCTAGTGTTTCGTTGTCGCTCTTTGCACTCTCTAGCTCACTTAGCGATGCTTCAAAGCGTGACCATTTCTCTTGTCGCTCGGCGTCGCGGGCACTGAGGCGTTCGTCAATATCGTTCGCCAAAGCGGCCACTGACGTCTCCAACGCTTCCAACTCTTCGCGGCTTTGAGCCTCTACATGAGCGATTTCCTCGGTTAACGATCTACGCCCCGATGTCCCAGCTTCTTCCAACGCATCCAGCGACGTGTGTATGGCGGCAAGCTGGCTATCGCGAACAGCCGCTCGCTCGCGCTGCTCCTCCAGTCGCTCAAGCAATGGATCAATGGTGTCAGTGGCAACAGTGCTTTCATTTTCGGTAAGTACGTCGTAAAGCTCATTACGAGTATCCGTTAGCGCTATCGACAATTGTTCCTGCTCTTGGAACAAGGTACTCATCTGAGCTTGGACAAAGGTTAACGTATCTTGTACATCACTGTCACCCGAGTCTAGTCTAGCGTGCATGTTCGATACCTCACCACTGACCCGCTGCAACTCCTCCTGAAGCCGCTCGCGCTCGAGGTACAGACCAATCGCGGCCGCCACCAACAGGCCAATCAACAAAAACATGCACAGCCAAAGCGGCCATAGCGAAGGCCCCTTACGATGCTTGACATGCTGCGATGCAATACTCTGATCGGCATCCGGTACAATGCGCGAAGATGGGGCTCTATCGGACATGCAGTTTCCTCACAACGACGTTGGATCGGCGCGCCGACCTATTCCTCGATACTGTAACCCACAGCTGGCCACAAATTCAGGATCATAAATATTTCGGCCGTCCAGTATCAGCTTATCGCCAAGCTGTGAAGCCAAGTGTTTCCAGTCTGGATTCCAGTAGATTTTCCATTCTGTTACCAACATTAACGCATCGGCATCTTCACAGGCATCGTACGGGTTATCGACAAAGGTAACCAAATCATTCCTTGGGCCAACGGCCGCCATTAATGCAGGCGTGGCCGCAGGGTCGTGAAGCTTGACGTGAACCCCTTGCGCCCAGAGGGCGTTCAATAACGTCAGTACCGGCGCATGATCAATACGTGCTGTGCCTGGCTTAAAAGCGGCTCCCCAGATGGCAATCGTCTTCCCTTCAAGCGCGCCGCCGTAGTAGGACCATAGCTTTCTGAATAATGTCTCTTTCTTCTGTTCATTGATATCCAGCACGTGTTCAAGCAATGCAGACTGTCGCCCGCTGGCGACCTGCACGTCGGCAAGCCTCATCAAATCCCGCGAGAAGCTTGGCCCGCCAAACCCACAGCCTGGATAAAGGTATTCATACCCGATACGTGAATCGGCCCCCATTCCCTGCCTTACATGCTCGACATCAACGCCCAGGGTATCTGCCAGCCCCGCAATTTCGTTCATGTAGCTGATGCGCGTGGCCAACATGCCGTTAATGGCAAGCTTGGTTAACTCAGCGGCACGCGTGGGCATCACCTGAAAAGCATCACGGCGTCGATTGAAGGCTCTCAGTAACTCTCTTAGCTTTTGCTCGGCCAGTTGATCATCACAACCCAATAGCCAACGGCCAGGGCGTGTAAACGACGCCCAGGCTCGCCCTTCTTCCAGCGTATCTGGCAAGGCAACGCCCAGAGCGCACTCCCCTGTCAGGCGCTGTAACCGTTCGGTATCACCGACCGGGAAGGTCGAGTTATTGACCAGTATGCTATCGGTCTGCCATCTCAGCGCGGGGTGCTGCAGCAAAGCGGCTGCCGACTCGCGCTGTGATGGTGAGAGTGCTAACCACAGCACATCGACAGCCAGATGCGTTTCCGGCTGGGCAATAACCGTTAAAGCGCCACTCTCCAGAGCTTGCTGTATCTGCTCAACGAGTTGTGGTTCGCGGCGTAGCCAATCCTCGTTGAGGAGCGTCGACCACGGTGTATCTCCATGAGGAAGCCATGCCACCACATGGCCCACAGAGGACAAGGCCGCCGCCGCGGTTGCGGTGCTTAATTCACTACCGTACAGGAGCACCCGCATCGATTAGGCTCCCTGATGGTAGCGCGCGAGCAATGCTTTAAACTCATCACCCAAGTCAGGGTGCCTGCGTGCATAGGCCAGCGTTGCCTCCAGGTATCCCAGTGGTTGTCCGCAATCGTACGTCGTCCCTTGCATACGATAGGCCTGAACGCCCTGCTGCTCACGAAGCGTTTCAATGGCATCGGTGAGCTGAATTTCCCCACCGGCGCCGGGTGGCGTCTTGGCAAGAATAGGAAAAATCGCGGCGGGCAAGGCATAGCGGCCGATGACCGCCAGATTCGAGGGAGCCTGGTCACGCGCCGGCTTCTCAACCATGCCAACCAGGTCGGCAGAGCTGGCGGGAGCCGGCACATCACCTGCGGGGGCAACAATGCCGTATTTTTCCACAAGCTCCCACTTGACTTCCTCGACCATCAGCTGAGCGGTGCCCTGCTGGTCGTAAGCCTCGAGCATTCCTTGCAGATCGCTGCGCGGGGTGTCGCTGTTGTCCACCAACACATCCGGCAATAGCACGGCAAAGGGTTCATCGTCGCCAATAACTGGCTGTGCGCAAAGTATGGCATGTCCCAGTCCCAAGGGCTCACCCTGGCGTATACTGATGATATTGACGTCATCAGGCACCATTTCCCTGAGCGAGGCCAACAGATCATGCTTCCCCTTTGCTTCCAGGCTCGCCTCTAATTCAGCATGGGTGTCGAAATGGTTTTCGATGGCGCCCTTATTACTGCTGGTGACAAACACGATATCGCGAATACCTGCGGCAATTGCCTCCTCGACCACGTATTGAATGACTGGCCGATCCACAATGGTGATCATTTCCTTGGGAATGGCTTTGGAAGCGGGCAGGCAGCGGGTACCGAATCCCGCAACAGGCAATACAGCCTTACGAATCATAAGAGGTCCTTTTCATGCGTTCCGGCTCAGGAGTGGTTAGAATGCCTATCATACTGAACGCGCGTTGGGTTTCCAGTTCGCCGTTACACTGCAAGTATCAGGCCACGGTCTTTCCCATGCTTGCTCAATGTTGATGGAGTCAAAACATGTCAGCGACACCAAAGGATAGCATTGCTCACCAATACCAAGGCAATGTTGATAACGCCGAAGTGGCGAAATTTGAAGCACTTGCCAGTCGCTGGTGGGACCCGCAGAGTGAATTTAAACCCCTGCACGATATAAATCCCTTACGACTCGACTTTATCGATGCCAGGGCAGGATTAGCGGGCAAGAAAGTGCTGGATGTTGGCTGCGGCGGCGGTATTTTAAGCGAAGCCATGGCCCGCCGTGGTGCAAAGGTGACCGGTATTGACCTGGGTGAAGCACCCTTGGGCGTTGCCCGCCTGCATGCTGAAGAGCAAGGCGTGACGATTGATTACCGCAACATCAGCGTGGAAGCACTGGCGGATGAACAGCCAGGCCAGTATGACGTCGTCACCTGCATGGAAATGTTGGAGCATGTTCCTGACCCGGCGTCGGTCGTGCATGCTTGTGCGGCCTTGGTGAGACAGGGTGGCTATGTGTTTTTCTCTACCCTTAACCGGACGCCGAAATCCTACGCCTTTGCCATTCTCGGTGCCGAGTACGTGCTGAAGCTACTGCCTCGGGGAACGCACGACTATGCGAAATTCATCCGCCCCTCGGAAATGGCGAGTTGGAATCGGCATAGCGGTCTGGAAGTGCGCGAACAGATCGGGCTGACCTACAACCCCCTGACCCGACGCTATCGGTTGACCGAAAACGATGTCTCGGTCAATTACATGATGTATTGCCGTAAGGTGCAGGCATAATGCCTGTCTGCTCATCGCCCCGTGCCGTGCTGTTTGACCTTGACGGCACCCTGGTGGATACCGCGCCGGACTTAGCTGTCGCCACCAATGCATTGCGTCAACACCACGGTTTGACACCGCTACCGTTCGCCACGATTCGCACCCAGGTGTCAAATGGCGGTAACGCCTTGGTGAGCCTGGCGCTGGGCAGTGATCTTGGCGTTACTCATCAGGCAGAGGCTCGTCAGTTTCTGCTGGACGCCTATGAAGCCTCGGTTGCGGTTCACAGCCGGGTATTTTCACCTCTGGATCAATGGCTCGCTGAATGGCAATGCCAGGAACGCCCCTGGGGAATTGTCACTAACAAACCCCGTCGCTATACCACGCCGTTGCTCGAGGCCTTGTCGCTGACGCCGGGTGCCCTGCTTTGCGCGGATGATCTGACCGTCAAAAAACCCGATCCCGCTCCGCTGATCGAGGCCGCTCGGCGATTAGGTGTCAAACCACAGCATTGCTGGTATGTCGGCGATCATCTCAGAGATATGCAAGCCGCCAGAGCAGCCGGCATGACGGCGGTGGCGGTTGGCTACGGGTATATTGCGGAAGGCGATGATTATCGTCTGTGGCCAGCACACTGCTGGTATCAGCAGTGTACTGAGCTGGTCGATGCGCTGCCTGATATCGCTTGAACACCCCTCAAAGGTCAAGTCTGCTTGGGGGGTTGGGCATCGATTTTCTGACCATGGGTGCCTGCGCTATCGGGCCCCATCAACCACAGGTACGTGGGCATAATGTCATCGGGGGTACGCAAGTTGGCGGGGTCTTCACCAGGATAAGCATTACGCCGCATTTGCGTCCGGGTAGCGCCTGGATTAAGGGTGTTAATGCGCAGGTGGGGCTCACTATCCAATTCGTCGGCCAGTACCTCCACGAACCCTTCGGTGGCAAATTTGGATACGGCGTAGGCCCCCCAGTAGGCACGGCCTTTGCGGCCGACACTGGAAGAGGTAAAGATGACCGAGGCATCGTGGGAGCGTTGCAACAACGGCAATAGCGCCTGGGTCATCCAGATGGGGCCATTGATATTGACCTGCATGACCTGCTCCCAGAGTGCGGCATCGTACTGCGCAAAAGGGGTAATACGACCCAGTAGACCGGCATTGTGCAGCAGACCGTCCAGACAGCCGAACTCTTTTTCGAGGGTGTCGGCCATGTCGTGAAAATCCTTGAGCGTGGCGCCCTCAAAATTGAGCGGAAAAATGGCCGGTTGAGGGCCTCCGTCCGCCTCGATTTCATCGTACACACGCTCTAACTTGGCAATGGTGCGGCCAAGCAGGATCACGGTCGCACCATGGCGGGCGTAACTTAGCGCCGCCGCACGCCCTATGCCGTCACCTGCGCCAGTGACCAACACGACACGGTCACGGAGCAAATCGGGCGCTGGCTGATAATCAATTTTACATGTCATCGCAGACCCTCCTGGCGGCTTTTGCCATCAACTGCCCTGGCGAAGAAAATCATCGGCCAGCCCCGCCGCACTGCTTTGTGGATAATCATCCTGCACTTTTTCGAGGAACGCACGACTTTCTTCCGCTTCGCCCTGCCGGGCCTTGACCAAGCCAAGCTTGTACAACGCATCCGGCACCTTGCTGCTACCATCATAGTTGTCAATCACGCGGGTGAACGCTTGCTCGGCGGCATCCAGTTCGCCTTCCGCTGCATACAGCTCACCCAGCCAGTAATGGCCGTTGGCGGTCAAGCTGGTATCGGGATAGGCTTCCACAAAGGCTTCAAAGGCGGCGATGGCTTCGTCGAAACGGCGCGCCTGTACATGTGCGAAGGCGTCCTGATACGTCTGCCGCGCATCCTCACTCACATCGCTTGGTGAGGGAGTATTGGCAACTTCCTCGGCGGCGTCAGGCTCCACCTCGGGTGTCGATTCCTCGATTTGACTCTGCCCAATGCTCATCAGGCGGTCTTCAATATCAAGGTATTGCTGCTGTGATTGGCGGCGAAGTTGCTCCAATTGGTGACGCAGCTCTTCAATTTCACCACGAAGACGCTGAATTTCCTGCTGGTGCTCCTGCACCGTGTTGAATAAGACGAGGCTTCCATTGGAGCCTCCGCCCTGGGTCTGGGCTTGTTCATAAAACCCGCCGCCTGAACCTGAAAGGTCTTCGACAACGGGCTGTTGGGCAACACTGGCAAGGGGCAATACGGATAACGGGAGCACTAAGGCTCCCGCACCGCACAGCCTCTCAATGTAACGCTTGAGACTGTGATTCATGATGACTCCAAAATGACGAATCCTAATGCGTGTTGATTATCACGCGGGTCATCAATAATTGAACACAACGCGACGGTTTTGTGAATATGCAGCCTCGCTGCTACCACGTTCAGCCGGACGCTCTTCCCCATAGCTCACCACGCTCATTTGCGAGGATGAAACGCCTTGAATGTTCAGAAAGCGCTCGACGGCGTTGGCACGGCGTTCACCGAGGGCCATGTTGTATTCACGGGTACCGCGTTCATCGGTATGCCCGTGCAAGACGACGTTGACATCCGGGTTTGAACGCAGATAGCGCGCGTGGGCCATCACGACAGATTCGTATTCGCTTTTAATCGTGTCGCGATCGTAGTCAAAATAGATGGTTTTGACATCCGGAATACGCGAGTCGGCCTGTTGACTGCGATCAGCGCCTGATGTGGCGCTGCCATACTGACCGCTCGTTCCGGTGCCCGAGGTGCTGCTGGCGCTTCCATCACGGCCATCCTGGCTGCCGTATGAATCACCGTCTTGAGTGCCGCCGGTGCTTGAACAGCCTGCGATAACGGCGATAGAAAGCGCGACTGCCAATGAGCGAGCCAACGGTTTAAGTTGCATAATCAGACTCCTTGCCTGAAAACATGAATGGATTTCAGTTGTTTAAAAACGGTGACCATGCGGGGTCACGCACATCACCTTGGGCAGCGGGCAACCTGAATGACGAACGGCCATCGGCAGAAACGGCACTCAGCACCCCGTTGTTACCCTGTTGGGTAGCGAAGATTACCATGGTCCCGTTCGGTGCAACACTGGGTGATTCATCACTAGTGGAATCACTCAACGTGACCAGGCGACCACTGTCGATTTCCTGACGTGCGACTTGAAAACCACGGTCAGAACGGTGGATCAAAAACAGGTTTTCGCCATCCGGCGAGAAACGCGCCCGAGCGTTATAATTACCCGTGAAAGTCATACGCTCCGTTTCACCGCTACCGAGCGTATGCTGATAAATTTGCGGCCCACCGCTACGGTCGGACGTGAACACCAGACGGCGACCATCCGGCGACCATGCAGGTTCGGTATCGATACTGTTGCTATCCGTAACGCGAGTGAGCGAACGGTCGGCGATTTCCATGACATAAATATCGGGCTGACCGTCTTTTGACAAGGACATGGCCAACCGGCGGCCATTTGGCGACCAGGCAGGTGCACCGTTAATCCCCTCAAACGATGTAATCCGCGCACGATTACCGCTACTCACTTCCTGAATATAGATCTCCGGGCGTCCACTCTCGAAAGATACATAAGCAAGCTTGCCACCGTCCGGTGACCAGGCAGGTGACAAGATGGGCTGGTCGGACGTCAAAATCTGCTGGCTATTGCGCCCGTCTGCGTCGGCTACGTACAGGCCATAGTCGGTGTTATCGCCAACCCCTTGCGCGGTGACATACGCAATTCGCGTCGAGAAAGCACCGCGAATGTCAGTAATCTCCTCAAAAATCTGGTCGCTGATATAGTGCGCGGCACCACGCAGATCATTTTCACTGGCCGTCACGGTTTCGCTCATCATGCGCCGCTGGCCGCTGATGTCCATCAGATCATATTGGATTCGATAGCCAGTGTCTGTCCGTTCGGTTCTGCCAACGACCAGATAACGAACATCCAATGACCGCCAGGTGCTGTATTGAACATCCTCTGCCTCGTTGGGTTGCTCAAACATCGAACCGCGATCCAGGGGATCAAAAAAACCGCTGCGATCAAGATTGTCATGAATGATTTGTGCCACGTCTTCGGGCATACCCTCTGGACCCTCGAACGGCACCACGCCTATGGGTAGCGCCTGATCACTGCCGCGGGTAATTTCGATGGTTAAATTGGCGCTAGCAACTGTGCTCATTGCCAGCAACAGACAGAATAGCCATACCTTGCTTATGGTGTGCATCAGCGAACATCCCCCGGGGTAAATCGCAGATTGAATTGACGTAAATTGCGCTGCTGTCCAGCCGGCAGCTCACGCAGCTCAACGAACGGTGCTGCATGTTCGATTGCCTGCATCGCCGATCGATCAAAGTTGCCATCGCCGCTTGACGATACCACCGACGTGGTCAGCACTTCGCCTGACGGCCCTAACCTGACTTCAAGCGTAGCACTCATCGAGTCGCTTGCGTCTGACGGAATTATCCATGCCTGCTCGACGGCGCGCTTAACAATCGTCAGGAAGCTATTGGCGGCTTGCTCGGCTTGTTGTGCTGCAGCAGCGGCCTGGGCTTCACCTTCCAACTGTCGCTGCATTGCGGCTTCTGCCTCTTCCTGAAGGCGCTGTTCTTCGGCTTCGCGTTGACGCTCGGCCTCGGCTTCTGCCTCTTCCTGGCGGCGTTGCTCTTCGGCTTCCCGCTGACGCTCGGCCTCGGCTTCTGCCTCTTCCTGGCGGCGCTGTTCTTCGGCTTCCCGCTGGCGCTGGGCCTCGGCTTCTGCCTCTTCCTGGCGGCGCTGCTCTTCGGCGGCCTCCTGACGGCGTTGCTCTTCAGCTTCCCGCTGACGCTCGGCCTCGGCTTCTGCCGCTTCCTGGCGGCGCTGCTCTTCAGCTTCCCTTTCACGTTCGGCTTCAGCTTCGGCTGCCTCCTGGAGGCGTTGGGCTTGCGCTTCTGCTTCTGCCCTGGCAGCTTCCAGGGCTTCTTCGGCAGCAGCAGCTTCAGCCGCTTCCTGTGCAGCCTGTTCGGCAGCGGCCTGCTCTTCGGCGGCTGATGTATCGGGTTCTTCTATTGTCTCCTCAGCTTCCTCAGCCCCCTCCATGGCAGCTGACTCATCATTGGCCTGCTGGGCCCGGTTCGTGAACGCCTCTGTGCTGATCAGGGTTGCCTGTACAATAGAAGAGGAATCTGGCTCGGCGTCACTATCTGGCCATTCAACCAACGAGAACAACACGATCAGCAGGTGCACGGCAATCGCAAACACCGCTGGCCAAAGGTAGCCAATATCTTGAGGATCACGAGGTTTTTTTACAGCCATGCCCTGTGCGTCCTTACTCATTCTGTGGTGGCTCAGAAATGAGCCCCACATTGGCCACGCCCGAGCGCTGCAGATTACTCATCAACACGACCACTTCACCATAAGCCACATTCTGGTCGCCACGAACCATCACCGGCGTGTCAGGCTGCTGCTCTATAATAGCGCTAACCCGGCGAGTGATATCATCAGCAGAGACCTGGGTCGAATCGTCTCCGAGGCTAAGGTAGTACTGTCCTTCGCGATCGATGGAAATAATGATCGGGTCGTTGTCTTCCTGACTTTCTATTGGCTCTGAACTGACCTGGGGCAACTCAACGTCCACTCCCTGATTCAACATCGGAGCGGTAATCATGAAAATGACCAGCAACACCAGCATGACATCGATAAAGGGGACAACGTTGATTTCACCCATAGGCTTACGCTGTCCGCCGCGTTTAAACGGTCCTTGCATGGGGCAACTCCCTTAGCTTGACGCGCTGTCGCGCCCTTGCAGATTGCGGTGCAAGATAGCGTGGAACTCTTCAGCGAAATCCTCGTACTTGCCCAACAAGCGACTGGCGTTGTTGGAAAGCCGGTTGTAGAAAATCACGGCAGGTATCGCGGCGAAAAGGCCCATTGCCGTGGCAATCAATGCCTCTGCGATCCAGGGGGCGACCGTTGCCAATGTGGCTTGCTGGGTCATGGAGAGCGATTGGAAGGACCCCATGATGCCCCACACAGTGCCAAACAGGCCTATATAGGGGCTGGCAGAAGCCACTGTCGCGAGAAAGACAAGATGCTGGGTCAGGCGGTCTTCCTCACGTGACCATGCGACGCGCATGCTGCGCTGAACACCTTCCAGAACCGTTGTGGTATTACGGGTCTTGGGCATCAGGCGATTGAATTCACGAAAGCCTGCCTGAAAGATATGTTCAGCCCCGTGGCGGGGATCGTCAGCAGGGATTTCACGGTAAAGCTCATTCAAATCAACGCCTGACCAGAACGTTTCTTCAAACTGGGTATATTCTTTTTGCGCACGGCGCAGGGCGATGCCGCGTTGAAAAATCACCACCCATGAAAGAATGGACCCCACTGTTAATAGCAACATGACCAGCTGAACAACGACGCTGGCATTCATAATCAGGTGTGGAATAGACATGGCATTATCGTTCACAAGTGCCCTCATCAATCATCAGTAATGTGGTGTTAGGTGCCCGCATCGTGCGTTACATAAGCGATTTGAGCGCAGACGGCCATGCCATAGGGCGCAGATCCTGCGCACTCAAGCACGCTATCTCGACCGTGGCGGCGCAAAGACGTTCATTTTCCCGCCATACGTGCTGCTCAAATGTCATCCGGCAGCGGCCAACACTGACGACATCGGCACTTACGTCAAGCGCATCGTCTAGTCGCGCAGGCTTGGTGTAATGACAGGACAAGCGATATACCACTAGCTGAGTGCCTGCGTCCAGCAACGTTTTCTGGTCGATCCCCAGGGATCTCAGCCATTCACTGCGGGCACGTTCCATAAACTTCAGATAGTTAACGTAGTAGACAATCCCCCCCGCGTCTGTATCTTCCATGTAAACGCGGACCGGGTAACGCGGCGACTGGTTCATGAACGCTGCTCTCCCTGGGCCTCGATGGACGCCTCATGGGGAACACGCTCAAAATGCAACCAGGCCTGCCGCGTGACGACGCGCCCGCGAGGCGTGCGCATCATCAGTCCCTGCTGGATCAAATACGGCTCGATGACGTCTTCAATGGTATCGCGTTCCTCACCGATGGCGGCTGACAGTGAATCGACACCTACTGGCCCGCCGTCGAATTTATCGATCATTGCCAATAACAGCCTGCGATCCATATGGTCCAACCCATGGTGGTCCACATTAAGCATGTTTAGCGCCGCGTCTGCCAGACTTGCATCCACGGTGCCATCGCCCTTCATTTCGGCATAGTCGCGGACTCGGCGAAGCAAGCGGTTGGCAATTCGCGGGGTGCCCCTTGAGCGACGGGCAATTTCAACGGCACCGTCATGATGAGTTTCAACGCCAAGCAGCTTGGCTGAACGGGTCACGATCTCTGTCAACTCGGTCAGGTTATAAAACTCCAGCCGTTGAACGATGCCAAAACGATCACGCAACGGCGAGGTGAGGAGCCCTGCTCGAGTGGTGGCGCCCACCAACGTAAAGCGCGGTAAATCCAGCTTGATCGAGCGTGCAGCAGGCCCCTCACCAATCATGATATCGAGCTGAAAATCTTCCATCGCCGGATACAGCACTTCCTCGACAACGGGCGATAAGCGGTGGATTTCATCGATAAACAGGACGTCCCCAGGCTCCAGGTTGGTGAGCATGGCCGCCAGGTCACCGGCCCTTTCAAGCACCGGGCCCGACGTCGACTTGAGCCCCACGCCCATTTCCGTGGCAATAATGTTGGCCAAGGTGGTCTTGCCCAAGCCTGGTGGGCCGAACACCAATGTATGGTCAAGGCTATCTTCACGCAGCCGGGCGGCCCCAATAAAAATTTCCAACTGCTCGCGAACGCGGGGTTGGCCAATATAGTCCTGGAGCCGTTTAGGGCGAATCGCATGGTCAATGCGACCTTCACCCTGCTCTGGCTCAGCGGCAATCAGTCGATCGTGCTCTAGCATAAGCGTTCATTTACGTCCTTGGTTGTACGCGTTCAGCCCTTCATGCGCTGGGTAAGTGCCGCCTTGATGAGGGCCTCGGTCGACTGAGAACCATCAAGGTCGGCCAGCATTTTCGTGGCCTCGGTCGGTTTGTAGCCAAGACTCACGAGCGCCGACTCGGCGTCCGCCAAGCTGTTTCGGTGATGAGTAGCCTGTCCATTGGCGGCTTCGAGAGGAAGCGTGGTATCGCGGCCATTTTCCCACTCAGGAAAGCGGTCACGCATTTCTATGATCAAGCGCTCGGCGGTTTTTTTACCCACGCCTGGAAGTTTGGTGAGCGCCTTGCTGTCATCATCGCGCACACAACGCATAAAAGCGTCTTCATCCATACCCGACAAGATGGCCAAAGCCAGTTTGGGCCCCACGCCATTCACTTTGATCAGGGCGCGAAACAGGGCACGTTCATGCTCGCGACCAAATCCATATAGCAGATGGGCGTCGTCACGTATCGTGAGATGAGTATATAAAAAAATGCCTTCACCCACCGGCGGCAGCGCTACCAACGTTGTCATCGACGTTTCCAGCTCGTATCCCACGCCATGTACATCCACCACGATCCAAGGCGGCTGCTTCTCAATTAACTGGCCTTTAAGCCGTCCAATCATATCTATGCTCGCGCTAAGCCAAACCAGTCGCCACTATAAAGCCACTCTGTACAAGTGACCAGTGGTTGACGGCTGATTATCAGAGTCGCCAGCGCCCGGAGGAACGGCGACGCCCTCCTCCTTGCGTGGTTAGCGCCTTGGGTCCTTGGCTGGCGTAGGCATGGGTCAGTGCAATCGCCAGTGCATCGGCCGCATCCGCCTGCGGTGAAGCCGCCAGATGCAAGATAGCCGTTACCATATGTTGCACCTGCAACTTATCGGCGCCGCCCTGACCGGTTACCGCCTGCTTGATCTGCCGCGCGGCATACTCATCAACTGCCAGACCATGGTTGGCCATACAGACCAGCGCCACCCCTCTTGCCTGCCCCAGTTTGAGCGCTGAGTCGGGATTTTTGGCCATGAAAACGCGCTCAATGGCTACAGCATCTGGGCGGTGCAATCCGACCACCTCCCCTAGCCCTGCGTAGATTTGAGCCAAACGCTGCTCGAGCGGACCTTCAGCGGTACGAATGCAGCCGCTAGCAACATACCGGGGAACAAGCCCTACCAGCTCAATGACACCATAGCCGGTAATGCGCGAACCAGGGTCAATGCCCAGGATACGCAACGGATTGGATAAGGCAGGTGTCTGCATATAACTGCACTCAAGTCGTCCAAACAAAAACACCGACGCCTGGGCGCCGGTGCAAGGTGGTATATGAAGAGCGCTTATTCGGCCGTGGTATCCGCTTTGGCTTTCTGACGCAAACGGATATTAAGGTCTTTGAGCTGCTCTGAGCTGACTTCGCCCGGGGCGTCGGTCATCAAACAAGCGGCACTTTGGGTTTTCGGGAACGCGATCACTTCGCGGATGGTCTTGGCACCCGCCATCAGCATCACCAGGCGGTCCAGGCCAAAGGCCAAACCACCGTGAGGCGGCGCACCGTACTGGAGGGCGTCCAGCAGGAAGCCGAACTTTTCCTGGGCTTCTGCCTGGCCAATTCCCAGGATGTCAAACACCGTACGCTGCATGGTTTGATCATGAATACGGATCGAGCCGCCGCCAAGCTCGGTACCATTCAGCACCATGTCGTAGGCGCGCGACAAGGCGTTCGCCGGGTCATCCTTGAGTGCTTCAGGCGAGCATGACGGGGCAGTAAAGGGATGATGCAGCGGGCTGAGGCGGCCGTTATCGTCCTCTTCGAACATCGGGAAGTCGACGACCCAGAGAGGAGCCCAGTCTTGGGTATACAGGTCGAGGTCTGCCCCCAGCTTAACGCGCAATGCGCCGATCGCTTCGTTGACGATACGCGTTTTGTCAGCACCGAAGAAAATAATGTCGCCATCTTTGGCGTCGACACGGTCGAGCAGATCCTCTACCACATTCTCCATGAACTTGACGATCGGCGACTGCAGCCCGTCAAGGCCTTTCGCGCGCTCGTTGACCTTGATCCAAGCAAGCCCCTTGGCGCCGTAGATACCGACAAATTTGGTGTATTCGTCGATTTCCTTGCGTGAAAGTGATGCACCGCCAGGAACCTTCAACGCTGCAACGCGGCCATCTGCCGCATTTGCCGGGCCGGAGAACACCTTGAAGTCAACCTGTTGCATCAAGTCATCGACATTGGTCAATTCAAGGGGAATACGCAAGTCGGGTTTGTCTGAGCCAAAGCGGTCCATGGCTTCCTGCCACGTCATGCGCGGAAACGCAGCCAGTTCGACATCGAGCACTTCCTGGAAGAGTTGACGAATCATGGACTCGGTAATGTCCATGATGTCGTTTTCTTCAACGAACGAGGCCTCGATGTCGATTTGGGTGAACTCGGGCTGGCGATCGGCACGCAGATCTTCGTCGCGGAAACACTTGGCAATCTGGTAGTAGCGGTCAAACCCCGCCACCATCAACAGCTGCTTGAAGAGCTGCGGCGACTGCGGCAGTGCAAAGAAGTTGCCCGCATGGGTACGGCTCGGCACCAGGTAATCGCGCGCCCCTTCGGGCGTCGCACGGGTCAAAACCGGGGTTTCGATATCCAGAAATCCCTGATTTTCGAGGAACGCGCGTACGGTGTGTGAAATACGCGAGCGCAGCCGTAGCTTGTCGATCATATCGGGGCGGCGCAAATCGATATAGCGGTGCTTGAGGCGGACCTCTTCACCGACTTTGCCATGCTCGTCGAGCTGGAAAGGCGGCGTCACCGCGGTATTAAGCACTTCGACGTCTTTTGCCAGTACTTCAATCATCCCGGTGGGCATATTGGGATTCTGCGTACCTTCGGGGCGCAGACGAACCCGCCCGGTAATGCGCAGAACGAACTCATTGCGAGCACGGTCGGCATTGGCAAACGCGTCGGCGGTATCTGGGTCCACGACGAACTGAGCGACGCCATCGCGATCGCGCATATCGAGAAAGATAACCCCACCATGGTCACGGCGGCGATGCACCCACCCGCATACGGTGACCGTCTGGTCTACCAATGTTTCGTTTAGCTGGCCGCAATAATGACTGCGCATGTTTCATCCTGTTGTGTTTCGTGGCAAAAGGTAATTGTAGGACCTTGATCGGTCTGACGACGTCGGCTAGGCCGCCGTGTCTTTTTTCTTGGCCGCCGGACTGGCGCTATTCTGACCACCTGTCTCGGGCGTTGCGCTTTTGGCATCAGCAGCTAAATTCTTTTTACTGCCGGTTTTAAAATCAGTTTCATACCAGCCGCCGCCCGCCAAGCGGAAACCGGCAGCGGATACCAGCCGCGACAAGCTGGCGCTTTCGCACGCAGGGCAATCCGTTAACGGATCGGCGCTGATTTTTTGCAATTTATCCATGCGATGGCCGCAGGCCTTGCACTCATATTCATAGATGGGCATGTTGATGACTCCAGATAAAGCTCAACTCCGACAAAACAGCAACATGAATGCTGCCAAGCTGCAATATGCGGCCCGTCGGGATAAATTCCAAGGCGATGATTATTCACGCCAGCTTATTATACCCTTTTGTGCCCCCTGCCGAGCAAGGCTAGACGCCACCGGCAGACAGTGGAGGTCAGAAAAATGCCAAATGCAGTCATATTGGATGCCGAGAGTCTTGGTCCGCAAATCGATCTAACCGCTATCCGTCAGTCGGTATCGCACCTTGAGGTGTTCGGTCAAAGCACGTCTCAACAGGCTCGTGAGCGCCTGACCAATGCCGATATCGCCATTGTCAATAAAGTTGTCCTGGATGCGGAGACACTCAATCAGTTGCCCTCGCTGAAATTGATCTGTGTGCTGGCTACCGGGCTTAACAATATCGATCTGGAAACTGCCAATGCCAGAGGGATAGCCGTTAAGAACGTTGCCGCTTATGGCACCGCCAGTGTGTCGCAGCACACCTTGATGCTGATGCTGACGTTGGCAAACAGACTGCCGCTTTATCAACGGGATGTTGCCGCGGGCGCCTGGCAAAACAGCGACTTTTTCTGCCTGCAGCATTATCCGACGATGCAGCTATCGGACAAGCACCTGGTGATGGTAGGCCAGGGCGAACTTGGTTCGGAAGTAGCACGTCTGGCTGAAGCACTGGGGATGCGCGTCACCTTTGCAGCCCGCCCGGGGAATGAAGCGAACGACGCCCGTCCGTCACTCGACGACCTGCTGCCAGAAGCCGACGTTATCAGCCTTCACTGCCCGCTAAATGACGCCACCCATCACCTGATCAATGCAGGACGCCTGGCCAGGGCCAAACCTTCGTTATTGCTGATTAACTGTGCCCGTGGGGGCGTTATCGACGAACATGCCGCGCTCTCGGCACTCAGGGATGGGCATATAGGCGGGCTTGCCGTCGACGTGCTACCCAATGAGCCGCCACGCGAAGGACACCCACTGCTAGCCGCGCTGGATGAACCACTCAACCTGGTTGTCACGCCCCATAATGCCTGGATTACGCCAGAGGCCAGGCAAAACATTGTCAGCCTGACCTCTGAGAACATCCAGCAGTGGCAGGCAAACCGCTAATAAGTCGCAAAATGATCCGGGGCGTGGCACTGATCCAGCACGTTAAATTCGACATGGGTCACCTGCGCCCCGTCAGGGCCTTTCCATAACCACTCGCTGACGGTTTTTACATCCTCTGGACCGCCGCAAAGCAATACTTCAACACGACCGTCAGGCAAGTTTTTCGCATAGCCGGTTAAACGATACTGCAGCGCCTGATGTTGGGTAGAGCGCCGAAACAAAACGCCTTGCACTTTTCCCGTCACCCAAGCACGTACACAACAATCTGCCATTGTCGTCTCCTGTTTTAGCCGTCATCATTTTCCTGATATTTGATAACAACAGCGCTATTGCGTGGCACCAACGGTCGACCTCTGCGCAAAAGAAGTGAGCGGGTAAAGGCGGCGCCAAAGAGCAAAATGAGGGATGAATAATAAACCCACAGCAGCACCATCACCACAGAACCAGCCGCACCGTAAGTGGAAGCCGTTGCCGTATAAGCAAGATAGACAGCGATGACACTCCGGCCAATGGTAAATAATACGGCGGTTACCACAGCACCTATCAAAACATCCTGCCAACTTAATACCACATCGGGCAAGACCTTGAAAATAGTGGCGAAAAGCAAAGCAACAACCAATAGCGAAACCAGCGATTCGGCCACTTGGCTCAGCAGGCCTACATAAGGTAGCAGTTGATCTGCCGCACCGAGCGCACCCCGGATGGCCACACCCAACACTAACGAGACCAGTAATATAAACCCGATCGACAGCACAACCGTTAACGAGAGTATACGATTTTTAATGAACACCAGCGCCCCGTTGGCAGTCGGCTTGGCGGTGACGCCCCAGATCGTATTGAGCGAGAACTGCATCTGAGCAAACACCGTTGTGGCACCCACGACAAGTGCGCCCACGCCGAGTATTGTCGGCATTATCCCCGCTTCCTGAATGCGCGATTGAGCGACGGCTTGTTCCACTACCGCTGCGGCATCACTGCCGATCGTGCCTTGCAGTTGTGCCACGATCTGACCCTGCGCCGCCTCCTCACCCAGCACAAGGCCAATGACGGTGACCGCAATAATAATGGTGGGGGCCAGTGAAAAGAGGGTGTAAAACGCCAAGGAGCCTGCATAGCTGAAGGCGTTGCGCTTCAACCATAATGACGCTGAATCCCTGAGCACGTTGCCCCAAAAATATGCGCTGCGTTTGAGCATGAAAACTCCCTAATCAATTGATACAGGGCCAACTCTCCATGGCCTATTATAATTAGCATACCCAATCATACCGTTGGCTGCAGAGCTAGATTGCGCCGCCTCGCCAAGCCCACCATAATGCGGGGCCATGATTGACAGACAAAGGACAGCCTCGCATGCCAACTGATGCCTCACACCCGAGCCAGGCGTATGACTTTGACTGCCTCGTCTTTATTGGCCGTTTTCAGCCCCCTCACCTGGGGCATCTGGCGGTTATTCGTGAAGCACTGAAACAAGCCCGTCAGGTCATCGTGTTGGTCGGCTCCTCCTGGCAGGCACGCTCGCTGCGGAATCCATGGCGTTTTGAAGAACGGCAGATGATGTTGCGCTCAGGTTTTGACGAGGAGGATAACCAGCGACTGGAAATCACACCGCTACTGGATGCGCTTTACAACAACGACGTCTGGGTTCGCGATGTTCAGCGTAAAGTAAGGGACTTGACCGCGCCGGCAAATGCCAGACTGCCACGGATCGGTCTTATAGGGGCTAGCCGGGGACAATCCAGCTACTACCTATCACTATTCCCGCAATGGGAGTCGGTGAGTGTCCCGTTGGTCGAAGGTATTTCAGCAAGCCAGATCCGTGAACGTCTGTTTCGCTCGCCTGGGTCCACCGACGACTACCTCAGTACAGGTGCCTACCACGACCTACCACCTGGCGTGGTTGATCGTGTGGCGCTTTTTTGCCGGGGAAGCGACTACGAACAACTGCTGGAGGAGCAGCAACTGCTGGACCAGTATCGTAAAGCCTGGCAACAAGCGCCCTACCCTCCCATTTTTGTTACCGTCAATGCCGTGGTGGTCCAGTCAGGCCATGTGCTACTGGTACGCCGTACTGCAGCACCGGGTAAGGGGCTGTTCGCATTACCAGGTGGCTTTATCAATCCCCATGAACGATTGCTTGACGCCTGCCTGCGGGAATTGCGTGAGCGTATCCGTCTGAAAGTACCTGAGCCGGTTTTGAAGGGTTCATTGAGAGGCCAGCGTCTGTTTGATGAACCTCACCGCAGTTGGCGTGGCCGAACGCTGGCTGAAGCCTTCTACTTTGCCTTGCGCCCCGACCAGCAGTTGCCGCAATTGAAACCCGTCAAGGGCGGTGACCATGCCCGCTGGGTCGCCCTTGCCGACCTTCAGCCCGATAGCCTGTTTGAAGACCATTTTTTTATCATTCAAAATTTTCTTGGCCTGCCTGCCGACTTTACGAGCGAGTCAGCGCACTAATTCATTACCCCTGCAGAAAGTCCCGGGGCAGCTTCATCATTTGCCGCCACAAGCGCTCTACACCAGGCTTGTGGACCAGTGAACAGCGGTACAGCCGGATTTCCAGCGGGATATCCCAGTTGGCATCGGCAGCACGCACCAAACGACCGCTCTTTAGTTCTTCGCGAATACAAAAATCGGGGATCCATGCCATGCCTACCCCTTGAAGCACCATCCCCTTCAGCCCCTCCGCCATGGCGGTTTCATAGACGGTGCGCAGTTTCATACGCAAGGGGTCGTTTTTCAGCAGCATGCGTACACTGCGCCCCAAAAAGGCACCCTGCGTATAAGCCAGGTAGGGCACAGAGTCACCTACTTGAAGTGAAAACAATGGTTTGCCCTGGGCATCGGGTAATGACACGGGGAGCATATTGACGTTGCCAATCGAAAAAGACGGGAACACTTCAGCATCCAGCTGCATGGTGGCGAATGGATCATAGTAGGCCAGCATGAGGTCACAGTTGCCTTCACGAAGCACGTGAATGGCCTCTCCGACATTCATCGCGACCAATCGGGTAGGCAGCTCACCGAGGCCTTTTTGCAGTCGCGATATCCAGGGCGGATAAAAGCTCAGCGCTAACGAATGCGCGGCGACGATATCCAGCGCCTCATTGGCAATCGAGAGCCCCCGTAAATGGCCTAACGATTCGTTAAGCTGCTCAACAAGGTTTCGCGCGGTAACCAGAAACAGCTGTCCTTCTGAGGTCAAGCCCACCGGCGTCGTTGAACGGTCAACCAACGTCACCCCCACCGCCTGCTCTAAAGCCCGGATACGCCGACTGAACGCTGGCTGAGTCACGTGCCGCTGCCTGGCAGATGCTGAAAAACTCCGGGTATTGGCCAATGCGACGAAATCTTCCAACCATTTTGTTTCAAGGTTCACCAACGACTCCTTGTCACCCTAGTTATTTGAATTGATCTGGCACGGAGCCGTCAGTTTACTGAATGGGCGCCGTTAAATAGGCCGCCCGTGATACCACTTTTTTCCACCAGGGACGCTGGGCAATCTCATCCAGGCTGATACGACGACATCTTGCGAAATCGTTCTCGAGCATCAAGCTAACCTGGGCAGCAACGGACGGGCTGGGCATAAAAGCGGTGATTTCAAAGTTTAACCGGAAAGAACGGTTGTCCATATTCACTGTACCGACCGTTGCCGCCTTGTTGTCGACAAGCATCACTTTCTGGTGGAGAAAACCAGGAAGATAACGGTATATTTTTACTCCAGCGCGCAACATATCGGGCAGGAATGAAAAGGCCGACAGGAAAACCAGCAAGTGATCAGGCCGTTCAGGTATCATGACCCGGACATCCACGCCACGCATGGCGGCTAGCCGAAGCGCATCCTGAACACCCTGGTCCGGCACAAAATAAGGGCTGGTAACCCATAGCCGCTCTTCGGCACTCTGTATTACCTGCTGTATGAGCAGGCTTGCTGTGTCCTGGCGATCTGCAGGTCCCGAGGGGACCACGACCACGTGGTGATTACTTGCGAAGGTTTTCACGGGCTGCCAATCCAGGGTTATCACTTCGCCTGTCGCCCAATGCCAATCTTCCCAGAAGGCTTCCTGAAGCCCCAGAACACTCGGGCCTTCAAGCTTGAGATGCGTATCGCGCCAGGGGCCACGATTAGGATCCTCGCCCAGATACTCCACGCCGACGTTAAACCCGCCAAGCCAACCTTCATGCCCATCGACCACCATCACTTTACGATGATTGCGAAAGTTCAGTTGGAAAGGATGCTTAAGCCCCCTGGAGGATCGAAACGCACTGACTTCGATACCTGACTGGGCCAAATCATTTAAATAGCGATCGCTGAGCTTTCGGCTGCCCATCTCGTCGTATAGGAAGTAGATATTGATACCACGCCGCACAGCCTGCTGAAGGTACGCCATCAATCGGCGGCCAAGCCGATCATCCCGGACGATGAAAAATTGCAGAAGAATATAGCGCTGGGCACGCTCAATGCCCGCAAACAGGCTTTCGAAGGTCTCCTCGCCGTCAATCAGCAAGGTTGCCTGGTTACCCTGGGTCATTGGCATCATGGCCAACTGTTCAACGGCTCGAATATCGGCGCTTTTAGCCGTCACACCATAGGGGTCAATGTTGGCGCGATAACGTACCAGCATGCGGCGTAAAATATTGTCACGCACCCCGCGGGCCGTCACGTAGCCATAAAACCGTGGCCGTCCAAATAGCCAATAGGCAGGTACGGCAACATAAGGAAACGTGAGTAGTGAGATAATCCAGGCGACCGCGCCCTGGGAGGTCCGGCTGGACATCAGCGCCATCACCGCTGAAACAATCCCCAGCACATAGATCAACAAGATGCCGGTCCCTAGCAACCACGAGGTCATAGTGGTGTCCTCATTATGGGTGTCAATTCCATTGCGATGCGCTGGCCGAGAATGGACATAGGCCCCGCCACTGGCAGGGCCTATATCGCCTGAAACACGCGACTCCTTTCCAACATTCAAGCCGTCTGGGCGATAATGTCCTTCCACTTGGCAGGCCCGGTCTGGTGCACCGATGTTCCTGCACTATCCACGGCGACGGTAACCGGCATATCTTCCACTTCAAACTCATAAATGGCTTCCATGCCGAGATCCTCGAAGCCAACCACGCGGGACTTCTTGATTGCCTGGGCAACAAGATAAGCAGAACCGCCTACCGCCATCAGATAAACCGCCTGGTTATCGCGGATGGCGTCAATCGCCGCCTGCCCTCGCTCGGCCTTGCCCACCATGCCCAGCAAGCCTGTTTCTTCGAGCATGGTGCGGGTGAACTTGTCCATGCGTGTGGCGGTGGTAGGACCTGCAGGGCCGACCACTTCGTCACCTATCGGATCCACCGGGCCCACATAGTAGATAAACCGCCCTTTCATATCGACCGGTAACGGCTCGCCCTTGGCAATCATATCTACCATGCGTTTGTGGGCCGCATCACGCCCGGTCAGCAGCTTGCCATTCAACAAGAGCGTATCGCCGGGCTGCCAGGTTTTGACATCGTCGGGGGTCACCGTATCCAGATTGACACGTTTGACGTTGTCGCCGGCTTCACGGGTAATTTCCGGCCAATCTTCCAACTTGGGGGCAGGTAGCGCCACGGGGCCAGAGCCGTCCAGTGTGAAGTGGGCATGGCGAGTGGCCGCGCAGTTGGGAATGATGGCGACCGGCTTATTTGCCGCATGCGTCGGATAATCCTTGACCTTGATATCCAGCACAGTCGTCAAGCCACCCAAGCCTTGTGCGCCAATGCCACTTTTATTGACCTTGTCGAACAGCTCGAGACGCAGCTCCTCGGCGCGATTGCTGGCCCCTCTTGCCTGCAAGTCCTGGATATCGATAGGATCCAGCAGTGCCTCTTTCGCAATTTCCATGGCTTTTTCGGCCGTGCCGCCAATCCCGATACCCAGCATACCAGGCGGGCACCAGCCAGCGCCCATTTTAGGCAATTGCTCCATTACCCAATCCACCACGCTGTCAGAGGGGTTGAGCATGGCAAACTTGGATTTTGCTTCGCTACCACCGCCCTTGGCTGCCACATGGATATCGACTTTATCGCCCGGCACAAGCTTATGGTGGATAACCGCCGGGGTATTGTCCTTGGTATTCTGACGCTTTCCATCAGGGTCCGCCAGGACAGACGCTCGCAAAATATTGTCGGGTAGCTGATAGGCGCGACGCACCCCTTCATTGACCATGTCATCCAGGCTCATGCCAGCGTCCCAGGTGACATTCATACCCACGTGAACAAACACCGTGACGATACCGGTATCCTGACAAATTGGGCGATGACCGGTGGCACACATACGCGAATTGATCAAAATCTGGGCAATCGCGTCCTTGGCGGCAGGGTTTTCTTCACGCTCATAGGCAGCCGCCATGGCATCGATAAAGTCTTTGGGATGGTAGTAAGAGATGTACTGCAGTGCATCGGCAACGCTTTGAATCACGTCGTCCTGGCGAATCACGGTCATGGACAAACTGCTCCTCGGTTATCGTCTTGTCGGCGGCCTAAGCGGTGATGGGAATAGCGGCCTGTTTAACGTGTAAACATTATACCGTATTGGCATTATTCCGGCAGCAACACTGTATGTCTGCAATTCTAGGGGGTGTGTTGGTTTAATTGTTTTCAAACAGAAAGATAACGGTATAAATCATGGTGTATCTATTTGACAGCCGGGGCACCAGTAAAGCCGCCGGGAGCCGACCATCATACGCTCGATAACGCGACCGCAACGATGGCAGGAAAGTCCCGCTCGCTCAAAAACACTGAAGCGCCATTGGCGACGCGGTTCACCGGCGGCGATGGCGTTTTCAATCCAGGCCTTTGTATTGGTGACCCCCGCCTGCTGGTAGGCCTGTCGAGTTATGTCGATCATAAAAATAGCCAACTGCTGGCGCTGCCGCTCGGTTAAATCAACCGGGCGCTGTTTGGGGTGGCACTGGGCAAAAAAAAGAATTTCCGAGCGCAGATAATTGCCTAACCCCGCGACAAAGCCCTGGTCCAGAAGTAATGCACCCAGGCTACGTCGGTGAAACTGCTTAAGGCTCATGCGCTGCTGTACTTGCAGCGGGGTCACCTTCTGGCTCAGGAGGTCAGGCCCGAGCCGGGATAAAAATGGGTGTTCTGTGAGATTGTCTTCGTGCCAGAGTGAAATATCGGAAGCACTATACAGACTGGCGCAGCGCCCATCTGTGGTTATTCGAACACGCAGCGAGCGCCGGGTGCTGGGGGGCTTATCTTCTTTGTGAAGCTTCCAAACCCCATACAGTTGATTGTGGGAGTAAAGCACGCGCTGGTCGGCAAACCAGATCAGCATTGCCTTGCCCCGAGTATCTACCCGCGAAACCCGCACCCCAAGCAGTGACGCTGCCTGCTCGGCAAGTTCCGGGAAGGCGAACCAGGCATCGTCAATCACCTGGCCGCCTATCTGCTGCTCAATGCGATCGGCCGCACGACGGATTTCCGGACCTTCAGGCATGCCCTACCCTAGCGCCAGCTGTTTTTCTTTCATCTTGTGCAACTGGTCGCGCAAGCGTGCCGCTTCCTCAAACTCAAGGTTTTGCGCCGCTTCAAACATGGCATCTTCGATTTTGCTGATCGCGGCAAGGAAATCGTGCTTGTCCATGCTCGCGGTATCGTACTCGGCAGTACTCTCGGCCACTTTGCGATCACTACCCCGCTTGCGGTTGCTTTTCTTGCCCGGTGCCTGTGCGGCTTCCATGATATCGGTTACCGAGCGGGTAATCGTGGTTGGGGTAATACCATGGGCTTCGTTATGCGCCTTCTGTTTGTCACGCCGACGCTCGGTTTCATCCATCGCCCTGCGCATGGAATCGGTAACCCGGTCGCCGTAAAGGATAGCTTTCCCCTGGGCGTTACGTGCGGCGCGGCCAATGGTCTGGATCAATGAGCGCTCGTTACGCAGAAAACCTTCTTTATCGGCATCAAGAATGGCAACCAATGAGACTTCCGGGATATCCAGCCCTTCACGCAGCAGGTTGATCCCCACCAGCACGTCGAATTTCCCCAACCGCAGGTCGCGGATGATTTCCACCCGCTCGACGGTATCGATATCCGAATGCAGATAGCGGACGCGGATGCCATGCTCGTCCAGGTATTCGGTCAAGTCTTCGGCCATACGCTTGGTGAGGGTGGTCACCAGCACGCGTTCGCCCACCTCGGTGCGAAGCCTGATCTCGGACAGCAAATCGTCAACCTGCGTGCTTGCCGGACGCACTTCAATCTCGGGGTCCAGCAAGCCCGTCGGCCGCACGACCTGCTCGACAACCTGGCCTGCATGCTCGGCTTCATAAGGGCCCGGTGTCGCCGAGACAAAAATCGTTTGCGGTGAAATGGCTTCCCATTCTTCAAACTTCATCGGCCGGTTATCGAGTGCAGACGGCAAGCGGAATCCGTACTCCACCAGCGTTTCCTTGCGCGACCGGTCACCTTTGTACATCCCGCCTACCTGGGGCACGCTGACGTGGGATTCATCAATAAACAGCAGCGCATCGTCTGGCAGGTAATCGAAAAATGTCGGCGGTGGCTCGCCGGGGGTGCGGCCCGATAAATAGCGAGAGTAGTTTTCGATACCGTTGCAGTAACCCAGTTCGAGCATCATCTCGATATCGTACAGCGTGCGCTGCTCGAGCCGCTGCGCCTCGACCAGACGCTCGTGCTTGCGCAGCCACTCCAACCGCTCTTTAAGTTCTGCCTTGATGTCGTCAATCGCGCCTAGAATCGTTTCTCGAGGCGTAACATAGTGGGATTTCGGGTAGATGGTCATGCGCGGGACTTGCCCGCGCACGTCGCCCGTCAAAGGATCAAAGAGCCGGATCGAGTCGATTTCATCGTCAAACAACTCCACCCGCACGGCTTCTTCTTCGGCATCTGCCGGGAAAATATCGATCACATCGCCTCGCACCCGGTAAGTACCGCGGCGAAAATCCATATCGTTACGCGTGTACTGAAGTTCCGCGAGACGACGGAGGAAAGCACGCTGGTCGATCAACTCGCCGCGGGTAAAATGCAAGCGCATCTTGAGGTACTGGTCAGGGTCGCCCAGGCCATAAATCGCTGACACCGATACGACAATCAACGCATCCCGGCGCTCCAGAAGTGCTTTCGTCGCCGACAGGCGCATTTGCTCGATGTGGTCGTTGATGGAGGCATCTTTTTCAATGAAAGTGTCCGACGACGGCACATAGGCTTCCGGCTGGTAGTAATCGTAGTAGGACACGAAGTATTCAACGGCGTTATCCGGGAAAAACGCTTTGAACTCACCGTATAGCTGCGCCGCCAACGTCTTATTGGGCGCCATGACAATCGTTGGCCGCTGCTGCTGCGCGACGATATTGGCCATGGTGAAGGTTTTCCCCGAGCCGGTGACACCGAGCAGCGTTTGATGGGCAAGTCCCGACTCTAGCCCCCCCACCAGGCCCTTGATAGCGTTGGGCTGGTCGCCTGCGGGCTCAAATTTCGATTGCAACCGGAAATCCTTGCTCATCGTCACTCCTGATCAGGGTAAGGCGAGCTACGTGGTGCTCGTCGTAATCTCCACGGTCGATGTGGTCATCAACCGTTGGATGGGGCAGCGGTGGCTGATATCTTCCAGCCGGGCACGCTGCTCAGGATCATCAATGCCGTGAAAGGTCATCATCACCGCCAGCTTGTACTCACCTTTCCTTTCCTGGCTGTCATCGCGCTGAACAGTGACGGTAATGCCTTTCAGAGGCCATTGCTTTCGCTTGGCATACATCTGTACGGTAATTGCCTTACAGGTTCCAAGGGCAATATCAAAATAGTCATGAGGGTCAGGCGCGCTGCCGTCACCGCCCACGACGGGCGGCACATCGGCGGCCAGATCCTCAAGGCCGTCAACCTCGACGCGCTGGCGAAAAGCGCTGTTGCGCTCACTGATCACCGTAATCGGCTTGTGCATCATGTTACCTTTATGCCCAGCTTGAGCTTTTCAACGGCCTTGATGAGCGCCTCACGCTTTACGCGACCGTCCACTTCAGCGCCATAGCGACCCACTTCAGCGCTGTCCACGCCGTCGAGCATCATCAGCGCGGTGGTAATCTGATTGACCTGTTCAGCGGATTTCACACCGTGAAAGGTTAGTGATTGCTGTGCCATCGGCTAGCCTTGTTTCAAATACATTTTACCGTCACGGGTCAATGCCAACTGGATTGGCTCTCCGAGCGAATTGATATTGTCCTATGCAAAACTGATTACAGACAACGAGTCTAGCACGCGGCAGGACCCTTGCAATTGCGGTCCATTGCCCATACTTAAGACAATATTGATTCGCAACATGATCCAGCCACCCCTTCAACAGGAGTTGTCATGGCGACCGTTCCCTCAATCGATGCCCTTAACAGCGGTATTCGCCTTAACCATTTAGCGGCATTGGATATCCAAGGACCCGATGCCGAGAAATTCTTGCAAGGGCAAACCAGCGCTCAGGTCAGTCTTGCCGACGGGCGTTTTGCGCCGCTTACCTGTTTCTGCACGCCAAAGGGACGCATGCTGGCAAATGCCCAGTTGATGAAGGTTGGTGACAGTCATTATCGGCTACTTCTCAGCGCGTCGCTGCTTGAAACGCTGAGCAGCCACCTAAAAAAATTTGCCGCTTTTTATAAAGCGGAGCTAACCCCACTTCCCGGGCTATTGCTGGTCGGCGTGGGAGAAAATGCCCGCTCAGTTGCGGAAACGCTGGACCTCCCCTTGCCCAACGCGCCTGGCACTCAATCCACAAACCCACACGCCAGCGTGCTGTGCTATCCAGGCGATACACCACGCTGGCTGTTCTGTCTGGAAGACGACACTCTTATCGAGACACTTGACGATGAAGGCGGACGGGCCGCCTGGCAATTGGCTGACATCCGCAGCGGCCTGGCATGGCTGACCGAGGCACAGCAGGACCATTTCCTGCCGCAGATGCTCAATTGGGAAGCGCTGGGCGGTATCAGCTTCAAAAAAGGCTGTTACACCGGTCAGGAAGTCGTTGCCCGGGCTCATTTTCGTGGTCAGGTAAAAAAACGCCTGGTGCGTGCCGAACTTTCGAGTATCGAGGCGCCAACAACCGGGGACACGATTATCAATGAAGCCAATAAGGCCGTCGGCGAAGTCGTTACCAGCGCTCTTAGCGAAACAGGCAGCATTGAGCTTCTGGCTGTCATGAATACCAAGGTGATGGAAGAGGCCATGCCCGTTTATATCGGGGAGGCCCGCTTGACACTACTCGATCTTCCCTACGCTATCGAGCGGCTCGACCCCGAGCAGCTCGCCATGGGCCTGGCGAATTGAACGCTGATTAATCGACCGCAACGGGTAAGCGAAACAGGCGGACAGCATTGGCGCTGCTGATGGCGGCGACATGTTCGCGTGCTTGTCCGCGTAATTCGGCCACGACATTGCAGACGTCACTTACTCGGCAAGGTTCATTGCGCTGTCCCTGATAGCCACTTAGCGGCATGTCGGGGCTGTCCGTTTCCAGCACAAAACTGTCATCGGGCAATGCCTTGATAACCCGGTGCAATCGCTTTGCCCGGTAATAGGTCGCCGCGCCCCCCAGACCCAGGACATAACCAAGATCCACAAACTTCCTGGCCTGCTCGTAAGACCCGGCAAAGGCATGGATCAACCCGGTTCTGGAAAGCGTGCGTTGACGAAGCCGTTTGGCGACGGTGTCGTTGGCTTTGACACAATGCACGACCACCGGCAAGGCATGCTGCTTGGCCAAGGTTAATTGGGCATCAAAGTACGCCCATTGGGCATCAAGGGTAGTGTCAAAGCGAGCGTCAATCCCGCATTCACCGACGGCGACCAGCTCGGAGCACTCTTTCAGCAAGCACTCGAGCTCAGCCAGATCCTGGTCACGGTGTTCACCCGTAAAGTAGGGATGAAGCCCTGCGCAAACGCTGACATCCTGACATCGCTGTCCCAGCGCCAGCACGGCTTGCCAGCGAGCACGCGTCGTCCCCGGCACGATGAAGTGCTTGACTCCCACGCCTCTTGCGGCTGACATGACTGCATCACGATCAGGGTCGAACACCGCAAAATCAAGATGGCAGTGGGCATCAATCAGCATGGTCGCCTCGTATTGCCCGGCTAGTGCTCGCGCGTCGGCTGGAAGCGAATATCCGGCCAGCGCTCCTGGGTCATTTGCAGGTTGACGCGGGTCGGTGCGATGTAGGTCAAGTAGCCGCCGCCATCGATCGCCAGGTTGGTGCTTGCCTTACGCTTGAATTCCTCAAGCATCTTGGGATCTTCGCAATACACCCAGCGCGCTGTCTGAACATTGACGGCTTCATACAGACAGTCGACCTTGTATTCTTCTTTCAAACGGTGCGCCACGACGTCAAATTGCAGCGTCCCCACTGCCCCCAGAATCAGGTCATTGTTGTCGATCGGCATGAAGACCTGGGTAGCGCCTTCTTCGGAGAGCTGCTGCAAGCCTTTCTGCAAGGCTTTCATTTTAAGCGGATCTTTCAAGCGCACGCGTTTGAAAAGCTCCGGCGCAAAATGCGGAATACCGGTGAAGCGCATATTCTCACCCACGGTAAACGTATCACCAATCTGGATGGTGCCGTGGTTGTGCAGGCCGATGATGTCGCCAGGCCAGGCTTCTTCCACCTGAGAGCGGTCGGAGGCCATGAACGTCAGCGCGTCGGCAATCTTGACGTCCTTGTTGATACGCACATGGCGCATCTTCATGTTCTTGTCGTACTTGCCCGAGCATACCCGCAGAAAAGCGATACGATCGCGATGATTGGGATCCATATTGGCCTGGATTTTAAACACAAAGCCAGTAAAGCGAGAATCGTCAGCCGGCACATCCCGCACATCGGTTTCCCGGGGTTGGGGAGCCGGTGCATATTCGACAAAGCCATCCAGCATTTCGCGTACGCCAAAGTTGCCCATGGCCGTCCCGAAATAGACGGGCGTCAATTCCCCACGGCGATAAGCATCAAGGTCAAACTCATGGGATGCACCGCGCACCAGTTCAACTTCCATGCGCAGTTCTTCAGCCTGTTCTTCACCCAGCACTTCGTCTACCTCGGGATTATCCAGCCCCTCGATACGCTTGTCCTCGGGGATACGACTGCCCTGACCCTGGGTATAGAGATGAACCACATCATTATAAAGGTGATACACCCCGCGGAAGTGCCGTCCCATGCCGATGGGCCATGTCATTGGCGCACACTGTATGTTGAGCACCGTCTCGACCTCGTCCATCACCTCAATAGGATCACGTATATCGCGGTCCATTTTGTTGATGAAGGTCAGAATCGGCGTGGTGCGTAGACGACAGACGTCCATCAGCTTGATGGTCCGGTCCTCGACGCCTTTAGCGCCATCAATCACCATCAGGGCGGAGTCCACCGCCGTCAGGGTACGGTAGGTGTCCTCAGAGAAATCTTCGTGACCTGGCGTATCGAGCAGGTTAACGATGCGTCCCCCATAAGGAAACTGCATCACGGAGGTTGTCACCGAGATGCCCCGCTCCTGCTCCATTTTCATCCAGTCCGACGTGGCATGGCGATCATTGCGCTTGCTCTTCACCGATCCGGCCAGCTGAATGGCATTACCAAACAGCAGCATTTTCTCTGTAATGGTCGTTTTACCGGCATCGGGGTGCGAAATGATAGCAAAGGTTCTTCTAAGCCCGGCTTCCTGGGCTAATTGAGTATCTTTCATCGGGCCTCATCATTAACGTGGACTCAGCCAGGCACATAGATGCAGGGTGTCAGCGGCTGAGCTGTGTGGCATTGAGCGCAATTGTACCCTCGCAGACAGTATGGGGCCACAAGAGGACGGTTGTGGGACGGTTTAGTTAAGCGAGACTGCGGTCATGAACAGCAGGAGCCATGAAAAAGAGCCAGGCGTGAATAACCGGACATAAAAAAACGCCGGGAAACCGGCGTTTTGCGTAAAGCTGTCGGGAACGTATTACGTTTCAGGCAAAGGTGTTGACCTGAGTCCCCACGGTGCCCTCTTTTGCCAGATCAGGCTGTGCACCGGTATCGGCAGACGCCATGATGTCAGTCACTTGCTGCGCCTGGGTATCCAGTGCTTCCTTGAATACCTGCATTTGAGCTTGCTCAGCACTTTGCGCCTGATTCATGTAAAGCGCCGTACTGACGGCGTTGCTGACGGCTACATCCATATAATCACCTCAATGTAGTACGAATATACTAGGAGACTAGCAAATGGTGTGACAACACGCAAAATCGCGCGCTAAAAACGCTCGGCCCTGAAGGGGGCCATATCAATGGCTGGCGTTTTACCTTCCATCATGTCCGCCAGCAGGTAGCCCGTCGCCGGCCCCAGGGTAAACCCTTGATGGCCATGCCCGAAGGCCAACCAGAGGCCTTTATGACGGGGCGCCGGGCCAATCACCGGCTTCATATCCGGAAGACACGGGCGTGCGCCCTTCCAGGCGGCTTCATCAAGACGCTCAGCCAGCGGAAAAATACGTCGTGCAGCGCTTTCCGCCGCGCTTAGCTGGCCTTCATGAGCCGGTGACTCAAGGCGGTCCAGCTCGGCACCCGTGGTCAGACGGATGCCTGCATTCATGGGCGCCAGCAAGTAGCCCACCTCGGCATCCATCAACCAGTACTGCAACCGAGCCGGTGCTTGAGTGGCATAATGCATGTGATAGCCCCGTTTGACGAAGGTCGGGAAGCGATAGCCCAGCCCTTTGAGCCACTCGCCTGACCAGGGTCCCAGTGCCATTACAACATCATCTGCCACCACTTCTCCATCGCTGGTCGTCACACGCCACTGGGTTTCACGCTGGGTGACCGACTGAACATCACTTTGCACAACGCGTCCGCCATTGGCGACAAATGACGCCGCGTAGGCAGCCACCAGCGCGCCTGGGTCGGCGACTGTCCAGGAATCAAGCCAATGAATGGCCCCAATGATGTCATCGCCAAGGTCGGGCTGCTTGTCTCGCAATGCCTGTCGATCCAACACTTGAAATTGCACATCGTAGAGGTCCCGCATTTCTTCGGCCTCTTTTGCGCGCTCGGCCAGCTTCTCCGGGGTTCTATATATCTCCAGCCAGCCTTGACGACGCACCAAGTCCTCGACCCCCGCGGCCTCAATCATGGGCTCATGGGTTTTAAGACACAGCTGAATCAAGGAGGCATATTCCGGCACGATCTGCCGGTAGCGACGCGGCGAAGAATGATGCCAATAGCTCAATAACGGCGATGCCGCATCCAGCATCCCGCCGGTACGATAGCGAATATCCACGCGCCGATTGGGCAATACGCTCAGGATAGTTTTCAAATCGCGAGGAAAGGGATACGGTTTTACCGCTTCACGTTGGATAATACCGGCATTGCCAAAGGATGTTTCCCGGCCTGGCTGGCGCCGGTCCATCAGGGTGACCTGAATACCCCGCTGCTGCAGTTGCCATGCAATGCTGACACCTACCATACCTGCCCCTAACACCACTGCATGACGCGACATTGAAACACCCTCCGATCTGCAAATTACACGACACGCGGGCTCGTTACACCGCACGCCTATTTATCTAAAAAATAGCACTGATAAAGAACCATTAATACAGTCCAAAAAACTGTTTTTAATAGATAAATCAGAAATTAATATCGCCTTAAGCACAAAAATCGACAGCGCCCGACATTGCGGCACAGCAATTGCTTGGCCTTATTACCGGGTGAATCATCATCAGGGCAAAGAACATTAATTCAGCACTGTCTTAACAACCTTTGCATAGCGCCATGCACCGAAAAGGTGCGTGCCACGCACCAAAAATACCAAGGATACCGCCATGCCGCTCACACCCATTGTCGACACCGAACTGCTCGATACGCTGTGGGTATTATGGGCAGCCGCGCTGGTATTTGTCATGCAGGCGGGGTTTTTATGCCTGGAAGCCGGCACAACCCGCAGCAAAAACGCCATCAATGTCGCAATGAAGAATATTGCGGATTTTGCCATCGCATTGAGCATCTTCTGGCTAGTGGGCTTCGGGTTGATGTTCGGCGTTTCGGAAGGCGGCTGGTTGGGCACAAGCCTGTTCGGGTGGCAGCTCAACTCTGTATCGAGCTGGGTAATCACGTTGTTTATCTTTCAAGCCATGTTCTGTGCTACCGCTGCAACCATTGTGGCGGGTGCCGTCGCCGAAAGAATGCCATTTTTTGCCTACCTATGGACCGCCCTCTGGATAGCGCTACTCATCTACCCCGTATTTGGACACTGGGCATGGGGCGGTCTATTGGGAGGCGAAAGCGGCTGGCTCGCCTCGCTGGGTTTTGTCGATTTTGCCGGCTCAACCGTCGTTCACAGCGTGGGGGGCTGGGTCGCGCTTGCAGCCGTCCTCGCCATCGGCCCTCGCCAGGGACGCTTCAACCAAAACCAACCTCCCACCGCCTTCCCGGCAGGCAACCTTCCCCTTGCCATGTTAGGGGCATTGTTCATGATACTCGGCTGGTTTGGCTTCAACGGCGGCAGCACGCTGGCTGTTAACAATCAGGTACCTGGCATTCTTGCCAATACCGTCCTGGGCGCCGCCGGTGGCATTTTATCCGCCATGCTGATGGGCTGGCGAACCCGTCGCTATGCTGACGTCATGTATGCCATCAACGGCGCCATTGCCGGGCTGGTCGCTGTTACCGCAGGCGCCCATGCGATTTCGATGTCGGCAGCACTGGGGCTCGGGGCTGTCAGCGGCGTTCTGATGGTGGTCACCAGTGAATGGCTACTCAACCACCGCATCGATGATGCCGTAGGCGCTATTCCGGCGCATTTGATTCCCGGCATTTGGGGCACGCTCGCTCTGCCCTGGATAGCCAACCCCAAGGCACTGGCCACGGGACTGAGCACCTTGGAGCAGGCAGGCGTTCAATTGCTGGGCGTCGTTGTCTGCGGACTCTGGAGCTTTGGTATTGCGTGGCTGCTGTTTCGTATCTCGGGGCGCTATTTTCCACTTCGCGTTAGCGCTGAAGATGAAAAAATGGGCCTCAACCTCGCCGAGCACGGTACCCATAACGAACTGACTCAATTACTGGAACACATGCGCCGTCATGAGCAGCAGGGCGACATGCGCCAGCGCATCGAGGCAGATCCTTTTTCTGAAGTGGGTGAAATAGCGGCAGGCTACAACCGCGTCGCCGCGGCACTGGAAAGCGCTATCGGGCATACCCGCGTGATGCTGCACAACCTGCGCGACGGCGTGCTTACCTGGCAAGCCAATGGGCTGCTAACCAGCCTTAACCCCGGAGCCGAACAGCTGTTCGGCGTTCAAGCCGAGCAAATGATAGGTACCCCCGTCAGCCGCTTACTGGATAGCTGAAACCTGGCACCGGGTGAGCGTCACGAGATTAAACTGCGCTCCGCCACTCAGGAAATCCGCTACCTGGAAATTCAGGTAAGCGAAGGTGCCAGTGGCTCGGCCTCCGAACGCTCCGGCATGGTGCGTGACATTACCGAACGCAAGCGCCTGCAGGAGCAGCTAAACCGCGAGAGAGACCTGGCAAGAACAACCCTTGCTTCCATTGGCGATGGCGTTATCACCTGCGACGCCAGTGGCTTGATCACGTTCATGAATAGCGAAGCCCAGCGGCTGACCGGCTGGCACCTTCGCGACGCACGTGAAAAACCGATCCAGTCTATTTACCGGCTCATTGACGACAATACCGGTAGTCTAAGGAGCAACCCAGCGCGTCAGGTGCTCACCCAGCATCGCGCCATTCATTCAACGGACGATGGCTGGCTTGAACACCGCGACGGACAGCGAACGCCCATTCAGCATAGCGCCGCCCCTATTCGCTCGCGCAGCGGCATTACGCTGGGCGCAGTGGCCGTCTTTCAGGATATCAGCGTCACCCGCCAGCTTGCCGACCAGCTTAACTACCAGGCCAGCCACGACAATTTGACAGGGCTAATCAATCGCCGAGCATTTGAAACAACACTGAGCCATTTGCTGAATGAGAAGGAAGGATCGCACGTTTTATGCTATCTGGATCTTGACCAGTTCAAGATCGTCAACGATACCTGCGGCCATATCGCCGGTGATGAGCTCCTCCGGCAGGTGGCCACAAAGCTGCAGGTTTATGTGCGCACCAGCGATACCGTCGCACGACTTGGTGGCGACGAGTTCGCCCTGCTGCTGCCCAACTGCCCTATTGATCAAGCCTGCCAAATCGCCGATGCCATCCGCTGTGATATCGAAAACTATCGCTTTGCCTGGCAGGAGCACACCTTTGGTATTGGCGTCAGCATCGGGCTGGTCGCTCTGACGGATCACAACATGCAGCTAACCGATGCGCTTCACGCCGCCGATGCCGCCTGCTATACCGCCAAAGAGGCAGGACGCAACCGCCTTCACTGCTACCAGGCCAATGACCATTCGGTACTCGAACGCGACGGCGAACTTCGCTGGGTACAGCGCTTACAGAACGCCCTCGACAATGATCATTTCCGACTCTTTGCCCAACCAATCAAAGCTGTCTGCGCCAAACGCCCCGCTTACCAGGAAATACTTTTACGCCTGGAAGAAGACGGCAACCTGATCACACCGGGCAGTTTTTTACCTGCCGCCGAACGCTATCACTTTATGCCGCGCATTGACCGCTGGGTAGTTCGCAACACGCTTGCATGGCTGTCCGATATTACCCGCTCAGCCCCAGACACTGCCTGGGGCTGCTGGGGGGTCAATCTCTCGGGCGCGTCACTGTCTGATGGCGATTTCTGCAGGGATTTGATCACCCAGGTACACAAAGCCCAACTGCCCAAGGGCAGCCTGTGCTTTGAAATTACCGAAAGCGCGGCCATTGCCCAGCTTTCAAGCGTGATCGAGCTCATCCACACGCTTAAGCAACTTGGCTGCCGATTTGCGCTGGATGATTTTGGCACAGGGCTGTCTTCCTTCAGCTACTTGAAACAGTTGCCCGTTGATTATTTAAAAATCGACGGTCATTTCATTCGCCATGTTCATGAAGACCCGATAGATCGAGCGATGGTGGAAGCCATTCATGCCGTGGGGAAAGCGCTCAATATAGAAACCATCGCTGAATTCGTCGAAACACAGCAAACCCTGGATACACTCACGACGCTCGGCATTGACTATGCCCAAGGTTTTTTACTCGGACACCCAGGCTCACTCACCCAGGTAGGCGGACAGCCTATCAAGGTAATGCCACGTTAATCAGAAACCGGAAATAACAAACCCCGGCAAATCAACTACCAAGGAAGAAAGGCGAAAGAACGAACTTGAAGAACGAGCTTGAATAATTAACTGAGGAGTTATAACAGAGAAATAACAGAAAAGAGGTTAATGGGGTGGATGATGGGGATCGAACCCACGACCACCGGAGCCACAATCCGGGGCTCTACCACTGAGCTACATCCACCATAACCTGTAGAAGGGAATTGCTGCTTGCTGTGCTGTCACTGGGGTGGATGATGGGGATCGAACCCACGACCACCGGAGCCACAATCCGGGGCTCTACCACTGAGCTACATCCACCATTGACAACTGCAACTGACGAGACATCAAGGCTGATCGCTACTGGTACAAATGGCGCGCCCAGCAGGATTCGAACCTGCAACCTACGGCTTAGAAGGCCGTTGCTCTATCCGGTTGAGCTATGAGCGCACATGTAATATCTGTAGACAAAGACATTGATGAGCACTTGACCACAACCATCGCCTGGAAAAGCAAAACTACCTTTCGCGTTAGACGTGGTCGGGGTGGAGGGATTCGAACCCCCGACATCCTGCTCCCAAAGCAGGCGCGCTACCAGACTGCGCTACACCCCGATTTCATTGCCTAAACGCTGCCGCCTGGCCCGTCTCAAGCGAGGCATATATTACTGTTTTTAATTTTAAAGTCAACCATCAACATGACAACTTACCGTGGCACTTTGCCTGACTGCCCCATCATGCGAAAATTAGCGATGTCAGACCTTTGATTAACACTCGTGTTTTTGTTCGCCCTTCAACCTCTACGGGGATTTCTTTACATGACCGCCCAACTCATCGATGGCAAAGCGATCGCCGCCAATGTCCGTCAGCATGTTGCTCAACAGGTAGCTGCCCGCCAGCAGGCGGGTAAACGAGCACCCGGACTTGCGGTTGTGGTGGTAGGAGATGACCCCGCTTCACAGGTCTATGTCAACAATAAACACCGCGCCTGTGAACAGGCAGGCATTCTTTCCTTTCAGCACGCCCTGCCCAGCCATACTTCCCAACAGACACTTGAAGCACTGGTTGACCAGTTAAATGACGACCCTGCCGTCGACGGCATCCTTGTCCAACTGCCCTTGCCTGAATCGCTTGACGCCGAACCGATACTCGAACGAATTCGCCCCGACAAGGACGTCGATGGTTTTCACCCCTTCAATATTGGCCGTCTTGCCCAGCGCATGCCTGCCCTTCGTCCCTGTACCCCGAAAGGCATCATGACGCTGCTTGAGCAGAGTGGCGTCAAGGTCCGCGGTCTCGATGCCACTGTCGTCGGCGCCTCTAACATTGTCGGCCGACCCATGGCGCTGGAACTTATGCTCGCTGGCGCCACCACCACGGTATGTCACCGGTTTACCAGGGATCTGGAAGCACATGTACGGCGTGCCGACCTTGTAGTGGTCGCCGTCGGCAAACCCGGCATTGTCCAAGGCGATTGGATAAAACCCGGTGCTGTGGTGATTGATGTGGGTATCAATCGCCAGGAAAACGGCAAGCTGAAAGGGGATGTCGGTTTCACCGCTGCGGCCGAACGCGCCAGCTTGATCACCCCCGTCCCCGGCGGCGTGGGACCGATGACCGTTGCCACGCTGCTGGAAAACACCCTGGCGGCCGCTGAACAGCACGACCAATCTGACAGCTAATCGTGGCTGTTTATCTTCTTCTGATGGATAGGAAAACAACATAGTGAAGCGTATCGGCATCATCGGCGCCATGGCCCAGGAAGTCAGGATCCTGGCGTCCCAGCTCGAAAACCCGGAGCGTTATGAACACGCTGGGTTTATCTTTCATCGCGGCACACGCCATGGCCTCGATGTGACAATCCTTCAATCGGGTATTGGCAAAGTGAACGCCGCGGTGGGCACTGCGCTACTTTTAGAGCGCCATCAACCTGACGCGGTGATCAACACCGGCTCAGCCGGCGGGTTCGCCAGCGACCTGAAAATCGGCGATATCATCATTTCCGACGAAGTTCGCCACCATGACGTAGACGCGGTGGTATTCGGCTACGAAATGGGCCAGGTCCCCGGCATGCCCGCGGCTTATCTGGCCGATAAAGCGCTCCGCAAAGTGGCTCAGGGAGCCATCAAGACACTCGGCGAGGTCAACGTGCGTGAAGGCTTGATCGCCACTGGCGATGCCTTCATGGCCGACCCGGCCAGAGTCGATGCCACACGCGCCTTGTTCCCCAGCATGCTGGCGGTGGAAATGGAAGCCGCCGCTATTGCCCAGACATGCCACCTTTACCAATGCCCGTTCGTGGTTATCCGCGCGCTATCCGATATTCCCGGCAGTGGCGATAACCACCTGTCCTTTGAGCAATTCCTGGATGTGGCTGCCGACCATTCCTCGCGCATGGTCGACCAGATGCTCCTCACTTTAGGCGCTAGCTGATTGACCAGTCGAGCGTCTCCCCCGCCAGCAGCGGAATAATCGCCTCGCCATCGGCATAGGGGTAGCTGGCGGGGACGCTTTGCGGGCTCCGCGACAAGGTAATCGTATCGCCATTGGGCGGCAGCCCGTAAAAGCGCGGTCCGTTGAGGCTGGCAAACCCCTCCAGCGCCGACAGCGCCCCGACTTCGTCAAACGCCGTCGCATAAAGCTCTATCGCCGTGGAGGCCGTGTAAGCGCCCGCACAACCACAGCTGGACTCTTTGGCGGTTTGCGCATGGGGAGCGCTGTCGGTGCCCAGAAAGAACTTCCCGCTGCCACTGGTCGCCGCTTTCAATAGGGCCTGACGGTGCCTTTCGCGCTTGAGAATGGGCAGGCAGTAATAGTGCGGCCGAATCCCCCCGACCAGCATTTTATTGCGATTGAACAACAGGTGATGCGCGGTAATCGTCGCGGCCACGGTATCGGGTGCCTGGGCAACGAACTCGGCGGCTTGTTGTGTCGTGATATGTTCGAACACCACTTTCAGCGTTGGGTGGCGCGCTAAAAGCGGCGTCAGCACGCGCTCGATAAACACCGCCTCGCGATCAAAAATATCAATATCTGGGTCGGTGACCTCGCCATGCATCAACAACGGCATGCCTGCATCGGCAAGCGCGGCAATGGTAGCATCGCAGCGGGTCAGATCTGTCACCCCTGAGGCGGAGTTGGTGGTCGCCCCTGCCGGGTAAAGCTTGACGGCGTTGACAATACCGCTTCTTGCTGCCCGTTCAATCTCTTCCGGCGGAGTGGTATCTGTCAAATACAATGTCATGAGCGGTTCAAAGCGGCTACCGGCAGGCAATGCATCCAGAATCCGCTCACGGTAAGCGATAGCTTGCTCGGTCGTGGTGATCGGCGGCGTCAAGTTCGGCATAATGATTGCGCGCCCCATTTGGGCCGCGGTGTGGCCCACAACCGCTTTCAGCGCTTCGCCATCGCGCAGGTGGAGGTGCCAGTCGTCTGGCCGGGTCAAAGTAATAGCGTCCACGGAAGATCCTGTACGTCGTCAGTTATCGCAGTCAATGAAATGGGCGCCCTGCGCCTCAAGCAGCAGTATACCGGATACACCATCAGGTTGAATCGAGTGCAATTCACCCACAGCTAACCCGATGTGGCGTATGATAATTATCACTGGTTGGTCAAAGGATACACGTTATGCAGAAGGTCCGGCGAAATGCCGACATTATTGCCAGCCTCGAAGGCTTGCTGTGGCTCGCGCTAGCGTGGTCGGTGTCGTTTTCAACGTATTACGGCAGCACCGAAGCGACAGTCACCATGTTGCTGATCGTCGCCACCCTGGCATTTTTCAGCTGGGCACACCGGCCGCTTCGCTACCTGCTGCGGCGCTATCATGTGCGCAAACGGCGGACCGATATGTGGATTCACTTGCTGGCGCTGCCGGTGCTTATTGCGATGTTTTTCCACATCATGATTGAGGGCCTGCTGGGCAGCGCCTGGCTGCCGCCCAAGATGCTGGTATTCAATATTGTTGCCACGGCGGGATGGTTAACCTACGTCATGACACTGTTTATTAAATTCCTGATCCATCGCTTTAAATCCACCGCCAGGTGAGCAAGATGCCAACCGAGCTCCCGCTGCCGTTATCGACCCCAAACCGTAATCTGGTCCGATTGACCATTGTACGAGGCATCACCTGGACGGGTTTTTTAATCGCCATCATCGTGGGCGTCAAATTCCTCTCGTTCGAACTACCCGTTCCTGAGGTGGTCAGCGTTGTCCTGGCAATGGGACTGCTCAACATTGCCACCTGGTGGCGGCTGGGTCGGCCGCGTGCGGTTGGGCATCTTGAGTATTTGCTGCATCTGCTTGCTGATATAGTGGGCTTGACGCTGCTGTTCTATTTTTCCGGGGGCTCCACCAATCCCTTCATCACCTATTACCTGGTACCCATTACCATTGCGGCCGCGACCCTGCCCTGGCGTCATGCGTGGATCATTGCCGGCTGTGCCATGGCCGCCTATAGCTTCTTGATGATTGACTACCATCCGATCCCCCAACTGGGCCATATCAACAGCGGCAGCCCGCTTAGTCTCCACGTACTGGGCATGTGGGTGAATTTCGGCATGTCAGCGGGGCTCGTCACTTTCTTCATCTATAAAATGGCCCATGCCTTGAGACGTCGCGACCAGGCCCTTTCGCGCACCCGTGAAGCGGCGTTACGCAACGAACAAGTGTTGGCCGTTGCCACCCAGGCGGCGGGCACCGCGCATGAACTGGGCACGCCACTATCCACCATGGCCGTACTGCTCAAGGATATGCAGGAAGAAGCCAAGGACCACCCGGAGCGTCAGGAAGATATCGAATTACTGCGTCAGCAGGTGGATATTTGCAAATCGCGCCTGCAGCATCTCGTCAACCAGGCGGACCGGCGGCGCATGGCAGAACCGGAAGTGCTCGACGCCGAAACCTGGCTGGGCGGTGTTGTCCAACGCTGGCTGGTATTGCGGCCCGATGTCAGCCACCAATTGGACATCGCCAGCCGCCGTGGGCGACCCTGGCTGGCGGTTGACGCCACCCTTGATCAGGCGCTGACCAATCTGCTCAATAACGCTGCGGACGCCAATCCTGAAGACATCGCCATCGGGCTGGACTGGCACTCTGACCGCGTCGTCATCGATATTCGTGACCACGGCCCAGGCGTTGCCATGTCGATCGCCGATCAGTTGGGCGATACGTTCATTTCCACAAAAAGCAAGGGAATGGGCATTGGTTTATTCTTGACCCACGCCACGATCAATCGCTTTGGCGGGGGCGTCAGTCTTTACAACCATCCCGAAGGCGGTACGTTAACCGAGGTCACGCTACCCAGTGCAGACGCTGACTAGGCTATGTGGCGCTCTCGTTTTAGTGATTAATTGAGGTCATCATGCAAACACCCAACCAGCGGTTATTGATTGTCGACGACGACGAGATGTTTTGCCATGTGCTAAGCCGCTCCCTCACCCGGCGAGGCTTTGAGGTCGTCGTGGCACATGATGCGGACCAGGCCCTGGCACTTGCGGCCCAACATGCCCCCACCATGGCCACCCTCGACTTGAAGCTGGAAAATTCCTCGGGGCTCAAGTTATTGCCCGACCTGCTGGCAGTCGTGCCGCACTGCCATGTGGTCGTCTTGACCGGCTACTCGAGTATTGCGACCGCCGTGGAAGCCATCAAGCTCGGGGCCGTCAATTATTTATGCAAACCGGTTGACGCTGACGATGTACTGAACGCGTTCGACCGCTCCGAAGGTGATCCCAACATTGAAGTTGCTGATAGCCCACCTTCCATCAATCGCATTACCTGGGAACACATCCAAAAGGTCTTGCAGGAGCACGATGGCAATATCTCGGCCACTGCCAGGGCGCTCGGCATGCACCGCCGAACGCTACAGCGCAAATTGCAAAAGCGCCCTGTACGTCGCTAACCGTTTATCTGCCTCCGCTTGCATGGCAACGGAGGCGGTTTAAGACGGACTAATGGGCGGTCCAGCCAAGGTCGATATTCCAACTCGCTCCGGTCACCGCCCCTGCAGCGTCGGAGGCCATATAGGCAACCAGCTGCGCTACTTCAGCGGGTTCGATCAGGCGTTTCACAGCGGCATTCTTGAGCATGATATTTTCAATCACTTCCTGCTCGCCCATGCCATGCAGCTTGGCCTGATCCGCAATCTGATTATCGACCAGAGGGGTTTTCACGTAGGCCGGGCATATCGCATTAGCCGTAATCCCCTGCTCACCACCTTCCAGCGCAGCCGTCTTGGTGAGCCCGATCATGCCGTGCTTGGCACTGATATAAGCGGCTTTCCCCGGCGAGGCCACCTGGGCATGAATAGACGCAATATTGACGATCCGGCCCCAGCCCTTTTCACGCATGTGCGGCCAGGCTGCCTGGGTCAGCAGGAAAGGGGCTGTCAGCATCAGGTCGATAATGTGACGCCATTTCGCTTCGGGAAAGTCTTCAATCGCCGCCACATGCTGAATCCCGGCATTGTTAACCAGGATATCCACGCCGCCAAAGCGTTTGACCGCCTCCGCAACGGCACCGCGACAGGCCTCCGGGTCGGTCAAATCTGCCTGGTAGAACGTAGCCCCTGCCGCCTCGGCGATCTTTTTACCCTCAGGGTTGAAATCGACCGCCAATACCTGGTGGCCCAATTCGCAAAAGTGTTTGACCACTGCTTCGCCAATACCGCTGCTGGTGCCGGTAACCAAGGCAACACGGGGGGTCACTGCTGTCGTCGTCATGGCAAATCCTGTTGATTAAGTGAGTGGGCTTGCTGGGTTCAGTCTAGTTGATTGCTTACCGCTTCACTGCGCCTCTTCGAAAAGACGCAGATGATAACGTGACTCAATAACCTTTTTAGCGTTCCCCTATTGGATAACACTGGCGGGTTGATTCACAATGTTCTGTCGTTCTATCACCAGCAAAGGAGTCATGTATGTTTGTGGTCATTTTTGGACGCTTGTCCTGCCCGTTTTGTGTCCGCGCCAAGCAGCTTGCTGAGCAGCTGGAACAAGCGGGGAACATTGAAGGCTATCGCTACGTCGACATGCCGTCTGAGGGTGTCAGCAAAGACGATATTGCCAAAACCGCCGGCAAGCCGATTCATACCGTTCCCCAGGTTTTTGTCGATCAGCAGCATGTCGGTGGCTTTACCGAATTCGACCAGTTTGTGCGCGACCACCAGCTACTGAGCACCTCGTCGACTGCCTGAGTCAGCGTTAGCCTGCCGTTTAGCTGCGTTGAACCGTTCACCTGTCACTTGCCTATACTGACTTGATAGCAACCTAGACGTTAATGGTCCGATACCTTGGCAAGGAAGGCAGTATGCATCGCGAGGAGTTCATCCAGCAGTTGTGGCTGGATTATATCCATACTCACCCTGATATCGGGGCACTCCGCCTCTGGCCCCTTTCCACGCCAGCGGATTACCTCACCCTGGTGACGCTCAACCATGGCGGTTTTTCCGCCCAAGCGCTATCGCCTTCGCTTGCCCATATGGGTTATCGCCACATCGGGCATTATGCGATGGCCGACAAGGGACTGCTCATCCATCTCTTGGCGCCAGCGGAGGGTGGAAGCTGCCTGGTTCTTGTCGAATTACAGACGGGCACCCTGTCAAAATCGCTACGTGAAGCGCTGCTGGGCCTCGTCCAGCAAACGCACCCGCAAGACAGCAAAGGCCAAAACCTGCTGTGTAGAGGTCGCCCCTGGCCAATGCCTGCCTGGGCACTTTATCAGAAGCTACACGATGAACACCCGCTCGCCGCCTGGTTAGCCGTTATGGGGCCCAGGCTGCACCATGTCGGCTTTGACTGCGAACAGCTTGGCAGCTCAATGGAAGCCATTGACCGGCAACTATTACAAAGCGGCCTGACCCACATGGTAGATCAGCAAAATGGGGTATTCAGCGTTTCCAACCTGCTTGTCCATCGTTTTTACCCCGCCACCCCGCAAAAAATGATATTCGACCAGGGTGACGAACATCGTCTCTGTCTGGGCGGTCTGGCCATAGTTCAGAGGCACCTGGAAAGCAATCACGAACGGATAGCCGAGCTATTGCTGCCTGTTCATGCCCGCTGCGAGATGGCGTAAGCGCCAGGCGACGCTTACGCCTTGACTTGCGTCAGGCACTCGGGGGCCGACTAGCCTTGGGCAAATGTCATTTCGGGGACGTGGTCGGGTACCACCAGCTTGCCTGCAGTCTTTTCGACGATTTCTTCAACGCTCACGCCCGGCGCACGCTCTTTCAGAATGAAAGTGCCGTCCTTGATTTCAAGGTATGCCAGGTCCGTCAATACACGGTTAATACAGCCTGCGCCGGTCAATGGCAGATTGCATTTTTCGAGCAATTTGGACTCCCCGTGTTTTGACGCATGAGTCATGGTGCAAATGATATTTTCCGCACCAGCTACCAGATCCATGGCGCCCCCCATCCCCTTGATCAGCTTGCCGGGAATCATCCAGGAGGCAATATTGCCATTCTGATCGACCTCAAACGCCCCCAGTACCGTCAGATCCACGTGGCCGCCGCGAATCATCGCGAACGACTCTGCCGATGAAAAAATCGCCGCGCCCGGTCTTGCCGTAACGGTTTGCTTGCCGGCGTTGATCATGTCGGGATCAACTTCTTCTTCGGTGGGATAACGCCCCATGCCCAGCAAACCATTTTCCGACTGAAGCATTACGTCCATATCCTCGGGGATATAGTTAGCCACCAGGGTCGGAATGCCGATTCCCAAATTAACGTAAAAGCCGTCTTCCAGTTCCCGCGCCACACGCTGAGCCATTTGTTCACGTGTCAGTGCCATGATCAGTTCCTCATAGTGAATCGATTAAAAGCCAAAACAACCGGGTCGTTCGGTAGCGCTGCACTCTTAACTGTGAACCGTGCGTTTTTCGATGCGCTTCTCAAACGTGCCCTGAATGATTCGGTCTACATAGATGCCCGGTGTATGGATCTGACTGGGCTCCAGTTCGCCGGGCTCAACGATCTCTTCGACTTCAACGACAGTAATCCTGCCCGCCGTTGCGACCATGGGATTAAAGTTCTGCGCCGTATGGCGGTACATGACATTACCGTAACGGTCGGCTTTCCAGCCCTTCACAATGGCAAATTCACCGGTTATGGCCTCTTCCAGAATATGCGGACGACCATTGAATTCACGGACTTCCTTGCCTTCGCCAATGGGAGTGCCATAGCCGGTGGCGGTATAAAACGCCGGGATACCGGCTCCGCCTGCGCGCATCTTTTCCGCGAGCGTCCCCTGAGGGGTTAGCACCACTTCGATCTCGTCATTGAGCATTTGCTGCTCGAACAGCGCATTCTCGCCTACATAAGACGCCAGAATCTTGCGTATCTGACGGTCTTCGAGCAACAGGCCGAGGCCAAAACCGTCAACGCCACAGTTGTTCGATACAACGGTCAGGTCCTTGACGCCACGTCGCTTTATTTCAGCAATCAGATTTTCGGGAATGCCGCACAGGCCGAAACCACCGGCCAATACGGTCATGCCGCTTTCAATGCCTTCCATCGCTTCTTCGTAGGAAGCAACACGCTTATCGAATCCTGCCATTGTTATACCTCGCCTTGTTGTCGATGACGGTTGTCAGTGATACACCAATGTCGCTGAGCCCACGAGATCCAAGGTGTGACGGCTATCGCGACGCAGGCTTCTGGTTGCAGTGTTGTGCCAGACAATATATTTGTTAAGTTTGTTTTTCTTATCAATTTATTTGCATAACTTATAAAGAGCCGACCATGACCGTCAAACAGTTGCGCGCCTTCCTGGCCGTTGCCCAGACCCTGAGCTTTACTCAGGCCTGCGAACGGTTACATTTGTCCCAGCCTGCCCTTAGTCTAGCCATAAAAGGGCTCGAAGATGCTCTGGGCGGCAAACTATTGCTACGCAGCACTCGCAGTGTCCGCTTAACCCCCGAGGGCGAGTCGCTGCTGCCGCTGGCCAAGCATTTGCTCGCCCAGTGGGACAATACGGAAGAACGCCTGCGTCAACGCTTCACTTTGCAACTGGGCCGCCTCAGCGTCGCGGCCATGCCTGCTTTTGCCTGCAACCTGCTCCCCGGGGCATTGGTTAGATTCCGTCAACAATACCCCAAAATCAATGTGACCGTGCACGATGTCATCAACGAAGATGTTAACGACATGGTCCGTTCGCGCCAGGTGGAAATGGGCATTGCGTTTGCACCAGAAGGCACCGGCAGCCTGACATTCACGCCTCTGTTCGAGGATCATTTTGTCGCGGTTGTTTCCAAAGGCTCACGGTTGAGTAAGCGAGCCTCACTGTCATGGGCGGACTTGCTAGGCGAAGATTTCATCACCTTGCAACGACCCTCAATGGTCCGCCGACTGCTGGAACAGGCTCTTTCCCGACAGCAAATGGATTTACCGGTCGCCTTCGAAAGTCATCAATTATCGACCGTCGGCCGAATGGTGGCAGAAGGCCTGGGCGTCAGCGCCGTGCCATCAATGTGCATTCCGCAAATGCAGGCGCTGGGCGCTCGATACCTTCCCCTGACCTCGCCAAGCGTTGCCTGTCGCGTGGGGATACTGACGCAACAGGAGCTATCAGTCGCTGCACATGCATTGCGTACGGTATTGCTGGAAACCGTTCAGGCGCCTTACTTACCCGAGCATGAGGCTGGGCAGGCTGGTTAATATCCTTTAGCATTCAACATTACGCACCAGTAAGGAAACGCGGTATGCCGATGTTAAAAGGGGTGGTTAGCGTTGCCTTGCTAGCCCTCAACACGCTTTTTTGGGGAATCCCCCTGACAGCGCTGTCGCTGCTCAAAGTAATAACCCCCAAGGGTCGCGTTCTAAAGGCAGTACAAGCAGGCATTGGTCACGTCACCATGAACTGGATAGGCGTTAACCTGTGGTGGATGCGGCACTGGATACAGCCTCGGCTTGATGCATCTGTCCCCGATAACCTGCGTCCGGATCAGTGGTGGTTGGTGATTTCCAATCATCGTAGCTGGACCGATATCTTTATGCTGTTGTTGGTTCTGCATCGGCGCATTCCCATGCCGCGTTTCTTTGTAAAACGGCAGTTATTGTGGATACCGATTGTGGGTCTTGCCTTTTGGGCGCTCGATTTCCCTATCATGCGTCGCATTACCCGAGAGCAAATCGCCCGGAATCCCGCCCTGGCAAAGCTGGACCGAGAGGCGACAGAACGCATGTGCGCTCGCGCCCGCCAGTCGCCCATTGCTATCTACAACTTTGTTGAAGGCACTCGCTTTACGCCGCATAAACATGCCTTGCAACAGAGCCCCTACCGCCATCTGCTTCGCCCCAAGGCGGGCGGGGTTGCTCAAGTCCTCAACTTGCTTGGCGACAAGCTCGACGGCATCCTTGACGTCACGTTGAGCTATACCAATCCAAATCCCACTTTTTGGGGCTTTCTCTGTGGACAGGAAGCACCGATCACCCTGAAGGCACGCATCCTTGAAGTGCCTGCATGGATGTTGACCGCTGACTATCACGCCGAATCGCAGCACAAGGAACATTTCCACACATGGATCAATGCACTTTGGCAGGAAAAAGACTGTCAACTGGATGGTCAGATCGATCATGCTTGAGCAAGTGGCTCGGGGCTATCATGGTCGCCAGCATAATGGTGGGCTGCGCCGGCACGCCCTCTACCCCGCAGCGAGTCGCTGCCCCGGCGATGACCCAGATCAGCGGTAGCTGGGTGGCAATCAAACGTGGTGATACGCTGGGCCAGTTAGCCAAACGCGCCAACGTGCCACTCGAAAGGCTACAGCGCTTCAATCCAGGCGTAAAAGCTCGCCACCTGGCCGTTGGCCAACGCGTGCTGATTCCTACGCAGCAGGAACGCGCGCCGGCAAGTGGACCATACCGCTACCAAATCCGCCCGGGCGATACTTTTTCCAGCCTTGCTCGCCATTTCGGCACCACCTCGTCGCGGCTACAAAGTGCCAACGCGGGCAGCTCGGCGACCGAATTGCGCGTTGGACAAATGATCAATATTCCCGTCGGTTCGAGCGCTAGCACCTCGACCGCCAGCTCGACACCGTCAAGCACCAGCAAACCGGCCGCGCAAACGTCCAGCGCAAGCAGTTCATCACTCCCAGCATCGGCCAAACGCTGGCCCTGGCCACTGGACGATTACCGGGTTGTTCGCCGCTATGGCCCTGATAGCCGTGGCACGCTTCAGCCCATGCTGCTGGCCACCCAGGCCAATGCCAGCGTAAAGGCAGTCGCCAAGGGCGAGGTCCGCTTTGCAGGCAGTATGCGACAGCTTGAGAAGGTGGTGATTGTTCACCATGCAGATAACCTGCAAAGCGTCTATGCCCTGTGTGAGCAGTTAACTGTCGAGGAAGGTCAGCAGGTAGCCGTAGGCGACCCGCTTTGCCAGGTAGGCAAAAGCCGGGCCACGGGTCGTCATGATTTGTTGTTTGATTTACGCCAGGGTGGAAAACCGATTGACCCTCGGCAAGTGCTGAAATAAAACCGGCCCCGCGGCTACAGCCAGGGCGGGGGGCGGTTTCACCACCACGCCTAACCACGATAATAGTTGGCAGTGACAAACGGTGTTTTTGTGACGGTCATGGGTAACCGTTTACCGCGCACTTCGGCATAAACGGTCGTGCCCGGTGCTTCAAGGTCGCGGGAAACGTAGCCCATTGCCACTGGCTTACCCACACTGGGCCCGAATCCGCCGGAGGTCACCATCCCCACCTCACTGCCATTCTCAGTTAACAGCGTGGCGCCTTCACGCACCGGCTGGCGCCCCTCGGCCACCAGCCCCACGCGTTTACGGGTATGGTCTTTGGTATCGACCTGGTGAAGGATCAAATCCGCACCGGGAAAGCCGCCAGGGCGATCGCCGCCGTGACGACGCGGCTTGCTGATCGCCCAGATCAAACCGGCTTCTACCGGTGTGGTCATGGTATCCATGTCGTGCCCGTAGAGGCACAGACCTGCCTCCAGACGCAAGGAGTCACGGGCACCGAGGCCGATGGCTTCGACTTCAGGCTCTGACAGCAATCGTTCAGCGAAAGCCTCGGTGGCGTCAGCCGCCACCGATATTTCGAAGCCATCTTCGCCGGTGTAGCCACTGCGGCTGATCCAGACCTCTTGATCGGCCACTTGAAAGCGACCGTGCTGCATAAACACCATCTCGCAGGCTGCCGGGCAAATCCGCTGCATGACCAGATGCGCACTGGGTCCCTGCAGGGCGAGCAACCCCCGGTCCAGCGGTTCTATGGTCAGGCGGTCACCTAAATGTGCCTGCAGATGGGCGATATCCTGTTCCTTGCAGGCAGCATTGACCACCAGATAAAAATGATCTCCCGCATTGACGACCATCAGGTCGTCAAGAATTCCGCCTTCGCTGCTGGTCAGCAGCCCATAGCGCTGGGCACCTTCGGCCAACCCAACCAGATCGGCAGGAATCAGGGTTTCCAATTCCTCGGCGACGTTATCGCCAGACACCACTACCTGCCCCATATGCGAGACATCAAACAAGCCGCACTTCCGGCGTGTATGCTCGTGCTCCTTTTTAACGCCCAACGGATATTGGACAGGCATCTCGTAACCGGCAAAAGGCACCATCTTTGCCCCCAGTCGGCAATGCAGCGCATGCAACGGGGTCTGTTTAAGCTCAGTCATCAATCACTCCTTTACAAACAAGAGCGGGAAGCCACATCAGTGCCTTCCCGACTCTTCATCAGCATTGCAAATGCGCACGAGCGCCTGGCAACGATTAGTTATCGTGGTCTAACGATTCCCCTGGCAAGACATCTTTGCCATCGAAATAGTCTTTGGTCAGTTTAAACACGACGGGCGACAGCAGGGCCAGTGCAATCAGGTTGGGGATCGCCATCATGGCGTTGAAGGTATCCGCCATCAGCCAGATGAACCCAAGCTGCGCCATGGCACCAAGCGGAATCGCTAGAACGAAGAGTACGCGATAAAGCATGATGGAGCGCGTCCCGAACAGGAACTGGAAGCATTTTTCGCCGTAGAACGACCAGCCAAGGATAGTGGTAAAGGCAAACACCGCTAGCGCAACGGCAACAATCTGATTGCCGAACCCGGGTAGCGCCGCATCGAAGGAGAGTGCCGTTAACGACGCCCCCTCCTCGCCATCAATCCATACGGTTGAGGTCAAGATAACCAACGCTGTGATGGTGCACACCACAATGGTATCGATAAAGGTTCCCAGCATGGCAATCAGACCCTGGCGGACCGGGTTCTTGGTTTGTGCCGCCGCGTGGGCAATAGGCGCACTACCCAAGCCTGCTTCGTTGGAGAAAATCCCCCGAGCCACACCAAAGCGAATCGCTGCCATGACCGCCGCGCCTGCAAAACCACCCGCAGCCGCAACCGGGTTGAAGGCATAGTAGAAAATCAAGCTGAAGGCTTCACCGATCTGACCGGCATTAATAATCAGCACGACAATACCCGCGACGATGTAGGCTATCCCCATGACGGGTACCAACTTGCCGGCGACCTTGGCAATCCGCTTGATGCCGCCGAGAATGACCGCACCGGCCAGCACCATGATCACCACCCCGGTTAACCATGTCGGCACGCCGAAGGTGGCATCCATGGCATCCGCGACCGAATTGGACTGCACCGTGTTACCAATACCGAAGGCAGCCACAGCACCGAAGAACGCAAACAACACACCAAGCCACATCCATTTCTTGCCGAGACCGTTCTTGATGTAGAACATCGGTCCGCCGACATGGTAGCCAGTGCTGTCGGTCTCACGAAAACGGACCGCCAGCAGGGCCTCGGCAAATTTTGTGGCCATCCCTACCAGCGCCGTGATCCACATCCAGAACACCGCGCCCGGCCCACCTAACGCAATCGCGGTGGCCACCCCGGCGATATTACCGGTACCAATAGTCGCCGACAGCGACGTCATCAGGGCATTAAAGGGGGAAATTTCGCCATCTTTTTCAGCGCTCTCTCCCTTGGCTTCCCGTCCCTGCCACATTAGCTTGAAGCCGATACCGAGCTTCCTGATGGGCATCAGTTTCAGGCCAAGCTGGAGGTAGATCCCCACACCTAACAACAAGATGAGCATCAACGGGCCCCATACCACCCCGTTAATGGCTCCGAAGAGACTGTTTAATGTTTCCACCTGCTACCTCCTTACCCTTTTCATGATTTGATTTATTCGATGTAGGCCAGATGTAACGCTTGACGACGCGTCGCTTAATTCTGGCCATCAAACGCTCTTGTGTCACGAGCCGATCGCTGGCGGCACCCAACGTAAGATCGCCATGTTTTACACCATAACTTTGGTCACTTGCCGTGGCATTGTCGAGTTAACGCAGTAAATTTCGCTAAATTGACAATTCATGACCACGTAATCGTCATCGACGTTTTAGATAGGTAGGGATGTCGCTATAAAGCAGCAGCATGGAAACTTGTTTCCTATTGGAAACACGTTACCATGCTTCGCTAAACGCTCGCCGTGAACAGCGCCCATCGCCAAGGTGACCAACAAGCGCTAACATGGCGGCTCCACATCCGTTTCGTATAGGGAATCACCATGAGCAATCTTCCTGCCAACCTTCGTTACGCTGAGAGCCACGAGTGGGTGCTTGACCATCAAGATGGCACGGTCACCATTGGCATTACCGACCATGCTCAAGCCGCGCTTGGCGATGTCGTGTTTGTCGAACTGCCCGATGTCGGCACCACGCTGACCAAAGGCGATGAGTTCGGTGTGATTGAATCGGTCAAAGCCGCTTCTGACCTTTATTCGCCCGTTGATGGCGAGGTTATCGACGTCAATGAAGCGCTGGAAGACGCCCCTGAAACGGTCAACGATGCCCCCTATGAAGGCGGCTGGATCATGAAGGTGCGGTTAAGCGATGACAACCTTGATGAGTTGATGGATGCAGACGCCTATCAAGCGACGTTAAGCGACGACTGATCAATAACGCCTGCCCAGCATTGGCAGGCGCAGCCCCAACCCCTGCCCGGTTTTCTCATCACGTTCGGAATTCTCTCCATGCCTTTTGAAACTCGCCGATTAGCCGAACTGGCTGACCACGATGCTTTTATCAAACGTCACAATGGCCCTGACGCCGACGACGTCTCCACCATGCTAAAAGCGCTCGACATGCAGCGCATGGAAGATCTGATCGAGCAAACTGTCCCCGGCGATATTCGCCTTGGCCGCGAACTGTCGCTCGACGACCCCAGAAGCGAAGCTGAAGCCCTCGATTACCTGAGCCAGTTGGCGCGTCAAAACCGGGTCGCCAAAAGCTATATTGGCCAGGGTTACTATGGGACACACATGCCTGCGGTGATTCAGCGCAATGTCCTGGAAAACCCGGGCTGGTACACGGCATATACGCCTTACCAGCCGGAAATCTCTCAGGGGCGCCTGGAGGGGCTGCTGAACTTCCAGCAGGTGGTCATGGATTTAACCGGCATGGAGCTTGCCAACGCCTCCCTGCTGGATGAGGCGACAGCGGCGGCTGAAGCCATGGCGCTGTGCAAGCGGGCCAACAAGAAAAACAAGTCCAATGCCTTTTTTGTCGCTGACGATGTGTTTGCCCAAACCCTGGACGTGGTGAAAACCCGCGCCGATTTTTTTGGGTTTGAACTCATCGTGGGACCGGCAGCGTCGGTTGCCGAGCATGACGTTTTTGGGGCCTTGTTCCAGTACCCCACGGCCAGCGGCGAAATCAGTGACCTGGCATCGTTGGTCAGCACCGCCGCTGAACGCTCGATCATGACCTGTGTCGCCACTGACCTGTTGAGCCTGGTTCTGCTTAAAGAGCCGGGCGCGCTGGGTGTCGATATTGTGGTGGGTAACTCTCAGCGCTTTGGGGTGCCCATGGGCTTCGGTGGGCCTCATGCCGCCTTTTTTGCCACATCAGACAAGCTCAAGCGATCCATTCCCGGACGGATTATTGGTGTGTCCAAAGACAGCCGCGGCCACACGGCGTTACGCATGGCGATGCAAACCCGTGAGCAGCACATTCGCCGTGAGAAAGCCACGTCGAACATCTGTACTGCCCAGGCGCTACTGGCCAATATTGCCGGTTTTTACGCTACTTACCACGGTGCCGACGGGCTACGCAAAATTGCCGGACGCGTGCATCGTTTGACGACCCTGCTCGCCCACGGCCTTCAGCAGACAGGTATCCGCCTCGCGCATGACACCTGGTTCGATACGCTGCGCCTGACCCAGGTGGATGCAGGCAAAATCCATGGCCGCGCGATGACCCAAGACATCAACCTGCATTATTTCGCCAACGGCGATGTGGGTATCAGCCTGGATGAAACCACCACGGCCCACGACGTGGCCATCCTGTTTGACGTACTGCTCGGTGATGAGCACGGACTCTCTGTCGCCGCTCTTGACGAGCAGATTGTCACTGACCGTGTTTCCGGCATTCCCAGTGCTTACCAGCGCGAAAGCGATTTTCTGACCCACCCCACCTTTAAGCGCTATCGCAGCGAAACCGAGATGCTGCGCTATCTGAAGCGGCTGGAAAATAAAGATTTATCGCTTGCCCATGCAATGATTCCCCTCGGCTCGTGCACCATGAAACTCAACGCCACCAGCGAGATGATCCCCGTTTCCTGGCCGGCGTTCGCCCATATCCACCCCTTCGCACCCCGCGAGCAGGCGGCTGGCTACCACCAGATGATCGACGAACTGGCCGATTTCCTGGTTGAGGTGACGGGTTATGAGCATATTTCCATGCAGCCCAACTCAGGTGCCCAAGGCGAATACGCCGGGCTGGCAGCCATCAGGCGTTACCAGAATGCCCAGGGCGAGGGCCACCGCAATGTCTGTCTGATCCCAAGCTCGGCCCACGGTACCAATCCGGCATCTGCAGCCATGGTGCAAATGAAAGTGGTGGTCGTCGAGTGCGACGCTAACGGCAACATTGACCTGGACGACCTGCGTACCAAGGCAGAACAGCACCGGGATCAGCTTTCCGCCATCATGCTCACTTATCCGTCGACCCACGGCGTATTTGAAACCAGCGTGCGCGAGGCTTGCCAGATCGTTCACGACAACGGTGGCCAAGTGTATATCGACGGCGCCAACATGAACGCTCAGGTGGGGTTAACCCGTCCCGGGGATTTTGGCGGCGACGTTTCACACCTGAATCTGCATAAAACGTTCTGCATCCCCCACGGCGGCGGCGGTCCAGGCATGGGGCCCATTGGTGTCAAAGCCCACTTGGCTCCCTACGTCTCCAACCACGTGGTCACGCCCATCAACGGCGTCAATCCAGAGTGTGGCGCGGTATCCGCCGCGGCGTTTGGCAGTGCCTCCATCCTGCCGATTTCCTGGGCGTACATTAAAATGATGGGTGCGCGGGGTCTACGTGAAGCAACTGAGCTGGCCATCCTCAATGCCAACTATATCGCCAAGCGGCTTGAAGCGGCTTTTCCGATTCTCTATCGCGGCCAGAACGGTACGGTGGCTCATGAATGCATCATCGACATTCGCCCACTCAAGACGGCCTCGGGCATCAGCGAAGAAGATATCGCCAAACGCCTGATGGATTACGGCTTCCACGCGCCTACCATGTCGTTCCCCGTGCCAGGCACACTGATGATCGAGCCAACCGAGTCGGAATCGCTGTATGAAATAGACCGCTTCTGCGATGCGATGATTGCCATTCGTGGGGAGATCACGCGAGTCGAGCAAGGCGAGTGGCCGCAGGACAACAACCCGCTGGTCAACGCGCCGCACACCCAGGAAGATATCATCGACGCTGAGTGGCAACGTCCTTACGATCGCGAACTGGGGGCCTTCCCTACCGCCGCCGTCAAGGCGTCGAAATATTGGCCGGCGGTGAATCGCGTGGATAACGTCTTTGGCGACCGTCAGCTGATTTGCTCCTGCCCGAGTATCGACGAATACCGCGACGCGTAACGGCCAGGTCGATCAGCCAAGCGCCTTGAGGACGACGCCGGCAAAGGCGGCCTCAAGGCGTTATTTCCTGCATCCGTTCCTGATGAAAGCCATTGAGCAGCTTTTCATAACGCTTGGGCAACACGGAATCTCGCCGACGCAGCAAATACAACACTTCATTGACCGTGTTGGGCAGGTTAAGTGCCTTTACCTGCCGCTGCCATGGGGACGTCTCCAGCACCAGACGCGACACCACGGTAAAACCCAGCCCCCGGGCGACGGCGTCAAGTACCATGCTGACTTCATTGGTAAAGCCCTGGTGGCGAAAATGCGTCATCGAACGGTAATCATCGGGATAGTTGGCCCGCAACAGGGCGTTGGCGTGGTTGATGCCATCATAGTAGTTGAGAAAGCCAATCCCCATCAGGTCCGAAAGCGTTCCTTCGACGAAGTCCGCTGGCACGACCAGACACAGGGGTTCCTGGTGCCATACGTAACATTCCAGATCGGGATGATTGACCGCTTCAGTGACGATCCCGATGTCGTACCGCCCTTCCAGTAAGTCATTGACGATTTCGTGATTGAACGCAAAGCTGTAGCTGACCGTTAGATTGGGATGCCGTTGCTGCTGTCCCAGAATGTAAGGATAAAACATCAGGCCAACACTGCCCGGAGAGGCAATACGACATTCACCGCTGTCCAGTAAATCGTCGTCCAGCGCATGACGAAACTGCTCATGCTCAGCAAACAGTTTTAACGCATAGTCGTAAGCGCGACGCCCCGACTCGGTCAATGTAAAACCCCGTCCGCGCCGTTCCAGCAAGGTCTTATTTAAATAACGCTCCAACTTGCGAATGTGCTGGCTCACCCCTGGCTGCGTCATATCCAGTCGCTGCGCGGTGCGCGTAAAGCTGCCGGTTTCCACTAAGGTGATGTAGGTTCGAAAATATTGCGCATTAAACATGTTGAGCATCATCGGGTTAGCAATGGCGTATATCATATCATACTGCTTACCAGGCACTTGCGGTGTACCCGCTCAGGTAGCGTGATAGTATGAGAAGAGACCTCACACCGTCAGGAACCGCACCACTAATGACCCAAAACGCTCAATCGCGCGACACCATTTCCAGCATTATCTCGCCGGAAGGCAGCCTTGAAGTCCTCTCGCAACACGAAGTCAATCGCCTTCATCGCACATCCAAGAGCGGCCTGCATGATTTACTAAGGCGCTGCGCGCTGGCCGTACTTAACTGCGGCAGTCCCACCGACGACAGCCTGGCGATTCTGGAAGCCTATAGAGACTTTGACATCGAGGTGCTTCAGCAGGATCGCGGCATTCGTTTGAAACTGACCCATGCGCCCGCCGAAGCCTTTGTGGATGGCCGCATGATTCGCGGTATTCGGGAACACCTCTCTTCGATCATCCGCGACATTGTGTACATCTACAATGAAATCCAGCGTCATGATCGCTTTGACCTGACCACCGCAGAAGGCACCACCAACGCGGTGTTTCATATCCTGCGAAAGGCAGGCACGCTCAAACCTGGCCGTGACCCCAGCCTGGTGGTGTGCTGGGGCGGTCACTCCATTTCACGGGAAGAGTACGAATATACCAAGGACGTCGGCTACCACCTGGGCCTACGCGATCTGGACATTTGCACAGGCTGTGGCCCTGGTGCCATGAAAGGCCCGATGAAAGGCGCCAACGTCGCCCACGCCAAGCAGCGTCGTCGTGATGGCCGCTATCTGGGGATTTCGGAACCAGGCATCATCGCCGCCGAAGCGCCCAACCCCATTGTCAATGAACTCGTTGTCATGCCCGATATCGAAAAGCGCCTTGAAGCGTTTGTCCGCCTGGGGCACGGCATCATTGTCTTCCCCGGCGGCGTGGGCACCGCAGAAGAAATCCTCTATCTGTTGGGGATTCTGTTGCATCCCTCAAATCAGGATATGCCATTTCCGCTGATATTGACCGGCCCAGCCGACTCGGCTGCCTACTTCGAGAAGATCGATGAATTTCTGGTCTATACCCTGGGCGAGGACATCCGGCGATTTTATACCATCATTACCGGTGACCCTGTCGCGGTAGCTCGGCTCATGCGCGAGAGTGTCGATGAGATTACTGAATTCAGGCGTACTCACCAGGATGCGTTCTACTATAACTGGCGCCTGACGGTTGCGCGTGACTTCCAGGCGCCTTTTGACCCCACTCACGATGCCATGCGGGCCCTGGCACTTCACCGCCAGCAGCCAACCCATGAGCTGGCCGCCAATCTTCGCCGGGCGTTCTCGGGTATCGTCGCCGGCAACGTCAAAGAGCAAGGCATTCGTGCGATTGAGGCCCACGGCCCCTATGTGCTCAATGCCGAGCCTGAGCTAATGCGGCGCCTGGATGAGCTGCTGAGCTCATTTGTGGCACAGGGCCGCATGAAACTCGATGGGCAGGCCTACGTCCCCTGTTATGTGCTGACGTGATCATGCGGGCAAAAAGGCACTGAACGACTACACTGGACGTGTTTAACGCGTCATCAAGGAGAGCAAACTACCATGGACATGATCAACCAGTTAAGTGACGGCAAAACCAAGGCGTTTGCCAAGCATTGTTTTGAACGACACTCCAGGGATGAGCTTGAGGATGCCGCCAAAGGCAGCCCTGACCAGGCGGAAATGAAGCATTGGGGGATTACCCCGGGCCAGTGGGAAGAAGCCGTGACCGCTGCCCTCGCCGATCACCAGGCACCCAGCTAATCCCTTTGGACCTAGACTGCCGACACATACAAAAACGCCGACTGGGAATAACGTCCCTCGGCGTTTTTGTCGTCAGATACTCTGAAAGGAGTTGTGTTGGATTAACGACTTAATCACTTCCAATGAAATAGGTCGTCTTGCATTGCCCCTGACAGATGTCATTGAGAGAATGGAAATACCCGTATGACATTCAAGCCAAACGCGACAGTGGGGTGGCCATATGAAGACTTTGTCCAACATGGGGTTTGCCTTCTTTGGCGCAGCCCTGGTGGCTATCAGCTACGGGCTTGCGCGCTTCGCGTTTGGCTTGTTCGTCCCTTCCATCAGCAATGAACTTGACCTGTCAGCGTATATTGTCGGCATCATCGGCGCATTACCCTTTGTCAGTTTCGTGCTAGCCACCATGGTGGCGCCACTTGCCGCCAACCGTCTCGGCGCGCGCAATCTGGCAGTGCTCTCAGGGTGTTTTGGCGTTGCGGGTCTGGCACTGATCAGCCGGTCTTCAGACGCTCTATCCCTAGGTATTGGTGTGTTTACCTGCGGCGTCTGTACGGGGTTGATGATGCCGGCGCTGACCTCCGCCATGCAGGTATTGGTCAGCCGTTCGATGCACGGCCGAGTCAGCTCCATCATGAACGCGGGTACCAGTATCGGTATCATCGTGGCGGTACCTACCGTCGTGTTCCTGGCAGATGCCTGGCGTTTTACTTATACATCATTTGCCGTACTGGCAGGTATCGGGGTTGTGGCAGCCTGGTTTTTTATCCCCTCGGTCTCACGGGTCATTCCCGCCAATGCAGCGCCTCCTCCCCCGGTGACTCGACAGCAGTGGTCGCGCCTTGTCCGGCTTTCGCTGTTTGCTTTCGCGATGGGTTTTGTATCTGCACCTTACTGGATCTTCGCTCCGGATCTGGTAGTCAGGCTTGGTGAACTCCCCCCGCCTTTACCGGCTGGCTATGGTTCGCCGCCGGGATTGCCGGCCTGGGAGGTGCCGTGGTGAGCGATGTAGCCGACCGCAATAACCCGCCCATTACCCAGGCGTTAATGCTGATGATGCTGGCGGCAAGCCTTGTACTGCTCGCCGCCAGCCCCGACCAGTTAGCCCTGACGATGTTTTCCGCATTGGTGTTTGGTCTCGCTTACATGAGCCTGACAGGTTTATACCTGATGACCGGCATCCGCCTGTTGCCGGGACGCCCATCGATGGGCCCGGTATTACCCTTTATGGCCTGCGCCTTGGGTCAGGCAGCTGGCTCCCCGATGGTCGGTATGCTGGTCGGCAAATTCGGCTATGCCGACGCTTTTTCCGTATTCTGCGTGATCGGCATTCTGGTGGCGGTACTCTCGCCCCTCTATCCGGGCCACATCGACTACCTGACTGACGATGACGAACAGCCCCAGGAAGTCGAACCAGAAGAGACTGGCCTCCAAGCGGCGTATGATCACCAATTTCTTGACGAGGATGGCAACCCCCTGGAACCGGTCGGGGACGATGAAGAAGCAGAAACAGAAGAAACGACGAAGTGACGCAGTCAGTGATCGCTATTGCAGTGCGCAATCCCGGGTTTCAAGCGCCCGGGGCATTTACGCTTGCGGCCTCTTCTCGAGATGGCAAGCGCCGGGCTTGCTCATAGCACGTACCAGGCGATCAATATGCCCCCAGACGGTAACCCTCGTCGGTCAACCGCCTGGCTAACTCCGCAATATGCGCAGGACCCACCTCACAGCAGCCACCGATCACCGTAGCGCCCAGCCTAACCCATTCGAGCGCATGTTCGGCATAGCCGGCAGGATCAAGATCACTACGCGACATTAGCGCGTCTACGGTCCCGCCGGGTTGGAGTGGTGCCACGGATGTAAAGCCGTTGGCATACCCTCCAAAGGGCACATCGAGGGTTGCAAGTTCATACATGGCGGTTGTAACGGCTTCAGGTACTGAACAATTGACCACTATTCTCTCCGCGCCAATGGACGCGACCTCATTGGCCGCCTCGGACAGCCGTTCGCCAGAGCGCAAGCGGGTGCCATCGCGATCGTCCACAGTGAATGCCACCCATACCGGGCGCTCAGCCTCCACCGCCGCGATTGTCGCTGCTCGCGCCTCACGTATCAGCGACATGGTTTCACAGAGAAATAGGTCGACCCCCTCTGTTTGCTGCTTCACCAGACGCCGGTAATCACGCTGGCAAACGCCATCGTCGGGTACGCTATCAGCGTGATAACTGGCCACCAATGGCGGCAGGCAACCTGCGACACGAACCTCACGCCCGCTCTCTTCTCGCGCCTGCCGGGCGGCATTTAGTGCCGCTGTATACAAAGGCTCGAACATGGCAGCGCTGCCATCGCGTTCCAGACGTATCGGGGTGGCACTGTAATTATTAAGCTTGATGACTTGCGCTCCAGCCGCGATAAAATCACGATGTGCATCAACGACCAAATGGGGTTCGTCAAGCATGACCTGAGCAGACCACAGCGGGGACGCTGGCTGGCTGCTGCGTTTCCTGAGTTCTTGCCCCATTCCACCGTCCAGCAGCACTATGTTTCTGCTTTCAGTATTCATCAGTTTTCCCTTAATAAAAAATCGATCACAGTCTTCGTATCCCGCCGCTATGTGACTCATACCAATATAAAAGTTCTCATGGCGCAAGACTTCGATGGGTAGAGGTATCAATGACTCAGTATGACTAGACGTCCCTGATACAGACGGAGTATGTTCTACACATCATTAGAATTAAGAGCCTCAGGCATGTTAGCTTTCATTCGACGGATACTCATAACGGTTGCTTTTACGGTCACCGCCTTTGCAGCACCCGCCCAAGCAGCCGAAGTGACACCAAGCGCTCTTTCACCATCAACAGATGACACACCGGTTATTACACTGCATAGCGATGAGGAACGCCGCTCAATCAGTCGTGCGCAGATTGAGCAATCATCTCTCCATGAAGTATCACTGCAACACTTTGAAGGACCAGAAGGGAGCTTTGCGGGCGTCTGGCTCGATGACTTCCTCAATGCTGAAGGCATCGATAATGCGGCGACATTACGTTTCATTGCTCATGATGATTACACGACCTTCCTTACGCCTGAAGACCGCGATGCCAAACGCTATCTCCTCGCCACAAGGCTGGACGGCAAGACACTGACCAGAGATGAGTTTGGCCCGACGATGTTGATCATTCCGGCGGACGCTGATGCCGTTGAGACAGGCACGGTGAGTATGACCTCATGGGTATGGTCAATTAAAGACATCTACGTGCAATAATGAATCTGCGCTTTAATCGGCCACTGGGCTGGCAACTCGGCCTTGGGTTTACGCTACTAGCGGGCATTTGCGCAATCGCCGCAGGGATTTATCTGTACCAGGTACGCCAGCAACTTGGATCGAACTACACAGCGCTCGTGGCCGATGTCATTCGCCCGCAGTTGCATACTGTCCTGCTACGCTCCACGTTGAACGAGTTTCGCGAGGATCCACAAGATAGCGAGCTGATAGAGCGCTTCGACAACCTTCTTTGGCGCATCCCGCAACATATTGAAGGTATAAGCTTCGGGCTCAGCAAAAACCGCTTCGCACCAGCCGAGTATAGATCCTCTTTAAACCGCTTACGCCGCGTAGAAGAGAAGATTCCCCACCTACGTCAGACGCTGGGTGAAATAGCCGCTGGCGCGCCTCCCGATGACTTGATTCAACAAGGCATCGCCATTGAAAACGATTTGGCTCAAGCCTATAGCAGGCTGAGTCACCTCTTACATTCTGAGGCCGCCAAGCAACGCATTGTGATGGACCGTCTGGCGATAGGCATTGCCGTGCTGATCCTTGTTATTCTTCTCCTCGTGGGCGGCCTCATGCTGCTCTTGATGCGCCTGCATCATCAGCACAAAAAAGTGCTCCGACTAAGCCTGATGGATGAGCTCACCGGACTAGGCAACCGCCGTTACGTGCTCAATTTCGCCGAACGCTTATTCGAACAGAGACAACGCAGTGGCCTCCCCCTGAGCATGGCTGTTCTTGATCTTGACCATTTCAAGCGCGTGAACGACGATTTTGGCCACCCCGCGGGCGATCAAGTCCTTAAAGTCTTTGCCGACTCGCTACTCGACGAGGTCCGCAAGGCAGATATTGTGGCGCGCCTGGGCGGGGAAGAGTTCTGTGTGCTTATGCCAGAAACCGACGCTGAAGGGGCGCTGGAGGTCGTCGAACGGATACGCCATCGAGTGGCAACCCTGTCCCATCAAGAACTTGGCGTACCCGTTGGCCTCACGGTTAGCCTGGGGCTAGCCACAGCCGTCAATCATGATGCATCTTTCGATCAGCTTTACTCCCGTGCTGACCGAGCCCTCTATCAAGCCAAGACCCTGGGACGCAATCGTGTTGTCGTCGACTGACGTCATGCGTCAGACTTGCCTGCTCGGTATAGCATGAACAAAGGTTCGTCCCAAGAGCTGCCACTCCATCATTGATACAACAAGATCGGCAGGCAACGCGATTACGGGTTTGAATAACGATGGATCTGAACCTAGATAGCCTAGCGAAAAGGGATAGCCAGGTTTTATCGCATTGCGACAACACCGTATGGAGGCTGTGTTTCAGCGTCACGCTCGTTTCAATTATCTGGATGTGGTGGACAGAGCGAGGCGTCAAGGTGCTCACCGCAGATCGCAGCAAACCGTAGATTAAATATTGCCCCCTGGCTATTCGATAGGCATCTTGAACCGCTTGCATCTATGCATTACGACTATTCATTTGCTTTAACACGGTGCATTTTGTAATCATTCGCGCTCATTTGGTGCATGCGGGCGTGGAATGAAGACTTATTTAAGCAAGATGCGCGGAGGGACTGTCCAGCGTTCTTTTGTGGGCTGGAAAGACGCTTTCTGGTCGTGGCTCGGTGCCTTCAGCGGTATGGCGTTGATTTGCTGGTTAAGCGCAGGATGGCTCTCAAAAGAACTACTCATTGTAGGGTCTTTTGGTGCCACCTCAGTACTCATCTATGCAGCACCTGAAAGCCCCTTTGCACAGCCAAGCCACGTACTCGTTGGCAGCATGCTGTCTGCGTTAGTGGGCGTTGTTTGTTACCAAGGGCTTGGCACGTCTCCTATTGCCATGGCACTGGCCGTGTCGCTATCGATTTTTGTCATGCAGCTTACCCATACGGTTCACCCACCGGGTGCCGCCGCGGCTTTAACAGCTGTTGCGGGTGGCGAAAACGTCCATCAGTTAGGCTGGTTATATCCGATTTTCCCTATTGGGGCTGGTTGCATCATTATGCTTTCAGTCGCCATTACGGTTAACAACCTTGCCCGCCACCGTCGCTATCCCCACTATTGGTAGACAGCCTTTTCTCAGGATCGGATTGCCAGCACCTGTTCGGCGATATCGTGACACTCAGCTGAGAAGCCCTGTTCGCTGCCATGCGAGAAACCGGCCATTGAAAAGCCCGGCGCCATATGGCGCCAGGCTCATTTGTCCGTCTTTTCCATACTCAGGGGATGATTTTTTCGGCGCGCAGGCGATCGAAGAGGTCAAAAAAGGCACCGCGTGTCTCGCGGAAGTGGTCAAAACCGAAGTCGCGGGCCTTGGTGGTGTCATTGACGCACTCCTGATCACGGCCCAGATCAGCGTCGGTGTGCCACCAAGACGCTAGTTTGTCGACGTCCGGCTCCACCAAGTCGTGCTTTTTGGCAATCTCGCGCCAGGTCGATTCCGCGTCAGCCATCTGCTCGTCTAACGGCTGGGGAGTCTCGGGGCAGTTCGCCACGTCAAGACCAAAGTACTCGCCGATCTCTCGCCACATGCGACGCCAGCGGAAGACGTCGCCATTAACTGTATTGAAGGCCTGATTCGCTGCACCTGGCGTGGTCACCGCCCACTCCATTTGGCGTGCCAGAACAAGGGCATCGGTCATGTCCGTTAGCGCGTTCCATTGGATCTGCGAGCCTGGGAACACGAACGGTCTGCCGGTCGCCTTACAGATTGAGGCGTAGACGGCAATCGTTGTCCCCATGTTCATTGCGTTGCCACGGGCATAACCAATCACCGTGTGCGGGCGGTGCACGTTCCAGGCGAAGCCGTGACGCTCGGCGGCCTCGAACAGTACATCTTCCAACGCGTAATAGAAATTGTCACCCGGTACTCGTGGCTCGGATTCGCGGAACGGGGTCTCGATTCGACCGCTACCATAGGCCTCGAATGAGCCTAGGTACTGTTTGGTGCCCGTCACCAGCGAGGCGTGTTGCAGGTTATCACTGTCGAGCGCCTCGAACAGGTTACGCATCATCGCACTGTTGGCCTCAACGTTGGCTTTTTCGTTGTCGCGACGAATCCAAGTGCAGTAGAAGACGTGAGTAATCGGTAGCCCAGCAAGCGCCTGCTCGGTGGCGGGTTCGTCCAACAGATCGGCGGCGATGGGAATCACACCGCTCTGCTGGGTGGCGCGACGCGACAGACCATACACGGTCCAACCACTGGCCACCAGGTAAGAAGCCAGATTACCACCGGTGATACCCGTGGCACCTACCACAAGCGCAGTACCTTTACGCATGATTGATGTCCTTCTTGAGAGTTATAAAAGTTCTGACACCAAGCCAGACTAGTGAAAGCAGTCTGTAAGACAGAGATAATTGCTACAATCGAAAATATCGCAAATCTTTATTGCAGGAAACGCAACTTGATGAACCTGAATGCGCTGGACCTAAACGCCTTGCGAGTGTTCGAACGCGTTGCCGCTACCGGCAGCTTCACCGCCGCCGCGAATCACTTCCACAGAGCAGTGTCGTCAGTCTCCCGGCAGATTCGGGGACTGGAAGAATCAGTGGGGCAACCTCTGCTCTACCGGCATACCCGTGCCGTCACACTGACAGAAGCAGGTCAACGCTATTATGCAGAAGTGCGTGACATTCTTGAGCGCCTCGACATGGCGACCGAAGCACTCAACCAGCCAGAAGCAGAACCCAGAGGCGTGCTTCGTATCAATGCACCGGTGGCCTTCGGCCAGCGCCAGATCGTGCCGTTGCTTCACCGCTTTCAAGACCGCTTTCCGGGCATCAAGGCGGAACTGCAGTTGGACGATCGTGTTGTCGATCCGGTACGCGAAGGGCATGACATCACGTTTCGAGTTGGTGATCTGTCCGACTCATCAATGGTCGCGCGGAAGGTGGCACCGATGAACTACGTCTTGGCTGCATCACCCGACTACCTGGCAACACAGGGAACGCCGGAAACACCCGAGGCACTCGCTGAATACGACTGCCTGCTCTATCAGGGCGAACTGGGTCGCCAGCGGTGGTATTTCCAGCAAAACAAGGCGGCGCCCGAAGTGGCCTACGAACTTGACGGTAGCCTCGCCAGCAATGATGCCGAGACGCTGGTAAGGGCGGCGCTAATGGGTCAAGGGCTCGTCATGTTTCCCACCTGGCTGATAGCCGAAGAGCTTGCCAAGGGGGCTCTGGTGCCACTGCTTGAGGGATGGCGCGGCGAGGTCATGCCCGGTCGCCGCGAACTTTACGTACTGACACCTGAGCGCCGAATCAAAACGCTCAAGGTGCGTACCTTTATGGATTACCTGTTCGAGGTGGTATCGCCACTTCCCCCTTGGGATCGTTGGCAGGAAGGGATTTACCGTTAAGTTTATTAAACGGCTGCATAAACTTCATAAGCGCCACCTCATCTTCCCCAAGAATCGGCTGCTTTGCCAGGTCAGGGCTGTCGCCAACTACCTGTTTAATTATCGCGAGTGTTGAGGAGCGAAAATTCACTCACTCAGCAGAAAAGGAAGGCACGGTAAACCAAAGAACAAGTGTTCTTTAGCTGGGCCACCATACCTTCAGGGCATGAAGCTCCCGCCCGAGAAGTGTTCGGCGTCGTGTATAACAAGTGGCAAGCCGTTGTCGCCTCTTACTTTCCTGGTACCAAAGACAAAAAAACGGCCACTCGCTGTATTAGCGAAGTGGCCGTTTTTGGTATTAACTTTTGGTCGGAGCGACAGGATTCGAACCTGCGACCTTTGCAACCCCATTGCAACGCGCTACCAAGCTGCGCCACGCTCCGATTCACCGAGGCGTTAATTTCTTGCCTCAAGACGGTGCGTATACTAGCGGTTTAGCCGGCAAATGAAAAGCTCTTTTTGCGCTTTCTTTTCAAGTGTTTGTCTACCATACGGATTCATCGTTTCAGCCTATGCGTCACTATCGGCATCGCGTAACAGTCTGGCCATCGCAGAGTGAACGGCGGGTGTCGTCACCAGCAAATGCTGGGAATATAAATCTACAGGTACGTCAGCTGGCACATCGTAAAGATGCCCCACACTGGCACCCGCCTCGCGCGCGACAACCCAGCCGGCGACGAAATCCCAGGGCGAGACGCTCTCGTAGTAAGCATCCAACCGCCCACAGGCAACATCGCAAATATCCAGAGCGGCGGCGCCGTTGCGTCGTATATCGCGGCAGTTACTCAATACGGCAGCCAGGCGAGGCAACAGAGCTTCCCGAGCCTCGCGCTGATAGGGAAACCCCGTTGCCACAAGACTGCGCGCCAGTTCGCTTGCGTCGCTTGGCTGGATGGGCTGGTCATTGCAGAAAGCCCCAGCTCCCTCGGCGGCGGTGAAGGTTTCTTCCAGAAACGGTGCGTGGACAACACCGATCTTTGCCACACCGTTCTCCATCCAACCGATCGAGACCGCCACATGGCGAAGCCCCTGGGCAAAATTGACGGTGCCGTCAATCGGGTCGACAACCCATAGTTGTGGGGCACTTTCGTTGAATGCCTGATCGGGAGAGAGTTCTTCGCTTAAACGGGTCTCGCCAGGAAAATGTGATGCCAGTTGATCACTAATAAAGCGATCAACCGCCACGTCGGCATCCGTCACCAGTTCATCACCGGCCTTGTAATGCCGACCAAAAGATTGCTCCTGGCGTGCCTGACGAATCATTTGCCCCGCCTGTTCGGCAATCGAGCGGGCAATGTCCAAACGCTCTTTGAGGGTATAGGCAGGCATAGCGACTCCGTTAATAGACAAGCCCCTAGCGTAGTGCATCCACCAGGATATCGACAACTACGCGCGTGGCCGCATCGATCAACACCACATCAGACCCCACACGCTGCCACTCATAACCGGGATAACGAGGCAGTTCGTTGGCGATCGGCCCGTCAAACCGCTTGGCGATGCCTGGCGGAAGCGGCTTTCCACGTGCCAGATTGCGCTCTATACCCGGTGGAAGCGGCTCCGCTCTGGGCGCGCCGTATTCACGCAGCAGGCGCTGCAACAACCGCTCCTCAATACGTGGCCAGTCACCACGATAATTCCGTTCGGTGCGATCATCGTAAGACCGATTCTCACGCTTTGGAGTCTGCCCCTGATGATGCTGCTTATCGCGAGCGCCGTGAGCCGGGGCATGGTCGGGCTGGGCTATGGCGGCACTGCTTAGCATAAGTGCTATGAGTGCGCTTGGAACCACGATTTTGAAAAGATTCACTGTAAGCTCCACATCTAGGTTTAGAGCTTACAGTGTAGTTAGCCAATGCGCAGATATTGAGTAAATAACAAGCATATTACAGACATTTAAAATGCTGAAAACGCCATTACAACTGATATCTCCCTTGGGGGCTAAAGTTCTTTCTGATCACGGCAGGAACCCGGCAAATATTTTTCGTCAAGCGCATTACCTGCGCCAGTAGTCGTTCGGCAAGACCACTGAATAGAACCACCTGTCGCTTCTGATTCCATCACCACCCATTTACCCGCAATGGCGCTATTGGCATTATCGCTCATTTCCATGACAACACGAGCCGCATAGTTCTCTTCGCCAGGCCAAATGCCGATGTAAGCCACATAGCTGTCGTCGCTGCTTTCTCCGCCATTACCGCTTCTATCCTCATCTTCAGGCAGACCAGCTTCCTCATTGCTATCAGGGAAGCGGCCTCTCACTGCATAAAACTCACTCATGGTCGTTTTATAGGCAGACGCCAGATTAAAAGCCTCGGACACCTGAGCGCGGGCGGTATAGTTCTGGTACTGCGGAATGGCGATGGAGGCCAATACCCCGATGATGGCGACCACGATCATCAGTTCGATCAGCGTAAAGCCTTGCTGGGTTCCCTTCATTTTTATCCCTCTAAGAACACTCGATCGTCACTATCTAGATGGGGGCCAAAAGGCCCCCATTAATTAACTTACTTAAAAATCAATCTGCACGACAGCCAGCGGGTAGCCAGTTTTCCTGAGTATCTCCACCATCACCTTGCCAAGAACATATCCAGCCATTACCGGGGTTAGCAGCTCCATCGTCACCATCATCAGCGATAGGTGTAATCTCCATCACCGCACCATCAAGAGCACTATCATTCTCAAACGTCACTTCTATGTCGGGGTTATTATAATCAACACTAGCGACATAGCGTCCTGAAATCTCTAAATCGTCATCGTCTTCATCGAGACTTAGTTCCGCTCTGTTAGGCATCTGGCCCCGCAGAGAATACTGCTCAGCTATATCAGCGCGCACCCCGGCCGTTACCGAAAGTCCCTCGCTGGCCTGAGCGCGGGCGGTGTAGTTTTGATACTGCGGCACGGCAATGGACGCCAGTACGCCGATAATGGCCACCACAATCATCAGCTCAATAAGCGTGAAACCACCCTGCTTCTTGTTACGAATTGCCGGTTGTGCAGAATGCTGCATGGAGACGTCTCCTTGGGGAATGCTACCCAGCGGCGCCGCAGGGTATCGCGATAGGGGAAATTTAAAATGACACTAACTGACAGTCTGTGCTTTATCAATATATCGCACCAACGCTTGAGTATGAGTTATATCGGCAGTGGGATGCCTGGCTTGAGCTTTTCGACTTAACGAGACGCTACTGCCTTGTGGTGCCAAGTATGGTAAAAGTAACCCGCAGCGCACTTCACCAACGAGTCACGCATGAGCGAACCCTATTTCGAGTCCACTTTAAGCCATGCCGCCGCCCGGGGCGGACTGCGTGGTATCGCCCAACGCCTGGTCAAGCACGGGTTGCTGACCGAGGCTCAGGCGGCTACCGCTGAAGCGACAGCGTTCGACTTGGATATCTCACTGCTCCAGCATGTCGTTGACAGCGGCCTGGTTGATCCCAGGCAATCAGCCATTGCCGCTGGCTGGGAGTATGGGTTGCCGGTGATTGATCTCAACGCCGTACGGTTATCGTCACTGCCACCAGCGGCTGAGTACCCTGTTAAAGTCCTTCAGAACTTGACGGTGCTGCCATTGGCACGCCACGGTCACCGGCTCACTGTTGCCGTCCCTTTCCCGGCGACGCTTACCCAACTGGATGAGTTGCAATTTGCCACCGGGCTGAGCGTTGAAGGCGTACTCGCGCCTGTTGATCAGTTGAGCACGGCGTTAAACCAGTATCTCACCCAGAATGAGCGCAGCATGCTGGAGGAGCTTGACGACATCGACGATGCCGTCAGTTCCTTGAATGTCGTCCAGGGAGCCGCCGGTGAAGACGCTCCCCTTGAGGAAGCACCGCAGAATAGCGACGACGCACCGATCGTCAAATTCGTCAATAAACTGTTGCTGGATGCGGTTCGCCGGGGCGCCTCGGATATCCATTTTGAGCCCTATGAAACCCAGTACCGGGTTCGCTTCCGGATTGATGGCATGCTGATCGAGGTGGCACGGCCGCCTTTCGCCATGCGTAACCGAATCGCCGCGCGCTTGAAGATCATGGCCCGGCTGGATATCTCCGAGCGCCGCCTACCCCAGGACGGTGCGATCAAACTCAAGCTTTCACGCACTCGCTCCCTCGACTTCAGGGTCAATTCACTGCCGACTGTGTATGGCGAGAAGCTCGTACTGAGGATCCTTGACCCCACCGCCACGCAATTGGGCATCGAGCAGTTAGGCTTCACCGATGACCAGCGCGGTTACTACGAGCGGGCGCTGGCGCAGCCGCAAGGCATGATTCTGGTGACCGGCCCCACGGGCAGCGGTAAAACCGTATCGCTGTATACCGGGATCAATATCCTTAACCAGATAGAGCGTAATATCTGCACTGCCGAAGACCCAGTGGAAATCAAGGTTCCCGGCGTTAACCAGGTCAACGTACTGCCAAAAATCGGCCTGGATTTCGCCAGCGCGTTAAGGGCATTCCTGCGCCAGGATCCTGACGTGGTCATGGTCGGCGAAATTCGCGACCTGGAAACCGCCGAGATCTCCATCAAGGCGGCCCAGACCGGCCACCTTGTGCTGTCAACGGTACATACCAACTCGGCGGCCGAAACCCTCACTCGCCTGTCCAATATGGGGGTGTCTTCCTTCAATATTGCCAGCGCGGTCAGTTTGATCATTGCTCAGCGCCTGGCGCGCAAGCTTTGCCCTCACTGCAAGGAACCGGCTGACATTCCCCACGAAACACTGAGACGCGAAGGGTTCAGCCAACAGGAGATTCAGCAAGCTACCCTATTTCGCCCGGTCGGCTGCAAGCAGTGTACCCATGGCTACAAGGGGCGTGTGGGTGTCTACGAAGTCGTGCCGATAACCGATGCGATGCGCCAGTTGGTCATGCGCGATGCCAACTCACTGGATATTGACCAGTTGGCCCGCCGTGAGGGGTATCCGAGTCTGCATCAAAGTGGTCTTTTAAAGGTGATGCAAGGGATCACGAGCCTTGAGGAAGTTAACCGTATCAGCAAGGAGTAAACCATGGCCAAGTCGCCTCGGGCTCGTCGTCAGCCGGGTATTCAGCTTTACCGCTGGAAGTGGGAAGGCACTGGGCCCCAGAACCGCACGCTTAGCGGTGAAATAATTGGTCGCAGCAAGGCAGACGTCGCCAGCGAGCTCGCCAATCAGCAAATCAACGTAAAGCGGTTACGCAAGAAAGGCGGCCTCAGCGGTCGTGGTCGTATCAGTCCGCACGATATTATGGTGTTTGCCCGCCAGATGGCGACCATGATTCGGGCAGGCATTCCGCTACTTCAGGCGTTTCAGGTGGTCGCCGAGAGCCTCAAAAAACCGGCAATGGTAGCGCTGGTCCAGCAAATGATGAGCGATGTATCCGCTGGTTCCAGCTTCTCCGATGCACTGCGCCGCCACCCCAGGCATTTTGACCGCCTGTTCGTGAACCTTGTTGAAGCAGGCGAGCAGTCCGGGGCACTTGACCAGATGCTTGACCGCATTGCCACTTACAAGGAGAAAGTCGAGTCGCTTAAAAGCCGCGTCAAGAAGGCCATGTGGTACCCCTCCGCGGTCCTCCTGATCGGTGTCGGCGTCACCCTTCTTCTGCTGATCAAGGTGGTGCCCGAATTTGACAGCATGTTTGACAGCTTTGGCGCAGAACTCCCCGCCTTGACGCAGATGACGGTCAACCTATCGAGCCTGGCCCAGCGTTACTGGCTATATGCATTGGGGGGCGTCGTCGCGGGGATCTTGCTGCTCAAACAGGCGATTAACCGCTCTCCCCGCGTTGCTTACCGCGCGCACAGTGTCCTGTTACGCCTGCCCGTCGTCGGTGACATCCTGCATAAATCGGCAGTGGCACGATTTGCCCGGACCCTGGCGACCACCTTTGCGTCTGGCGTGCCGTTGGTTGAAGGATTGGACACGGCGTCCGGGGCCACCGGCAATAGAGTCTATGAACGCGCCGTCACCCGGACGCGCCATGACGTGGCCACCGGTCAGCAGTTACACTTCGCCATGCGCATGACCAATCAGTTTCCGCCCCTGGCAGTGCAGATGGTCAGCATCGGTGAAGAAGCAGGCTCGCTGGATGCCATGCTCAACCGCGTCGCGGACTACTACGAAGAAGAAGTCGACAATAAGGTAGATGCCTTAACCTCGCTGATGGAACCGCTCATTATCGTGGTCTTGGGCCTGCTGGTCGGCGGTGTTGTGGTGTCGATGTACTTACCCATCTTTAACTTAGGCTCGGCCCTGTAAGGCGCCGTGCAAAGGTATTTCATGCAGTACTTGTCGATCACTTTCTGGCCACTGGTCTTTTTATTGGGGTTATGCCTGGGCAGCTTTCTCAATGTGGTCATTACCCGTCTGCCCGTTATGCTGATGCGGCATTGGCGTCAGGAAGCACGTGCCCAGCTCGCGCTTGATGAAGAACCATCGCCGCGCTTCAACCTTGCCCAACCACGCTCTATGTGCCCGCGCTGCGAGTCTTCTATCGCCTGGCACGATAACCTGCCGCTGATCGGCTGGTTCAAGCGGCGCGGGCGATGCGCGCACTGCAATGCCCGGATCAGCGTGCAATACCCGCTCATAGAGCTTGCGGGTGGCATCCTGGCTATCAGTGTTACCCTACTTTATGGCATCAGTTGGCAGGCGCTATGGCTTTATGGGGCCTGCTTGACGCTGCTTGCTCTGGCCGTCATTGACTGGCGTGTACAGCTACTGCCCGATATCTTGACACTGCCGTTGCTGTGGGCCGGTTTGATCTATCAATGGCTTTTTCAACCCGCTTTCCTCGCCGATGCCGTTATCGGTGCGGTGGTGGGGTATATGAGCCTATGGAGTTTTTACTGGCTATTCAAGCTGACTACCGGCAAGGAAGGGATGGGCTTTGGTGACTTCAAGCTACTCGCTGCATTGGGTGCCTGGCTGGGTTGGCTATCGCTTCCACTGGTCGTGCTGTTCTCTGCGGGTTTAGGCGCCATTCTCGGCCTGGCCTATCAAGCATCATCACCCCAGGCGCGGGGCACCCCCATGCCGTTCGGGCCTTTTTTAGCACTTGCCGGATGGATAATGCTGCTCGCTGGCAACGACATATTAGTAATGTACCTCAATATCGTCAGTTAACCCTGACAGTCTGAATGACATACCATAGGTAGACACACCATGATTATTGGCCTTACGGGAGGCATCGGCTCAGGCAAGTCAACGGTCGCCCGCACCTTTGGCGGACGCGGTATCGGGTGGGTCGACGCCGATGACGTGGCGCGGGAAGTCGTGGCCCCCGGCGAGCCCGCACTTGATGCTATCCGTCAGCATTTTGGGCCCAGGGTGATAAATCAGGATGGGGCACTCGACCGAGCTGCTCTGCGCGAGATTATTTTTGAAGCCCCTGAACAACGTCGCTGGCTTGAGCAGCTCACCCATCCGCTCATCCGCGAGCGGATTATTGCCCAGTTGGACAACATCCAGTCGGGGCCTTCCCCCTATGCGCTGTTGGTATCGCCTTTACTGTTCGAATCGGGCCAAGCGGCGTTGGTCAATCGCACCCTGGTGATCGATATTCCCACCGACATGCAGCTATCCCGAACGCTTGAGCGCGACGGTGTCAGTGAAGCAAATGTGCGTGCTATTCTGGACGCACAGATGTCGCGCGAGGAACGTTGTGCCCGTGCCGATGACATCATCGACAACAGTCGTGATATGGCGCACATGCAGCGCCAGGTCGCCCGACTTGATCAATACTATCGCGAGCAATTATCGTCGTGACCCGTTGACGGCCCTTGAGGCGGTCTCTTTCACTGATCACGTTTTACACCTGCGGATATTTTATGTCTCAACCTGCTAACGACAGCCCATTTGAAGTCGCTTGCCCTCAATGTTCAAGAACCGTTGCATGGAGTAGCGAAAGCCCTTTCCGGCCATTTTGCAGCAAACGCTGCCAACAGCTCGACCTGGGGGCCTGGGCGGAAGAATCCCACCGAATAGCCGGTGAAAACGCCATGGACGAAGCCGATATCGACGCTATGCTAGCGCAGGCTGATCGCGATGCACCGCTTTCCTAAATGACCGTATCCGACTACCCTGCCTACCATCTTATGCAGCACCTTGAACGGTGCTTTGATGATCTGATGGCAGCATTGGACGTACTTGCAACGCAATACGCAACTCAGTGCCCGCCTACCTGGATGCTGTCTCCCATGGCCGATTCCTCACCAGACGGGTTCAGAACGGGACTCTTTGATGTCTGGCATCAGACGGGGCAGGATGGTCGGGAAACACGCAATTACCTGGGTATCGTTGTCGCCAACGAGGCGCTTATCGACGCTGCTCGCAATGTAAATGCAGCGAAAGACGCATTCCATGCCGGTTTGCAAAAGATTAAAAGCACCACCCCTAAAGCGTTAAGTGACACTAAAGCACAACTGACCACTCGCCACCCGGATGTTAATCAGGTCTTGCGTAAAGAGGGGTTAGCGCGGCTACATTTAAAACAATGCTGGCGTCAATTGCCTATCGCCGATGCGGAAGTCGCAAAAGTGCGCTTTGCCTGGTATCAAAGCGGACGCTCGATTAAACGCATCACCGTAAGAGACGCCGAACAAAAGCTACTTCGACTGGATACTGACGCGCCGCATATAAAAATACAATTGCGTCGTCTTGCAGGCTTACCCAGCGAAGAACCACTTGCCCAGGTTCAAACCCAGGCACCGCTGATGCGGGCCAATCTCTTTTTTAGCCACCCATTAGCGGATGGCCACACGCGACGGGCGTTAAACGTTTCCATGCCCCTTTTTGTACCCAATGAGCGCCTGGGAATGCCTGATATCAAGGCACCGCCAACTCACCCCCAGCCGCAACGGACTCGGGCGACTCGAAGCGATGAAAAACTGGAATCCGAGGTTTTCTTACCCAGCCTGCGAGTTTATCGCTACCGTTAAGCTTATTTTAACATCAGGTTTAAAAAAACGGGGTTAATCAAGCAGGCACCTGCTCCTCCGTCCAACGTCCCGAAGCCAGCAGCGCCTCGATCAACTCGCGCAGCTCATGAGATGCCATGTGGTATTCCGCCAGCAATGCTTCGAATTGCTGCTGAAACGCTTCCTCTCGTAATAGAGCCTGCTTTTCGGCGTCTTCCTCTTCAAGCGCCTCCAAGGAGCGCACTGGCGGCCCAGTCGGGATATCCGTTGCGCTGCCTGGGTCTTCTAGCTGACGTAGCGCTTGCGCAAAGGCATCATCCAATTCACGAAATTTACGAAGCTTGTCGCGCTCGTCCATCGGTTTCTGAGCTTTTTGATATTTCATTGATATGTCATTCACACCCTTTCGATTGAGAGATACGCCTGCCTATAAGGCCATTTTCCCCAAAAACTGTGCCCAAACGCGTAAAAAGCCAAAGCAAACTTGCCTTCGAGAGCTGTTCCTAGCATAAAGAGAGCATCATTATGTATCGGTGCATAAAGTAAAGAATACTTACGTATCACTGCACATTTTGCGACCACTGACATATTACGCTGCAATGTAAGTACTGGGCTGCAATATAAACGTTGGGCTAAAAAACCGCCGCCACGTTGCACTGACGTGGCGGTTCATCCGTGACACCAAGGCACCGGGAGGGTGCACATACCGCCAGATACACTACCTGGCGGTAAGACTCATGCATGGGAGGCCAGATAATGTTCAATGCTATGACACGAGCTGAAATCTGGCTGCAAGACACACTTGAAAAGCCATTGAGTATTGACGACCTTGCGCAACATCTAGGGTATTCAGCTTCACAAGTACGACGCCAATTCCGTCATTACTTTCACACAACGCCGAGTGCCTATCGAGAAAAGCGTCGGTTAGAGCGTGCGGCGGTTTTACTCGCCCTCACTCCCCGTAATATAGCGCAAATTGCACTGCATTGCGGTTACCAAAACCATTCGTCTTTTTCGCGAGCTTTTCTGCGACATTTTCGACTATCCCCGCGACATTACCGTCAGGCTATGGGCCATGTAATGCATCAGCAAATACCGCCTTACGGCTACACGACTCGAATCAAGCAAACACCGGCTCGGCAGGCTGTTCTCATGCGACTCTATAAATCACCGGAGCAGCTTCAAGGCCTCGGGGACAGCACTTACCATAGCCACCAGTTGGAAAGCCTGCAAGCAAGGCTGGCAGACTCAACCCCAGCCGTTTCGCTGCCTGATCTACTCAGCGAAAAGATTGATGCTCTAAGCGATCAAGCTGCGCATCCGGTGCGTACCGATATCGGGCTTTATCTTGAAACACTTCACAACATGAAAAGCATCCCACTGCCTGCGCCCTACCGCCGGATTAATATCGCGGCACGCTACTATGCGAGCACCTGCTTCGAGGAATTTTCACAACTTTCACACGCGCTGACCAGCATGCTGCTGGAACTCTTGCATAAACAAAAGGGCTATTACATCAGCGGCGAGGCGCCCATGGTACTGTGGAAACCCGATTATTTGGAATTGAGGGTACCGCTGAATCAATAAGCAAATACATTTTGGGGAACCAATAAAGTCGGCATTCCCATTGGAAATGCCGACTTGGCGATACGATACTTAGTCTTCCATCCGGACAAGCCAGGACTCAACGGTCTCATCGCCGTGTTCGTCTTTCCAGCTACGCAATCCCTTGTGGTTACCTCCACGCGTTTCGATAACCTCACCTGTATGAGGGTTTTTATATATCTTTAAACGACGCTTACGGCGGCCTGCATTACTACTGGCGGGCTTTGAGCCACGCTGGTCAGCGGCAGGATCAAGCAATGCGACCACGTCGGCTGGACGCTTACCAAACTCGTTCATGAGTGCTTCAAGCTTTGATTTGAACTCTAGTTCACTCTTGAGGCGCTGATCACCCTCTAGTCGCTGAAGGTCTTCTTGAAGCTGCTTCAGCTGCTGTTCTTTTTGGATGTATTCGTTAAGTAGTGACATGGGGAATCCTTTAACATCAGGTCAAACCAGATAAGATACCGAACGGACATTGTCAGTATCCATTAGTTCAGAATGCGCATTCATTATTGCTGTAAAAAGACCAACTGACAACAGTCTAGATGATTTTTAGTCAATTACGAAAGATATTTTAAAGATTGGCTTAGCAATGAATAACTTTTTATTAGGGCGGTCTCAATGACCAAGTGCAACACCTAACCTATCAGGTAGGGTATTGCCATGACTCACTGTTATCGCCATCTTTCTGCTGAAGATCGAGCTGCCATCATGCTGATGCAGGCTCACCACTCGATTCGCGCTATCGCCCGTCAGTTAGGACGTGCACCCAGTACTATTTCACGAGAACTGGTGCGCCATACTGTCAAGCCTGACGGGGCGTATGACGCCAGCCTCGCTGGACATAGAGCCCGACTGACCCGCTGTCGGCCTCGCCGTTGCCCAAAGTTACCTCTCGATGGTGAGCTTTTTGAGCTGGTGGTCTACCTGCTGCGCAAGTACTGGTCACCAGAGCAAATAGCCCGCACACTGAAGCGTATGTTTCCTGATAACACTGACCGCCACGCCTCGCACGAAGCCATCTACAATGCGCTCTACCTCATGCCGCGCGGCTCGCTCAAGAAGGAGCTGATTGCCTGTTTGCGCCAGGGTAACGGTAAACGACGCCCTCGCAGCCGTGGCAAGGATAGGCGGCAACAGATTCCTGATCTGGTGAGCATCCACCTGCGGCCACCTGAGATTGAAGACCGCCTGATGCCTGGCCACTGGGAGGGGGATCTCATCATTGGCGCTAACAATCGTTCTGCCGTTGGTACATTGGTGGAGCGCACGACGCGTTTAGTGATCCTGGCGAAAGTGGATGGCACCACGGCTACAGCGGCGGCTGTTGGCTTCAGCGACAAGCTCAATGAGGTGCCGCGCGCTCTACGCCTGTCCATGACCTATGACCAGGGCAAAGAGATGGTGAAGCATGCCGAGATCACTCAGAAGACGGGGACAGCGATCTACTTTGCCGACCCGCATAGCCCATGGCAGCGGGGTTCCAATGAGAACACCAACGGGCTGTTGAGACAGTACCTGCCGAAGGGCACGGACCTGTCGGTCTTCAGCCAGGAAGAGCTCGACGAGATCGCCGACTCACTCAATACACGGCCGCGCAAGACACTGGACTGGCGCACGCCGCTGGAAGTCTACGCCGAGGTACTCAAGAAATCCGTCGCCGGACCGAGCGCGCTTCAATAGTGTTGCACTTGGAACTTGAGGCCGCCGGCATTGTAGAGCCTCATACCTTCATCTTTAGCAGCTTGCGCTTCTTCGTCCAATGCCCAGGCGGAAGATGACGTCAGCGTAGTTAACGTTAATCCTACCATCGTAGCTAGCGTAGTTAGTCGCATAGTTAACACCATAATGTCTTCACCCTTCTTCACGTTGTTCATGCTCGATTAATAGAGCGCTTGCTATTTAATTTAATCTTGTGGGTGAATCCAGTATGAAATAATTCGGTCTTCCTTATAATCATAACTCAATTTCATTTCATAGGTTCTGTGATATTTATCGAATGACCAAACCCATACCTTGTTAGAATACTCACATGTCAATTTTGGTCTAGATCGATAAGTTTCTTTACATTCCTCTAAATGCATTTTCTTCCAGTTAATGCGAAGGTTTTTGGCCATCCAGTCAAGTTGTATTACTTCATCTTCGATCCACTCTCTTGGGTCAGTGATAGTTCGGCTATTTTCCGAATAGGATGGCCATGCACCATCAAAACCCATTTGGTAAGACTGACCATTTTCATCGAATTTGTTTTGTTCCAAATATGTCTGACGATATACCTCTCTATTGTGAGATGAAAGCAAGTACAATGTCGCTTGCTCGTGATCCTGATCCTTAACAGCTTCTATGAAACTGACCATAGTGGGGGGCGGGGGCGGACCTTTCGGTTGCATGTATAAAAATATTGATACCAAAAACACCGTTAATATGGAAAAAATGATGGCTTTGACTTTCATGTTTTAAAGAGCTCGCTTGTTAAGCGCCAACCGGAAGTGGTTAGCGCAAGATGCTTTACGGTGTTATGATGAATAAAGTTCAATTCTAAATCGACGTAATTCAGTGTCTACAAGCCTTTTTCTTGCTTCCTCATTATCACAGCTTACTGTACTGCATACATTCTCATTTAAATTATACTGAGAAATTTTGTCATGAGCTTCTAATGAGATGCTTTTGGCGGCTTCGATATCGTCTTCTTGATAATATGCTTTAGCAATCTCAAGCTGGACGATTGCTTTGCTGAGAGAGTTAAGGAGATCAGGAAGGATTGCCTTTGCTTCTTCAGTGTTCCCTTGTCTAGCCAGAGAAATTCCATGACTTTCCAAACGATGATTTCGAATTTCTGGTGTAGAAATAGCACTAATTATAATAAGTTTTACTTGGTTTTCAGAGAGCTCTTCAGATGCTCTATCCTCTAGGGAAAGCGCCTCTGAAAGTATATCTTCGGCAGATTGACCAGACGAAAAAGTAGGATTTTCGAGAATCTCTTTCCCTTTCTTCGTAGCCGCATACCGCGTACGAATTCTTTCAAGCTTGTACCTCGCTTGGCTATAAACAGCAAGTTTGTCGCTGATAGAAGCGTCATTTTCCAGCGCGTCTATTTCCGTTATATCATCCATTAAAGACTCATAAAGACGGCTTGCTTCACGCTCTTCCTTTGAGCATCCTGCCAAAAGTAAAACAAGAAATAACGTGGTAATAAACTTTATCGAAGCTTTCATTTATTTCACATCCTTGATGCTGTTAATATTTAGAGGGTTTTAATTAACAATGGACACCTCAACATGTCCTTGCACAGATTCTGTTTATGTATACTTGCATGCTTTCAAGACTTCTATTGCTGCTGAGGATTCAGAGGAAGGTTAAAAACCCGCCTCTGCAATTGGTCGAAGCGATACTTCAGCAGAACACAAATAACCCCTTCATCACCGATCTCTGCTGCGATCTCAAGTGGGGGTTGCATTTTTTCCCACTGATGGATGCCCCACAGTCGCATGCCTTCCGCTTTGGCGGCTTGTGCCTCTTCATTCAGCGCTAAGGCAAAAGGCGACAACACCGCCGATAGTTTCAGTCCTCCCAGTATGGTCAGTAGGTTTGGTCGTTTTGGTGACAAAATCAGTAGCCAAATTTCTCAGGGAAATAGGACAGCGGCGGCTCAAAATTTAACCATTCCTCTTTCATACGCTCGCCTTCTTCGCGCTGTTCGGGAGTGATGCTGTCCCGATAGACTCGTAACGCTCGCTCTGAAGACGTGCCGGGCACTTCTTCGTTCCTAGCCAGCATAATGGCCCAACCTTTAGCAGGATCCTTTTGTGTTTGACACATTTCACGCCCTTTTGCTTCAGGCTCGATATAACAGGATGCTTGCCATTGCCTGCCATTAATATGTCCTGCTTCTGAAGCCTTGCTCATCCACTCCCAAGCTTCTTCGTGACGACCTAGATGGCTCAAAACTACCGCAAGATCATTCATAGAAGGGGCATAACCACCCTCTGCTGCCTTTCGAAACCATACCTCAGCGGCTTCCAAACGCTCGGTATCGTTGGTGTAACCTTCTTCGTCGTTGCGGGCTATTTCACCCAGCAAATGCATGGACTCCACATGGCCCGCATCGGCGGCACGCCGTAGCCACTTCATTGCCTCATCTTCATCGGGCTCTTTAACGTAGTAATAAATATCGTAAAGCGCAGCCATGGCGTCGGGATCACCCGCTTCGGCTTTGGGCAGGGTGAGTTCCAACGCCGCCTGGGGCCAGTCATCGCCGTTTTCGGGGCAGACATCCCCCAGCTCGCAAGCACCACCGTCAAACAGGCGCAGCATGGCGTGGGGGTCACCGTGTTGTGCGGCTTGGTAATACCAGTCCAACGCGGCTTGTGAAAGGCCACGACTGAGTAGCCGATTAGCTTCACCTAGGTAATACATCGCCTCGACATCACCGCTCTCTGCTGCGATCTCAAGTGGGGTTTGCATTTTTTCCCACTGATGGATGCCCCACAGGCGCATGCCTTCCTCTTTGGCGGCCTGCGCCTCTTCATTCATCGCCAAGGCGGAAGGCAGCATAAACGCTGTGAGCGTTAAACTTGCTAGCATTGCCAGGATGGTTGATCGTTTTGGTAACAACATCAGGGGCCAAATTTCTCAGGAAAATAGGAAAGCGGCGGCTCACGATTTAGCCACTCGTCCATCATTTCTTCGCCCTTTTCGCGTTGTTCTGGCGTGACACTATCGCGATAAACTCGTAGTGATCGTTCCGAAGAAGTGCCGGGGACTTCTTCATGGATAGCAAGAAAAATCGCCCAGCCTTTTGCTGGTTCTGGATCGGTGGCAGAATTACATAGGGTCAATTCTTCCCAGTCAGGCTCAATATTACAGGCGGCCAACCAAGTTCGTCCGTAAATATGCCCCGCATCGGAAGCTTTGTTTACCCATTTCCATGACTCTTCGGGCTGGTCTAGATGGTTTAATACAGATGAGAGATTATGCATGGCAGGCGCATAGCCCGCCTCCGCGGCTTTGCGAAACCACACCTCTGCGGCTTCCAAACGTTCAGCATCGCTGGCATAACCCTCTTCGTCGTTGCGGGCTATCTCACCCAGCAAATGCATGGACTCCACATGGCCCGCCTCAGCGGCACGCCGTAGCCACTTCATTGCCTCATCTTCATCGGGCTCTTTAACGTAGTAATAAATATCGTAAAGCGCGGCCATGGCTTCGGCATCGCCGGCCTCAGCTTTAGGTAGCATCAGCTCTAATGCCGCCTGGGGCCAGTCATCGCCGTTTTCCGGGCATACATCCCCCAGTTCGCAGGCCCCACCATCAAACAGTCGCAACATAGCGTGGGGGTCACCGTGTTGGGCGGCTTGGTGGTACCAGTCCAGAGCGGCTTGTGAAAGGCCCCGACTAAGTAACCTATTTGCCTCGCCCAAGTAATACATCGCCTCGACATCACCGCTCTCTGCTGCGATTTCAAGTGGGGGTTGCATCTTTTCCCACTGGTGAATGCCCCACAGTCGCATGCCTTCCTCTTTGGCGGCCTGAGCTTCGTCTTCCAGCGCCCAGGCGGAAGGTAGCATGAGCGCCGTAAGCGTTAGCCCTGCTAGCGTTGCCAGGATGGTTGATCGCATAATGTCATTCCTTTGTAGGCTGTCTTGTTAACCCGCACAGATCTCAGTGCCGAGGCCTGCGACGTAGCGGCGGTAATCTCTCTTTGAACCTGGTACATCAGGATTATCTGTCCCTGAAATCTGATCCATAAACTTATCCAGATCACTCTTATGGTTTTGGTAAGCGGAATCTGGGTAGTCATGCGGTGGCTTGCCGTTGGCGGTCATTCTTACTACCGCTTTGGTAAACAGATACTGGGAAGGGGTAGGGGTTTCGCGGCTAAAGCGGCAGAGGGGGCCGTAAACGTTCATGGTGACGCCCTCCACAATCCAGCCCAAGCAGTTAGCTATGGCAATTTGCTGAAAATCCAGCGCTTCCTGAGCATTAAAGTGTTGGCTGTTGCCAGCACTTCTTCCTCTACCAGGCTCTTCTATTTCAAACGCCCTTGGCTTGCTGACGAGCAGATACATTAGTGCGCCTAACCCTTCGGGTGTTAATTGCTGTACCCAGTTACGCATCTGATCTCGGCGAGGGTCGTTAGTAATGACATACGCAATCGGCCCCGCATTCTGCCCACCAGTCAGGGCGCTGTAGAGTCGCTCAATACCCGCCTGCCCACGGGCTGCCAGCAGGCCTACGTTCAGCAGGGTGGTGGTGGCGAGATAGCCTAGCCGGCCCATGCTTTGGTAGGCGTCGTCATCAATCCAATCAGGTTGGACATAGTCGTTATCCACCATGGCGCGGTGGAGCATCACTAGCCACAAATCCAGGCTGTCGATATCCAGTTCGACGGAAAAACTGCCCCCAGCTCCCGTGCCGATGACGACGCGTGCGGCCATGCGCAGCACGAACTTGCCGTTCTGCATGCCCAGCGCGAGGCCAAGCCTTCCCCCTAAGCCTTCAGCCACTTCCATCGCCAGGGTGGCAGTGCCAAGGTTGCGCCACCCCGTCAGTGACTGACTGGCGCGCTGCATGTTCATCTTGGAAAGCCCCGCACGGGTGGGGAGAATGCGCGCCAGGTTCGCGGGTGGTTCCCAGCTTAATGCACAGCGGGTTTCGATACCCAGCCGAGCACCGGCAAAGGCCTCGATGGTGGCACCCTCGGCTTCCCGCTTGGCCCAATCAACACCGCTCACGCTGAGACCTTCCTCGCCAAGGGAGATGCCCGTCTCGGCCGCCAGTGCCAGGCTGGCACCCGCAAACCCTTTGGCAACGGCGTCCACGACTAAGACATAGCGGCCTAATGCGCGCTGTTCATCAACCTCGGAAAGGGTAGCGACTACCTGCTGAGCCTGCTCTTCTCGCGGCAGGACTAGTCGCCCCAGTGGCAGCTCCCCCCGTGCCAGGCTAAAGGTGCCCTTGGCCTCCCAGCGATAAGTGGCCTGGGCAGCGGTCCTGCTGGAGTTGCTCTCATCGAGCTGCCAACGACCCTTGGAGGGGCGCTTGATAGCCAGTTCATCGCGCTGTGTGGTCTTAAGGCTGTTACTTCCGCCACTGCTCATTGCAAGTTCGGTGTCCAAGAACGTTAGTGTGGGCTGTTGGGCGACGACCTCCCAGGGCGTATCGCGGTCGCTTTCACTACGCTGCTCGTTGAGATCAAACCTGGCCATGCCGACCAGCCGCATCATTTGGGCCTGAGCGCTGGCGTCGAACAGGCGCAGCCGTTCACGGCTCGGGCCGGTGAACAGAATTTTCTGTAGCGCAGCCCCCCATGTTTTCTTACGATCATCATCAAGGGAGTCAATTTCGTGCCCTTGCTCCTCAAGGTAGGCGAAGAAGCTTTCAGGCTGGAAAAACCCCAATGGCTCTTCATGCCAGTCGGCACGATGTTCTATCGGCTCGCAGCCACGCCCTTGCAGCCATTGGGAGAGAGCGCTTTCTGGCGCCTCCCATAACGTTGCAGGCAATACACCGTCCGCGTTCATGGCGTTATCCAGACGCTGCCGTTCGGTTGGAGTGATGGCGGACATCAACTGACAAAGGCTGAGGTGGCTAAGTGACTGGTCTGCCTGAGGGGAGCTGAACTCTCGTAGCGGGAAATCGCGGCGTACCAGCAGTTCGACTTTGCGCTTCTGGTAGCCCATGGCATGGCGGTCGTCTTCTATATCGGTATGCCAGATAAGGACGCGACCGGGCTCCATCTTGCTGACGGCGTCATCGGCCTGCTTGAACAGGTCGCTCAACGTCTCCTGGAGGTGCTCATAATGTTGCCGTTCTTGTTCGAACAAGAAGATAGGCAGCTTGGCATTGCCAGCGGTACCGCTTTCCCATTCACTCAGTTTTTCCTCGACCGCCTGGTGTAACTCGACGCTTTGTTTGAGCGCTTGGCAGTATGTGTCGAAGGCACTGACACCCTCGTCCAGCGACGCAGTTTCGGCGTTGGCTGCCGATAGCGCTAGTTCGGGGGTGGCGATACCCAGCGACGCAAGGGTGAGGATACTCTCGAGATAGTCGCTATACTTGCTTTCCTGCTGCTGTGAGAGCTGCTGGACATGGCCCACAAAGTTACATTGCTGCGCTGCCTCGTCAGGCGGCATGGATTCGCATAATCCAATGAAGGTTTGATATTCGGCGAGCACCTCTTGCAGCGAGAAGGGAGTGGCTTCGCCTTCGCTTCCAGGGTTGAAGTGGTACTCGCGCTGAGCCAAGGCCCGGCACGAACGGTAGGTTTCCAGCGCCTGCTCGATTTCTGTTTCCCAGGGGCCATAGTAGTTTTCACCCTCGATGCTATAGCCCGCTTCCTGCGCGCGACTTAGGCCCGCTTGATAAAGGTCACGAAGTTCGTCTTCCAGGCGCACAGCGTCAGGGTCCCTGACATGGCGCGCCAAGTGATCCAATAACGCGGGCGTCGTAAATTGCCATAGCAAAGAGCGCTGGTGCGCAATGCGATCTTCAAGGCTTTCTTGGTCAACAGCGGTCATCTCAATTAACTGCTCGAAACACGCTTGGTAACGCGCCCTTTCGCTGTCGTCGAGGAAGTTTTCGGCACGGGTCGGCAGTAGGCACTCCATCAAGCCTGCCTCTTCGTTGAGTACCCGAAGTCGCTCGGTGGCATCCTCTTCTTGTGTCCACGCCTTAAGCTGTTCTGCGGCTTCCAGCAAGATGTCTGAGACCTCTTCCGTCAGCAACCAGAACGTATGTGTTCCCGGCAGGTAAAGAATATCGGCCCAGCATTGCTCTTGGCAGACATGCGCTGCGTTTTCCCCGGCGCTCTCGCCATCAGATGCCGGTGGTTCAAAGATGTTGACCACCATCGGGTCAAGGTGGCGCTCTGCGGTTTGCTCAGTATTCATAACAGGCGTTCCAACTGCTGTACTTTTTGGCGTGAAGGCAGGGGCGTGTTCAGAATGTCGTCTATCTGAACATCCAGCCTTTCGCCTTCGTCCGTCATAATGGGCAATAGCCGCTTTAAATGATCCGAGCGGCTGATGCCTGCCTGCATCGCTGTTTTCATCCGTGCCAACCAAGCATTGGGTAAAGAAGCTGGCGGCGTCTTCGTCATTCGGCTCAACCACCACGCCGGTTGGCTTTCGTTCAACGCGGCTTCCATATCAGCAGTAAGCTGCCAGCGTTCCGGTGCAGGGGACGTTGGTGCATCGGCCTGCCAAATAGACCACTGACCCTGGGGCGTGGGGGTGGCTACTTGGCCTAGCGGGTTTAACCAGTGTGAGTAGATACTGGCTGGCGCGCTGGCGAGCAGGGCTGTCCATACGGCGGGCTGYTGAAGGTTGATCAGTGATTTTCCGCCGTGCGGGTCATCCATCACAAACAGTKCCCGCAAGTGGTCAGCAATGCTTTGCAGGGTTTGATCTGCCGGTGGCTGGCAKACCCATCCCAAGCGTTGCTGGCAGAGCTTTTCTGCGTAATGCCAAGCTTCACTGSCGACTTCAACATCAAGTAGCCAGGGGCTGGCCTCCAGCAGAGGGGAAAGCGACGTRCCCGCAAATAGCGTGGCAAAATCGCGTTTGCCGGGAAGTGATAGCAGTGGCCTGCCCTGTTCAGGCGAGTGACGCTGGTCCAGTACCACAAAGCCRCGCTGGCCTGTCACCATCCCCGCAAGGTTGTCCGCCGGRTAACAGCGTTCGGCAAGTTGGTTTAACCAGCYAGACATGGGCAATCYTCGCGCGARCACTGGGTGTCATTGATCTTGCCGCAGAGCGGCATGATAGCCGCTTCGCTTAGCTGGTAATCCTTCAGCTTGGGGAGCGAAGTGGGCGGTATCGCTTCATGCGTTTCCGCCACCGCATGCCCAGGCAGCAGCGGCCCTTCCACCGCCTGACCGCTGCCACTGCCGGGGCTGCCGCCTGCGTTGACGCGCACCTTGGGGCCCACCACGGTGACGCCGCTGCCGTCCAGCTTGAGGAAGCTGCCGCCAGCGTTCAGGGTGAGTTCGTTACCGGCTTCGAGCACCACTTTATGGCCTGCCTTGATGTGCAGCTCCCGGCCGCTTTCACTCAGCCAGGCCTGGCCTGTATTGATATGGCTCTGTTGGTATCTGTTGTTGGCGTTCTCCAAAAGTACTGCATAAACTACTGTATATGCGGTTCCCTGGAGTACGCTATGAAACGTCCAGATATCAAAGCGCTCGAACAGACGCTAACCCGCCTTCCTGTTGATCTTAAAAAACACCTTTCCGATCAACTTCTTGAGCAAATTAACTCCCAGTCAGATGCGCTGCTCGAGACCGCCAATCCTCGCCATGCGTGTCCCCATTGCGGCAATGAGCGTCCTGCTAAATGGGGGCGTGCCAGTGGCTTGCAGCGGTATCGGTGCCGAAACCCGGCATGTCGCAAAACATTCAATGCGCTCACAGGCACACCCCTTGCTAAGCTGCACTACCGTGACAAATGGTTCCACTACCTGCGCTGCATGCGGGATAGCCTGACGTTACGTGTCTGTGCCAAGCGTGTGGGGATCGATTTAAAAACAGCCTTCCGATGGCGTCACCGCTTTCTACATGAGAGCACCCACGCCAACGATAATGCCTTATCGGGCATCATTGAGGTAGATGAGACCTTCTTCGTTGAGTCATGTAAGGGCAAGCGAAAAATCACGCACCGCCAGCCTCGGAAACGCGGCAGCCAAGGTAATAAAAAGAAAAAAGCCGATAAAATTCCGGTTGTTATCGTGCGTGACCGCAATGGCCATGTCAGTGACTTGGTAGACCCGAGGCTCCAAAAGTCCACTGTCCATGCTTTTCTGGCACCGATCATCGATCGCGATTCGATTTTATGTTCGGACGGGCACAGCTGGTACAAGTCTTTCTCTGCGGAACATGGCATTGCCCACCATCGACTGATCACACTCGATAACCAGCGAGTCATTGGCAAGGAATACCATATTCAGAATGTTAACAGTTATATCAGCCGACTGAAGGGCTGGATGAAGCGTTTTAAGGGGGTGGGGACAGCGTATTTACCCAATTATTTGGCATGGCGACGATTGTTTGAAACAGCGAAGCCAGCCGAGGAAGCGTGGCTACTGGCGGTGATTGGCGCTGACCAACAACAGATACCAACATAGCCATTGATATGCAGGGTGCCGTCCACGCTGAGGTGCTGCTGGCCTTCGGTATGCTCGAAACGATTGCCGTGTACCGTGTGGTGATCGTCGTTGTCGATCTCGCTGATGCGGTCGTTATTGACCTTCAAGAAGCTGTCGTTGCGGGTCTCTTCAATACGGTCGTTAAGCGTCAGCAGCTCCAGGTCTTTCTGGGCGTGGAGCCAGATTTGCTCTTCGCCCGCTTCGTCTTCAAAGCGCAGTTCGTTGAAGCCCTCGGCCTTGTGGCTTTGGGTGCGCAGTACTGTGCGGGTCTTGTGTTCGGGCAGCGTGTACGGCGCGGTATTCACCGCGTGGTAGGTACGCCCGGTGACCAAGGGCTGGTCGGGGTCGCCTTCCAGGAAGGAGACAATCACCTCATGGCCGATGCGGGGAATGGCGATGCTGCCGTAGCCGCCGCCTGCCCAGCCCTGGGCAACCCGCACCCAGCAGCTGGCCGTTTCATCAGGTTCAGCGTAGCGGTCCCAGGGAAACTGGACCTTGACCCGGCCATGCTCGTCGCAGTGGATCTTCTCCCCTTCCGGGCCGACCACAAAGGCGACCTGAGGGCCATCGACGCGGGGTTTGGGGTTGGGCGTGGCGCGCCAGGGGGCATCGCCGGGGATCAGCGTGACCTGATTGTGGTAGCGGGTCATACCGGCTCTGTCTGATTGGGTGATACCGTCTTCTTCCAGCGCCTGGGGCTGTTCGCCGTGGTGAAGAACACTGATGGCCTGCCAGTCGCGGTTGAGGCTGTCGGTGTCGTGGTCAGTCAGCGTGAAGCGCAGGCCGGGGGCCAGTTCGGGCAGGTCGCTTTCGGCACTGGCGGTGATCGCCTCACGGCGCAGCTGTTCCAGGCGAATACGGGTAAACGGCTCGCCGGAAGCGTCCTGCTTGTAGCGGCCGGGGTAGTCGTAGTGCTCGTAATCCACCTGCTGGCCGTGCTGCTCGACGTCGCGGCCCAGATGGTCGTGCAGCTGCGCGTAGGCCGGGTTCTTGAAGCTGTAATTCTTGAGCGTGGCGGACGAACTCGCCACCCGGGCGGTATGGCTGAGTTTGCGCACATGCCGTGTAGGCGCGGTGCCGCCGGCGCGGCTGTGGTAGGTACGCTCGCCGAGGCTTGCCAGCACCTGTGGGTCGTCGGCGAAGATCAGCCGATGACTATCCTCATCAAATTCATGGAAATAGAAAAGCCCCTCTTCCGAGGCCAGGCGCTCGATAAAGGCGAGATCCGTCTCGCGGTACTGCACGCAGTACTCGCGCTCGGGAAGCTCGCGGGTGACCGCAAAGGCCACGTCGCGGATGCCGCGCTCGTCGCAGAGGGTATTGATGATGGTGAGCGGGTCGACCTTCTGAAAGATGCGCGAGTTCTGGCGCAGCGAGAGCCGCCAGAGCGCCGGGCGCAGTACCAGGGAGTAGAAGGTACGTCGGTGGCCGCGGTCGCCGCGGCCAAATTCAGCGACAATCCCATGCACCCGGCGCAGCGGTTTGCCGTCCTGCCAGATGGTCAGGGTGGCTTCGCGATCCAGGAGGTCGGCGGCGTCCAGGCTGCCATCGCGGCTGGCCAGGTTGAGCGCCAGTTCGAAAGGCTGGGAGAGCGCCTCACGGTGGGTGAAGTCGATCACCGCGATATCGTTAATGCCGGGTAGCGTTAGGGTGAATTGCAGGCCTGTCTCCGCCCCCATACTTTCAGACATCATGCCACTCCCTGGATCGCTATCTGCTAATGAGAAACGATCAGGGTAGCGAGACTTGCGGGCGGAACAACCCCTTTACGGCACGAAGAGCTAATGTCTTACAAAGCTTTAAGAAATATCTTACAAAATTGCGGGCTAGTTGATGAATAGTCAAAACCGCAAGTGGAAGTCACCATCGCGCATTTGTTGAAGCAGTGAGGGGGGGGTTGGCGCGTTATCCGTTGGGCGATCAGGCAGGATCAAGGCGCCTTGGGTGATCGCTGGTAGATGGGCTGATCGCTCGACAAAGTTGAGTTCCCACAGGGGCTGGAGATTACGCGGCGTGGCTGCGCAACAACGGCCAGGCGCCTTGTTTGGATGCTTCTAAAATCACAACTTCAACAATGGTGCCATCTTCTGCGTAACTAATATGCGTATTCCAATCTTGCGACACCTCTTTCGAGATTGGCTTGTCGGAGAGATGCACGACTAAAATGTCATCCGTTTCGTCATAGGTGGTTCGCATGTTTAACCCTCCCACTGAAAATGGTGCATAACGGTTTTAACTATGAGCTTATCTTCTAGCACAACGGCAGCGCATACCAAGTTGTCATTCCGTGACGAGAACATTTTAGCTATCCAGAAACGGCTATCATCTTTATACCGAATCTGCCCTGTTTCGAGTAGCGCTCTCAATTGTTCTTCACTAATAGCGCGCTGCGTCATACGCTCTCGTGCATATCGAGTTACATGAACATCCATGTCGAATCGATGACAATGCATCCAACAGCCCCCACAAGAATACTCCTTTAGGCTAGCACGAAAGTACCGCCGTGCATTATACCTACAGGCAACCTGATCGCCCGACAAGTCGGGCGATCAGGATCGGTCAAGCCACTTCGTTTAATTACTTATACACGGGGAACTTGTTGCATACCGCGGCGGCTTTATCCAGCACCTCGGCTTCGATGGCGGCGGTGTCGTCGCCGCTGGCGAGGACGTCGAGGATGTCGCAGATCCAGCCTGCCAGGTCGCTGCACTCTTTTTCACCAAAGCCGCGGGTCGTTACGGCGGGGGTGCCGATGCGCAGGCCGGAGGTGACGAACGGGCTTTGCGGGTCATTGGGCACGGCGTTCTTGTTGACGGTGATGTGCGCGCGGCCGAGGGCGGCGTCGGCGTCTTTACCGGTCACGCCCTGCTTGATCAGCGACAGCAGGAAGAGGTGATCTTCGGTGCCGCCGGAGACGATGTCGTAACCGCGTTCGATAAACACACCCGCCATCGCCTGGGCGTTCTTGACCACCTGTTGCTGGTAGGTCTTGAACTCGGGCGCCATGGCTTCCTTGAAGCAGATCGCCTTGGCGGCGATGACGTGCATCAGCGGGCCGCCCTGGCCGCCGGGGAAGACAGCGGATTGCAGCTTTTTCTCGATATCCGCGTTATTTTCGGCGGAGAGAATCACGCCGCTACGCGGGCCACGCAGGGTTTTGTGCGTGGTGGAAGTGACCACGTGGGCGTGGGGCAGCGGGCTTGGGTAAACGCCTGCGGCGACCAGGCCGGAGACGTGGGCCATATCCACCAGTAGGTAAGCGCCTACTTCGTCGGCGATCTCGCGGAACTTGGCCCAGTCAACAATTTGCGAGTAGGCAGAGAAGCCCGCAATGATCATTTTGGGCTTGTGTTCCCGAGCAAGCTCGGCGACCTGGTCGTAGTCGATCAACCCTTGTTCGTTGAGGCCGTACTGAATGGCGTTGTAGTGCTTGCCGGAGAAGTTGGGCTTGGCGCCGTGGGTCAGGTGGCCACCGGCATCCAGGCTCATGCCCAGAATGGTGTCATTGGGCTTGACCAGCGCCTGGAAGACGGCGCTGTTGGCCTGGGAGCCGGAGTGCGGCTGCACATTGACGTAGGTCGCGCCGAACAGATCCTTGGCGTAATCGATGGCGAGGTTTTCGGCGATGTCGACGAATTCGCAGCCGCCGTAGTAGCGCTTGCCGGGGTAGCCTTCGGCGTATTTGTTGGTCAGCTGGCTGCCCTGGGCTTCCAGTACGCGGGGGCTGGCGTAGTTTTCGGAAGCGATTAGCTCGATGTGGGCTTCCTGGCGGGCCACTTCTTTCTGCATGGCGTCAAAAAGCACATCATCGAATCCGGCAATTGTCATATCGCGGCTGAACATCGGCAGGAAACCTCGTACGAAGGGTCGTCATGAAAGAGTAGTCGCCCATGATACCTCAGCCGAGCGCGACTTTCATCGCATCCGCGTCAGGATGCAGATGAATCGCGCTCATGTACGGGTACTGCTTAATGTTGCTCGTAGACGGCCTGATCGCCCGACTAGGTCGGACTCCTTGGGGGCTGGGTGCTAGGCCTCCCCTAATAACCCTAAACTCGCCGCGGGGGCTTGTTTACGCAGGCTGCGGGAGAGGCTGTGGCCGATAATGCCGATAAGCAGCGCGCCGCCGATGGGGAGCGCAAGCCATAACTCGGGGTGCGGCCGGGGTGGCAAGTCCAGCAGGTAGAGATACAGCACGGCGGTGGCCAGTTCGGCCAGGGCCGCGCCGAGCAGCCCGCTGGCAAACCCGAGCAGGGCGAACTCGGCACCCTGAACCCGCGAGATCATCGTCTCCCCTGCCCCGAAGACGCGCAGCAGGCCGCTCTCGTGGGCGCGCACCGGTCGGCTGGCGGTCAGCGCGGCGTAGAGCACACTCACTCCAGCCAGCAGCACGAGGATCAGCACCAGTTCCACCGCGCGGGTGACCTGGGTGAGCACATCGCGCACCTGCCCCAGAATGGCCTCGACATTAAGCAGCGAGACGCCGGGGAAGTCCCTCACCAGTTGATTGATCAGGCTTTGCTCTTCTTCCGGCAAGTAAAACGCCGTGATATAGCTGTGGCCGAACGATTCCAGCACATCCGGCGGGAAGATCACGAAGAAGTTGGGCCGGAAGGTGTCCCAGTTGAGGCTGCGCAGGCTGGTGATCTCGGTGGTGATTTCATCGCTGCCCACGGCGAAGGTGAGCCGGTCGCCAAGCGTCAGCCCGAGGCGTTCGGCCAGGCCGTCTTCCACGGAAATGGGCACCGGCGCGGCTTGGGCGGTGGCGTCTACCTCACTCATCCAGCCTTGCTGCTCGTCAGCGCCCTCTTCACTTGCAAACCATTCCCCGGCGACGATCTCGTTGCCTTCCGGCACTTCGGCCTGCCAGGTGAGGTTGAGCTCCCGGCGCAGGGAGTTGTCGCCGCGGGCGTCAGGGCGCACGGCTTCACGCGGGTCCTGGTCGTTGATCGAGATTACCCGGCCACGCACCATGGGGTAGAGTTCGCTTTGCGCTTCGGCCCGCGGGCTGATCGCGTCCTCGAAGTCGTCGCGCTCTGTGGGCTGAATGTTGATTGCGAAGTAGTTGGGCGTGTCGTCGGGCAGTTGGTTCTGCCAGGTATTGAGCAGGTCGCCACGTACCAGGACAATCATCGCCATGGCGAAGAAGGTCACCGAGAACGCCATCAGCTGGCCGAGCCCGGCCTGCCGACGCCGCGCTAACTGACGGCCCCCCAGACGCAGCGCCTGGGTCCAGGGGCCTTTGCCAGAAAGCGCCTGCACGCCGCGCAATACGCCATTCAGCAGCAGCATGCTGATGCCCCACAGCACGCCGAGCAGGGCCGCGCCGCCGACCAGCAGGGCCATGGCCAGTGGCAGACTGCCGGAATACAGCCATAGCAGGCCGCCAAACACCAGGCTGGCCACGCTGACTACCAGCCATGCGGCGGGTGGCAGCGGGTCCAGCTCGCGGCGCAGCACCTTGAGGGCGCTGACGCGCTTGATGCGCAGTAGCGTGGGTCCGGCAAAGCCGATCAGTACCGCAAAAGCCGTTAGCACTCCCAGACCGAGGGGCATGATACCGGGGGGCGGTAGCGTCATGGGCAGGAAGCTGGCCAGCAGCCATAGCAACAGCGCCTGCCCGGCCAGTCCCAACACGGCGCCCAGCAGCGAGGCGACCAGGGCCAGGCCCAGCAGTTGAATCGAGAAGATGACGACCAACTGATGCTGACTGGCCCCGAAACAACGCAGCAGCGCGGCGGTGTCCAGATGACGTTCCACATAACGGCGGGTGGACATGGCCACCGCCACGCCTGCCAATAGCACGGCGGCAAGCCCGGCCAGGCCCAGGTAGCTCTCGGCACGTTCCAGGGCATTGCCTAACTGTGGCTGGTCGACGCGCACGTCGCTGACTTCAACACCCTCCCGGCGCAGTTCGTCGAGCAGCCCTTGCACGGCATCCAGCGCCTGGGGTGGCCCGGCGGCGAGGATTTCAAACTCGACCCGGGAACCTTCCTGGACCAGCCCGGTGGCCTCCAGGTCGGCGGTGTTGAGCATCAGCCGGGGGTTGAAGCTGCCGAAGCCGCCGGACTGGTCGGCCTCGCGCTCGATAATCCCGCTGATGGTCAGTTCTGTCTGCCCGACCTGAACGCTGTCGCCAATCTCGATGTCGATCAGTTGGGCGAGGCGTGGATCGGCCCAGGCTTCACCTGCTGACGGACCAGAGGCCACTTGCTCGGTGCCATTACCCAGATCCACCCGCGAGCTGCCGTAATGCGGGTAGATATCGTCCACGGCTTTGAGGCTGGCGGGCTGGAAGCGGTCGTCGCGGCTGATCATCGAGACCAAGTCGACCTGGTCGCTCAGGGTAAAGCCGGCATCTTCCAGTTGGGCGCGCAGCTCTTCGCTGAACGGGTCGCGCTGTTCCAACACCACATCGCCGCCCAGCATCTGGCTGGCCTGGCGCTCCAGGCCGCGGTCCAGGCGGTCGAGGAAAAACGCGATCATGGTGGAGGCGGCCACGGCGAGCATGAGTGCCACAAACAGCGCGCGCACATCGGCGGCACGCAGGTCGCGCTTCAGGCTACGCAGGGCCAGCCGAGCGTTGAGGTTGCTCATGTCTTGGCCTCATGGTTTTTGGAGGCATCGCTTTTAGAGACATGGCTTTCGAGCGTGTCGCTGGCAAGAGTGTGGGGATCGAAGGCGTCAAGGTGGCCGTCGATCAGCCGCAGGCAGCGATCGCAACGGCGAGCCAGGGCGTGATCGTGGGTGACCAGGATCAGGGTGGTACCCGCCTGGTGGTTGAGTTCGAAGAGCAGGTCGATGATTTGCGCGCCGGTGTCCGGGTCCAGGTTGCCGGTGGGTTCGTCGGCGAAGACCAGTTCCGGGTCGCTGACAAACGCCCGGGCGATGGCCACGCGCTGCTGCTCGCCGCCGGAAAGCTGTTTGGGCAGATGGCCCTGACGCTCACCCAGCCCGACGCGGGTCAGCCACTGGGCGGCGGTGTCGGTTTCTCCGGCACGGGGCGAGAGTTCCAGCGGCAGCAGCACGTTTTCCAGCGCGCTTAGCGTGGGCAGTAGCTGAAAATTCTGGAACACAAAGCCGACGCGGCCTGCGCGCAGCGAGGCACGGCCGTCTTCATCCAGGCGGCTGAGCGGATGGCCGAACAGATGGAGCTCGCCGTCTGTCGGGGTATCCAGCCCAGCCAGCAGGCCCAGCAAGGTAGATTTGCCCGCCCCGCTCTTGCCCAGAATGGCCACGCTTTCTCCGGCTGCCACGCTCAACGAAAGGTCGTGTAAGATGGTCAGCGTGCGTTCGCCACTGGTGACACTTTTGGTCAAGCGTTCGGCATGAAGCACGCGTTGGCTATCCGCCTTGGCGGTCGGCTCAGGGGAATCAGCAGAGGAGTAAGACATGAAGCGTGGCATCCTTGTAGCTTGGCAAAAAGCAGCATGGCGAGAACATTACCGCATACTAACCCTGTGGCTGGGGGTTCTGATAGCCACCCTGGTCGCCGGGCCAGTCAACGCTGAGTCGGTCGACTCGGACGCAGGCTCCGCCCCCACCCTGTTGGTCATGGGCGATAGCCTGAGCGCGGCGTATAACATTGAGCGCGATGAAAGCTGGGTGGCCTTGCTTGAAGAGCGGCTGCCGGAAGCGGCAACCGTGGTCAACGCAAGCATCAGCGGTGAAACCACTTCAGGTGGTGTGCAGCGTTTCGATGACCTATTAGGACAGCACGAGCCGGATATTGTTCTGCTGGAACTGGGCGGCAACGATGGGCTGCGCGGCCTTCCGCCGCAGCAGATGCAGTCCAACCTGGCGACGATGATCGAGGCCAGCCAGGCCGCAGATGCCGAGGTCCTGCTGCTGGGCATCGATATTCCGCCCAACTACGGCGCTGCCTACCGGGAGGCGTTTACCACCGTTTATCATGACCTCGCCGACACCTACGGCGTTACGCTGGTGCCGTTTTTGCTGGAAGGCATAGCCACCGACGATGCCTTGATGCAGGACGACGGCATTCACCCCACCGCCGAGGCCCAGCCGATTATTCTGGAAACCGTTTGGGATAAGCTGGAAGGTATCATGGCGCCGAGGGTGAGTGCTGGTAGATGACTTGATTGCCCGACGAAGTCGGGCTCCTACAATGGCTGGGTGCATACCTTGTTTTTTCGTGGCGCGATTAAGTTGCAACGTCTTTTGTCGATATAAATTGTGAAGCTTTAACACGGCACCATGAGGATACCCCCATTAGCTTGAACATCTTCAAAACAGGTTTCTATCTCGCGCCGCCATGGATGGTCAGGTAACGTGATGGTATCGCGGCGGCAAGTGCTCTCGGGGCTGGGCGCGGGGTTGCTGTGCCTGATGATTGGCGCGCCGTCCACGGCTTCGGCGTTCAACCCGGCGCGGATCCGCCAGAAGATGCAGCAGGCGCATGGGGCTTCGGGCGTGACGCTGATCGATGAGTGGCTGGCCATGATCCAGCGGCTGCGCGGCGCAAGGCTTGGCGACCAGATGCGCGAGGTGAATGACTTCTTCAACCGCAAGGTGCGCTGGCGGGATGACATTTCCATCTGGGGCCAGGAAGATTACTGGGCGACGCCGCTGGAAATGCTGGGCAAGCGCGAAGGTGACTGCGAGGATTATTCGATTGCCAAGTACATCACGCTCAAGGAACTGGGTGTGCCTGGCAACAAGCTGCGCATGATTTATGTTCGGGCACGGATTGGCCGTTCCCAGCAAAGCCAGGCGCACATGGTGCTTGGGTACTATCAAACACCGGCGTCCGAGCCGTTGGTACTGGATAACATCATCCCTTCCATTCGACCGGCCTCGGAACGCGACGACCTGACCCCTGTATTCAGTTTCAACAGCAGCGGCTTGTGGGCCGGGGGGTCGCAGGAGTCACGGGCTGACCCACTCGCGCGGCTTTCACGCTGGCAAAGCGTGGTTAACCGCATGCGCGATCAAGGATTTATATAAGAGGATAGGATATGTCTCTCATCAAGCAGCTTTGGCTGACGGTCATCCTGATACTGCTGTTGGCGTTCGTGGGCAGTCTGGCGGTGAGCGTGACCTCCACGCAGGATTACGTTGAGCAGGAAGTACAAATCAAGAATGCCGACAATGCCAACGCGCTGGCACTTTCCATGACCCAGATGGAAAAAGATGACGTCAGCATCGAGCTGCTGCTATCCGCGCAGTTTGATACCGGGCATTACCGTTTGATTGAACTGCGCTCGCCGCAGGGTGACATCATGCAGCGCCGCGAAGCCGAGCCGTTGGACGACGGTGTGCCCAGCTGGTTTGTTGACCTGGTGCGCCTGGATGTTTCCCCTGGCCAGGCAGTGGTGCAGGACGGCTGGAGCCAGTACGGCACCCTGTCCCTCGCGAGCCAGCACGACTACGCCTACCGTTCGCTGTGGCAAAGCACCCTGAAAATGACTGCCTGGTTTGCTCTGGTCGGTGCTATCAGCCTGTTGCTGGCCTGGTGGATTGTGCGCACCATCCGTCGGCCGCTGCTGGAAGTGGTCAGCCAGGCACGCAGCATCAGTGCGCGCCGCTTTACCACCTCTTCAGAGCCGCGCACGCTGGAGCTGCGCGAAGTGGTACAGGCGATGAACACGCTCTCCGGGGCGGTGCATACCATGCTGAGCGAAGAAACCGGCAAGCTCGACCAGTTGCGCCGGCGCTTGCAGGAGGATGCCACCACGGGTGCCTCCAACCGCACGACGCTGCTGGAGCATTTGCAGCGCAACCTGGAAAGTGACTCCCAGCGTGCCAGCGGCGTGTTGATTATGGTGCGCGTGGACGACCTGCCCGAGGTCAACGAGCGCCTGGGCCGTCAGGCCACCGATGCGGCATTGCGGGCGCTGGTGAGCCATCTGGCGCAGTTGGCCAATGAACTGGGCGGCGGTGAAGTCGGCCGCTTGAACGGCAGTGACTTCCTGGTGGTGGTCCATGGCTCCCAGGATATCGAGCACGTCAGTGAAAGCCTCAAGCATCAGCTGACGCTGCTACGCGATACCGTGGGCGCGCCGCTCCGGCTACCCGCCGCGCTGAGTGAGTACACTCACGGCGATACGCCTTCTCAACGGCTTGCAGCGCTTGACGGCGCCCTCGCCGATGCCGAGGGCCGTGGTGACATGGCGCTGGTGGTGGCTTCTGGCGAGGCGCGCTTGCCGCTGTATACGACCCATGAAGCATGGCGGTCAGCGTTGATCCAGTCGATGGACGCTGGCGTTGCGCTGGCTCGCTTCCCGGTGGTCAATGCCCATCAGGAAGTGGTGCATTACGAGGCGCCCTCGCGCCTTGAGTTAGCAGGCGAGTGGCGGAGTGCGGGCTTGTTCATGCCCTGGGTGGCCCGTCTGCAGCTGGAAGACAAGCTGGACCTGGCCGTTGCCGAGCGTGCCCTGGCCATTATCGAGACCGACCAGCTACCGCTGGGTATCAACCTTTCCGGCCGCGCGGTGAGCGACATGGCGTTTATCAAGGCGCTACGCCAACGGCTTGAACACGCCCCCGAGGCGGCCCGCAAGCTGTGGATCGAGCTACCCGAAAGTACCGCGCTGCATGACCTGGCAAGCTTCCGGTTATTGTGCCGCGAGTTGCAGCACACCGGTGTGCGGATTGGTCTGGAACACGTGGGTAGCGAATTTACCCGCCTGGCCGACCTTCACGACCTGGGGCTTGCGTTCCTCAAGTTCGATGCCAGCCTGGTCAGCGGCGTCGATGAGGCGTTTGACCAGCAGACCATTCTGCGCGGCATGGCCACCCTGGCCCACTCGCTGGGCATTCTGGCCATCGCCGAAGGCGTTAAACGTCCCGAAGAAGCCGAGACCCTGTTTGACCTGGGGCTTGATGCGGTTACCGGGCCTGGTGTGAAAGCGCCGTAAGCTCGAAGATGACAGCTTGAATTGAAATCAGCGGCATGGAAGCCGCTGATTAATGTCGTGAGCGACGGTTAGATCACGTCGCTGTCATCGTCGCTGATCAGCCCTACGTCGTTGACGCGTTTGCGCAGCGACTGCCTGTCCAGAAGCTTGTCCTGGGCTTTTTCAGGCAGGTCCGTGAAGCGGATGATCCCCCGATCCATCAACAGGGTGATCACGTCTTCCAGTACCCGCACAAACTCCATATCCGACTGCCTGAGCAGCGCAGCCTCATGGGTTTCGGCGTTGATAAAACGCTGTAGCTCCGTCGACTCCGGTGAGACGTATTCCTTGCAGTGCTCGCTTACCGTACGGCTTACCTGGCTGATCTCGCCCTGGCTGTCGCGGTTGACGTACATTTATAGACTCCTTGTTTTTCGCTGCCCGCCAGCATAAACAATCCACGCAGGCACTGCAGTAACAATAAAAAGCCCCCGCCGAGCAACACACTCGGCGGGGGCAGTCTCAGCGGCTCAGCGCATTCGGGTTATTGGTCAATTTTCAGCTGACCATCTTCAACCAGCTTGGCAATCAAATCCTCTGAAAGCCCGCTATTAACGCCAAAGTCGTTAAAGGACTTCCCTTCAAGGGTAATCTTCTGATCGGCGGCACTTGTACTGCCGTTCAGATTGCCTTCAGAGCTGATACTAAGCACTACATTGTCACCATCTTCCTCGGCAAAGATGTACTCGTTGATGTTGCCGCTATCCTCACCCTGCAGAAGATCGGAGAGGTCGAGCTTGTCATTACCATTACCAAAGTCGGTAACGGTATCTTCGGCCGGTTGACCGTCGACACCTTCGTCGCCGAAATTCCACCGGAAAACATCGTCACCATCACCGCCTGTCAGTGTATCGTCACCCGCACCACCGACGAGGACGTCAAGGCCATCGCTGCCTTCCAGTGTTTCGCCCACCTCTGTACCGAAGATAACGTTGAAGTCATCACTGTCGATCTGAATCGACAGAGTGGCAGTCGCGCTCTGACCAGTATCAGAGTTCGTCACCTGATATTCGAATTGCTCAACCCCTCCCAGGTGATCCGTGCTCGCCTCCGGCTGGTAGTCATAGGTGCCATCAGGACTTATCGTCAGCTTGCCAAAGCGCCCAGCGATCTCCGTATCGGCTGCGTCTACTAACACATTATTGCCATCCGGATCTGCGCCCAGCATTGTGAGCTCTATGTCGCCACTTCCAAGGAAGACAGACGAATCATCGAACAGGTTGTCTTTCGCGCCATGAGTTTCCAATCCATCCGTGGTCTGCACAAACGTCAAGTCGTATACGCTGGCGTATTTACCTTCACTAAACCACCCACTAGACACGTTTACATCTGCTTCAAACCTATATTCACCCGTTGGCAAGTCAGAAATATTTACTGAAGAGAGTCCTGCTTTATCGGAGGCTCCAACATCATAGATTTCCCACTCGCCTCCATTCAAGCGGGACAGCTCCCAGTTGAAGGATGACCCACTAGAAGAGTCACTAAGATGGGTTGTAAAGCTAAAACTCCCACTACTTTCATCGGCAACAGTAAAGATTTCTTGCAAAGATTTACTGTCGCTGGCTGACCACATAAGCGTCCAATTGATATTTGCCGAAATTCCCTCAAAGTTCTTGGTCGATTCTTCACTAGTGCTATTTACTGATACTTGGTCCACCAGATCCACTAGTTCGATGGGCGGTGCAACACCCGTCAAATTAAGCGTGATATCGCGGCTCACCTGATCGCCGTCACCGTCCTTGAGCGTATAGCTGAAGCTCTCGGTAAGATTGCCCTCTGATTTGAGCTCCTGCCGACCTTCTTGATTCAGCACATAGTCGTAAGAAAACTCGCCGTTGCCATCGTCGGTCAGCGTCAGGGTGCCGAACGCACCCTCGATCATGGCCTGGCCAGCGTCCAGACCAGCGCTGTTGCCATTGGCATGTTCGACAACAATGGGATCGATCTCTGCCGGACCATCGGCGCCCCAATCAGCGCTGATAGTGCCTTCGGCCGTCGCGGGCTCGCCAACATACTGTACAGATGCAAACAGATCGAACGAAGTGGATTCCGTCTCGGTAGTGCGAACCGTCTTAACGAGATTGTCCTCATCATCCTTGAAGCCATCAATACTGAACTGATATCCGGCCGCTGCCAACTTGTCTAGGGCACCCTGGTCGACCGAAAACTCCTTGATGGTGATGAAGTCATCATTATCGCGATGGGTAGCGCGATTCTTGTCATTCGACGTTTCATCGTGAACCAGCACGACCTCGACGGGTATCGAGAACATCTCGCCATTGAGCATCGTATCGACTTTGAGCGACAAGGTAACCTCGTCGATGGCGTTCCCTGTAGAAATCGGATTGTTTACATGGGTGAAAGTACCCAGTGACAGAGGATCCCCGGAGACAATACTGCTCTCGGCATCAAACTCGTTTGCATATTCGAATTTGTAGCCTGAGGCATCATCGAAGTCGCTTCCACCCCAAACAATCCCGATGCCATTCGACACCAGATAATTGGCCACTGAAGAATTGCCACCTGAGGCGTTCACCCAGTTGCCACCAATATCATCGATACCGAACTCATCAATCACGACATCAAGAGGCGGTGTCTCTGATTCGCTCTCCGGTACATCGTCCTGAACGACCAGCTCCAGCGTTCCGCTATCCGACTCGCCATTAAAGTCTACAATGCCCAGGTCAATATTGAACTCTTCATTGTTCCTGCCCTGGACATCGTCGTGATTCACGTTGTCATTCAGGGCAAGTTCGTAGCTCAAGGTGCCGCCGGTGTCTGTCCCCTGGAAACCGGTCAAGCTTAACGTTCCGATACCATCGATCTGAATCGATACCGGGCTATTGCCAAGATCTTGCAGTGCTGCAAAATCGAGAGTCTCTCCTCCAACCGTCAGAGAGGCAATCCCCCCTTCGGCACTCAGTTGGATGCTACCTTCCTGGGTCGTATCGCCCTGGCCTTCACGCGTACCGCCAGACAGCCAAGTTTCATTAATGAGCACTTCACCACCGGTGATCGAAGGCGCAGCGGGTTCTTCGGGTTCGGGCAGCTCGATTGACGAGGACTCTGGATCGAAGCCGATGGTGAATCCAGAATCCGTCGTGTCACCGTCGCCATCGACGGCATCTAGCTCAACTGGCAGTTGATAATCGATGCTTGAATCCTGATATCGACCACCGAAATCGTTGACGCGATACTGATCGTTGGGCTGGCCGTGGCCGATGAATTGCACCTCATCGAAGCCGCCTTCTATACCTGTAATATTGTTGCCGGTTCCGCTACCGACCTCCTCGCCGTCAAGATAAACCTTCCACTCAGCCGTTTGCGGGTTGCCAACACCTCGGCTGGCTGTAAAGCTCAGCTCGGTGAGAACATGGTCGAAATTGGCCACCAGAACGTCACCATTGCCAATCAAGTTATTGGGTGAACCGCCAATTCCGGTATTCGACCAGTTAACGTTTCCGCCATCTTGCATGGTAAATACGGCATTGAGATCGGCACCATCCAATTCAAGAGCAAGGCCTGTACCACCGCCATTGGAGGTGACGCCAGCGTTTTCAAAGCCGACTGTGACCGGGTCCAGTGCTTCGATCACGTTGATTTCATAGCTTCCGTTGGTGACATCGAAATCGATAGTGAAAACCGGGTTGCTGCTGCTATCGCCCTGTTTGAAGGCAATCAACTGCTGGCTATCCTGATCGAACTCGTATTGCAGCTTGCTGCCACCCGACGTCAGGAAGGCCGACTGCGTTGCACCACCTTCCTCGTACTGGACCTGGATGTAACCATCTTCATCTTGCTTGAGCGTCGCACCTGACATTTGGGCACCTTCAAAATCGGCACCAATTTCGAGGTTCAGGTCACCGGTCGCTTCGCTGCCTACATCGGTACTGAGAGAGGCGTCTTCGATGCCTTCTTCATCAAATTCCGGTATGTCGTCAACGATTTGGACCGAAAGTATGTCAGTTGCTTGATCGCCGTCGGTATCTGTCAGGTTGACATCGAAGTTTTCGAATACACTGTTCTCACCATTACTCTCCGGACCATGCGTTACGGTATTGTCTTCTAGAGTGTACTCGTAACTAATTTCACCAGTAGCTTCGTTATACCCAGTGATTGACAGTGTATTTCCCAGCTCACTCTCGAAACTTACCGGTGTAAACGTACCGTTAGTAATTACTGCCTGACCACCGACAGTTAGACTACCCACACCATCTGGAGCGTTGATATAGAAGGTGCCAGTTGCTGTGGTGCTATCCGAACCGTCCGAACCAGGTGACTTGTTACCACCACGACCTGCCGGCAGATCATCCTCATCGATAACAACATCGCCACCATCGGCTTTCGGTGTCAGGCCGGTAATTTCTACAGGGTGATCAACAAACTCAAGCGTGACGGTAGCAGCATTGCTAATTTCACCATCCGGATCGATTAACGTGTATTCAAAGACATCTCCACCATTAGCATTTTCGTTTGGTGTGTAGGTGTAACTACCATCAAGATTGATACTCAATGTGCCGTTGTTGAGGTTGATTACAGTGTCATCGCTCTCAACCAGCGTTGATTGGCCATTGAATATAACTGAATGGATCGACAGATTAAGCACTGGCGTATCGTTATCATAATCACGACCGCTTTGTGCCCCACCGTTATCATCGTCATCTGTGATGATATTACCTTCTGTCACACCATCGACTTCATAGGTGTTACCTACCGCAACAGGTGTCAGTGGTGTTAACTCACCTTGCACTGCTTCTGCATCACCATTAAGAGTCAATGTGGCGGAAGCACTGTCCCCGTCTCCATCAACGATGGTGTAGTCAAACTGATCCTGGTAGCTGTTATCAGCCTGGTCAAAGCTTTCATATTCGCTGATATTGACAAAGAAGTCCGAGTCATCGGCGTTGGCACTGCCATCATTGCCGTAAGGCACAGCTTCAAAGACCAGGGTGCTGAAAGCACCTATGTCACTGATGGTGAATGAACCTTTATTATTGCCGCTGCCGTTAAAGTCAGCGTCTGTATTGTTTGCATAAGGCTCTGAAGCACCATTATCGCTGACAATTCCACTATCTAACCGGTTGCCGTCAGCGTCAAACGCATGCCAACGCATAGCTTCACCGCCTCTCTCGTCTTGATATAGATTCGAGAACTGGACGGTTGCTGATAAAACACTGCCATCAAATTTGAAGGCAAGTGCTTCACTTAAACTGCCTGAGTAGTTGATTTGGCTTGGTACTGAGGTGTTAGCGCCAGAAGTACCACCAACACCAAATCCTGCTCCACCCGAGGTAACAGAACCTGTGCCGGTATCATTGAATTTGCCATCAGCATCCAGGAATGATTCGCCCAAATTGAAAGCGGTCATGTTGCTGTCGGTTTTTTCCCAACCTTCAACATTCTTTGTATTTTGTGGCAGTTTGTCGGGATCAACCGCGTATGTATAGCTACCATCGGCATTCAGCGTCAGCGTTCCAAACTCACCATCAATCTCAGCTGACCCATCAGTTGGCACGGAGACTGTTGTTTCACCGAAGCTGACTGAGGTGACCTGTCCGCCATCGGCACCCACGTCATCAGCACTAGCCTCATTCAGCGTACCTTCTGCAGTGATAACGTTACCTTCGGCAGTCCCTTCGGCAACAGTATCAACGTCATCCATCGCGATAGGCATGTCGTCAACGATGCTGATGCTGTCGCCAAGGTCGGCGCTCAGGGTCTCGCTGGTGGTGTCGCCATCACCGTCGGTGACGGTAACCGTGGCCTCTACCCCCACCAGGCCGGTCGGCAGGCTCAGGCTGTCGGCGCCTTGCTCGGCGTGGTCGAGGGCCGCGGACTGGGTCACGGTGACGTTGCCGTCGCTATCCACTTCGAGGCGCAGGACTTCACCAGCCGTGGTGCTGCCGGTGATCACGCCGTCCGCYAGGCTGAAGGTGATCGGCTCGCCGTTGCTTTCCAGGCCGTGGTCGATGTCRCCCAGGGTCAGGGCGTAACCGCTGATCGCGGTGCTGCCTTCACCGTCGGCGCCGTATTGGGCGGTGACGGCGGCGTCGAACGCCGCGGCCACACTGCCGGTGGCGGTGGCGGTGCCACCGTCGATTGTCTGGCTGTCTTGGGTTTCGAGGCTGACCTCGCTCAGGTCAACCGTGCCGTCGACGATGCTGGGCATGTCGTCAACGATGCTGATGCTGTCGCCAAGGTCGGCGCTCAGGGTCTCGCTGGTGGTGTCGCCATCACCGTCGGTGACGGTAACCGTGGCCTCTACCCCCACCAGGCCGGTCGGCAGGCTCAGGCTGTCGGCGCCTTGCTCGGCGTGGTCGAGGGCCGCGGACTGGGTCACGGTGACGTTGCCGTCGCTATCCACTTCGAGGCGCAGGACTTCACCAGCCGTGGTGCTGCCGGTGATCACGCCGTCCGCYAGGCTGAAGGTGATCGGCTCGCCGTTGCTTTCCAGGCCGTGGTCGATGTCRCCCAGGGTCAGGGCGTAACCGCTGATCGCGGTGCTGCCTTCACCGTCGGCGCCGTATTGGGCGGTGACGGCGGCGTCGAACGCCGCGGCCACACTGCCGGTGGCGGTGCCACCGTCGATTGTCTGGCTGTCTTGGGTTTCGAGGCTGACCTCGCTCAGGTCAACCGTGCCGTCGACGATGCTGGGCATGTCGTCAACGATGCTGATGCTGTCGCCAAGGTCGGCGCTCAGGGTCTCGCTGGTGGTGTCGCCATCRCCGTCGGTGACGGTAACCGTGGCCTCTACCCCCACCAGGCCGGTCGGCAGRCTCAGGCTGTCGGCGCCTTGCTCGGCGTGGTCGAGGGCCGCGGACTGGGTCACGGTGACCTTCTCCAATTGAT
>NZ_NBYR01000018.1:0-90405 GCF_002119345.1 Halomonas sp. CSM-2 | reverse complement strand
TGAGATCAACAGGGAGAGAAGCCAGGGTCTGCTCAAGGGCTATGAGGTCTGCTTGCTTCATGGTGTGCTCCAGAGGCAAACTGCATATACAGTAGTTTATACAGTATTTTTGAAGCACGCCAACAGCAGATACCAACATAGCCTTTTACATACAGTATTATTGAGAATAGCAAATCGCGCAAGCATGCGAATTTTGGATATGCTGCCAAAATTCACTTTGCTATCAAGGGAATCAATGGGGTAGATTTAATCAGGTGGCTGCATAACCTCAATGAACGCGCCGACACGCTCATTGAGGTTATGCAGCAGGGCGTATAATCACTGTTAGATTCATCCAGATAGTAGAGAGTAAAGCATTGAGTAAATCAGTTTTCATTAGCCACGCAGTTAAAGATTCGAAAATTGCTGAGCAAATAGTCGAGCTTCTTGAAGGTGGTATAGGTGTACCAGAGAGTGAAATATTTTGCTCATCACTGGAAGGGTATGGAATACCGACTGGAGAGAATTTTGTTACCTATATCAAGGGGCAAATACAAGAACCTAAAGTCGTTGTTCTACTTTTAACACCATCTTATTTCGCTAGCAATTTCTGCCTTAGCGAATTAGGTGCTTCATGGGCTATGTCCCACGACGTGTTTCCTATTCTCGTCCCTCCACTGAGTTATGATGATGTAAAAGACGTTCTTTTGGGAACTCAAGTGGCGAAAATTGACAATGAAATTAAATACAATGAGCTACGGGACTGCTTGATTGAAAAAGTAAGCTGCACAAATAAGTCCAGTACAAAGTGGGATGTAAAAAGAAAGGCCTTCCTGAATTTAATAAATCCGCTATTGAAGAATATCAGCTTGCCCGAGACAGTCTCAAGTGAAGAACTTCTCCAGCTGAGACACGATCTGAATAAATCCTGAATCCGTGAAGCCGGCGCCGACACTTTCCCTATCACCGCCAGCGAGCACTTTTTGATCATTCGCCCCGTGCAAGTTGGCTTTCGCAAGCCCGTTATTGCCAAAACCCACCGTGCTGATCGGTGCTGACGGCCCGTTTTGTCATGCCTTTCCACCCGCCAGGCACGACATATCTGGCGATCGCGTGTCGCTTGGAACTGCTTGTGGATAGAGTGTCGCCGATTGACGGTCAGCATGGCGTTCCTCGTGGATAACGCAGTCGGCTCCGCAGCGTCTTGAGCACCGTCATGCGCCCGATATCCTGCCCGAAGTCGAGGATGATCTGCCGTGCCYTGTGAATCACGAGAGCCGCACGGTGCACCARCTCTTGTAGCACGGTGCGCAGCCGGCGCCGCTTGGCCGGGTGGCGAACCGGGCTCAGCTCGCCGGTCATGCCCAGCTGTCCCATCAGGCGCAGGATGTTGTAGGCCAACTGGGCGAGATGCAGGATCAGATCGTTGGTGGCGAACTTGCCGGACGGCAAGCGCTCCAGGTCGAGATCGGTCTTGATCTCGCTGTGAAACTGCTCATGGGTGGCATGCGCCTGGTAGCGYTTGATCACCGCCTCCGGCGCCTCGTCCAGGCTGGTCCACCAGCCTTCCAACTCATAGTCCGGTTCGAGCAGCAACTGGCCATCGCSATCGGCGGTGCGCTCTACCAGGCGCATCACGCGTTGGACGACGTATTCGGTCTTGTTGTCGTCGTGGATCGAGACGGTCTGCGTCCACAGCGCCTGGCGCTTGCCAGGACGCAGCTCTTCCCAGTAGTCCGCCGCCACCGCCAGCCAGGTATCTCGATCAGCCGTGGCCGAGCCRCGCGGGTTCCATTTGACGACATAGTCGAGCCGGCGCCCCTCGTCGGCAAAGACCTGGCGTTGCTGTTCGAGAAGCGCCAGGTGCGCCTGGCTGTCGAAGCCGCTGTCCTCGCGTAACAGGATCGGTTGCTTGGTCAGGCATTGGGCGCGAGGCAGTACCCGCTCCAGGAAGGCGTTGCTCTCCTTCATGGTGTGCTGCTTGCCAGGCCGCAGTTCCAGACCCAGGCACCACCCTTCGTTGCCCAGATAGGCGGCGATCGGGGTGTAGCCATCGACCTTCTGGTAGGTCCGCGAGACGCCTTCCTTCTTCGAGTTGCTGTTGTCCATGACGAAGGTGTCGATGTCCAGGCAGACGTGCGTCGTCTCGGCGGTGATCGGTGCTTCGATCAGTGACAGCAGGGTCGTGGACCAGGTGGCGGTGCGCGCCTGCAGGTCGTTGGCGGCAAGTTTTTCCAGCCGCTGTCGCAGCGTCGCCGCGCTCGGCACCTTCTGCAGGGTCAGCAGTTGTTGGAAGGGCTTGTCGCGGCGGAAGTTCTCGACAGCGTCATAGTCGCTCATGCCCAGACACAGCAGGCCCAGGTAGCTCTTGATCACGTCACTGGTGCGCATGCCCAGCGTGGTGGGGAAGCGGCTGTCGATGCTGTCGACGCCAGCGATCTCGAAGCATTGCCCGATGATGGACAGCCCGGCGTGGCTGGTGAGGGTGCGGCRACTGGCGCGGAACTTTATGTTGGGCATGGCACTGTCTGGGTGAATGGCGATAATGGCTATATTGCCATGCAGGTCAGTGGGTTAGAAGTGCTTCCGGGGGCCGGTCTCACGGATTCAGGACATAAGAATAATTGATATTTCAGGGTTGCCGAACGAAGTCGCAGGCCCTCTAACTGCATTAGTTGCTAGACTACTTTTTCAGTACAAAGTATTTCAAACGCAAGATGAAAAAGAAAAAGACCCTATTCTCCTTGTATGTGAAGAAGCACACAGGTATGTACCGGATCATGGAGAAGCACAATATGCGACAGCACAAGGTGCAATAAGGCGAATTGCTAGGGAGGGCCGGAAATATGGAATAGGTCTAATGCTCGTTAGTCAAAGGCCCGCCGATGTTGATAGTACGGTAATATCGCAGTGTGGCACTTGGGTAGTATTAAGGCTCACAAATTCAGCTGATCAACAGCATGTGGCTCGTTTCTTACCGGATGGATTATCTGGGATGGTTGGAGCGTTACCTATTTTATCTCAACAGGAAGCAATATTTGTTGGTGAAGGAGCGGCTTTACCTTCTAGAGTAAGAGTTAGAGACTTGAAGAAAGAACAGCTACCTAAATCAAATACGATACCGTTTGCTGAAGGCTGGGCGAACAATCGACTAGATTTGGCTGCTTTAGAGGAAATATCTAGTAGAATGAGCAGCTAGTATGAACCTTATAATTAAGGCGTTGCTGGGAAAAAACTAATCGGTGGTGCTCGAAAACTTACGCAGAGTGCGGCGTTAATCTCCCAACCCACTAACCCTCATAACTTCCCTCCACACTGCATCATTCAATATCCCGCGTTTGGCTTCGATGAGCGTGAGCCACTCGCGGGCGCGGGTAATGCCGGTATAGACCAGCTCGCGGTTGAGGTGAAAGCATAACAATATGCCAAGCTGCACGGTAAAATAAACTTCGTCTAAGAAATTGCGATACGTAGATGCATTTTACGCATTATTAATCAGCCATTGTTTTGAATTGCGCTTATCGATAGCTCCATCTAAGTAAGCTATTATCTTTCTAATAATATAAAAAGTTAAAATAGATATTGATATGAATGTCATTGCAGTCTCGTTTTCAGAAGCAGGGCTTGCTTTTAGTGTGTTTGGCAACCATCTTAAGTTAAAGTAAATCAATATTGTTAGTGTTGCAAAAAGTCCTGAATAGTATATTTTTCTAATATATTTAATCATTATATGATCTGATTTTTCGACTAATTTTCCTTTTCTAACCATAACAAGATGACCCGCGTTTATAAAGTGCCCGATATTTTTTGTTAGTTTTAATTTTTTATGCTTTATTATCCTCTGAAGTAAAATGATATCGAGTTCTCTCTTCGTTAATTGCTGATAGGATTGCTCAAGCAGAAGTATGTCATGATTGGTTAGCTCTAAGTTATCAACTAAAGGCTTGCAGTTAACAATAAATAACTTTCTATCTACAATATGGTTTTTTTTATAAGATGATGTTAGGGATTCTCTTGCTGTGCGATAAGATGAAAGTGTGAGAGCAAGCGCAGCTAAAGATGTTATTGTTGTGCCTTTCCATTGTAATTCTGCTAGCCAGTTTATGATAGATAAAACCATTTCAGCCATTTTTCCCCCTCTTTTTGGTGAAGAAATAGAAATTTATTTCTCAGTGAATTTAAATTAAGTAGACGTCTATGCCCGCGTGTCGTGATGGAGTTTAATAAACCAAAGAGCTGCTAAGTTTTAGGTTTCGATTAAGTTGATATATGCTATTACGGAGTAAGTTCGCTTACAATCTTCTTTTGTTTATGGCTGTTAAAATATCCCCTTCCGCTAAGCCCCACTCACTCTCATAACCTCCCTAGTAACCGCATCATTCAGTATCCCCCGTTTGGCTTCGATCAGCGTGAGCCATTCGCGGGCGCGGGTGATGCCGGTGTAGACCAGTTCTCGGGTGAGAATGGGGTTGGGCGTGGGTGGTAGCAGCAGCGCGGTGTGCAGGAACTCCGAGCCCTGGGATTTGTGTACCGTCATCGCGAATACGGTTTCTACCGCGTGCAGGCGAGAAGGCAGTACCCAGTTGATGGGTTTTTCCGGGTCGCTGGTGGGGAAGGCGACGCGTAGTAATGATTTACCCGGCGTGCGCGGGTCCGGCACCGCCAGGGTAATGCCGATATCGCCGTTCATCAGTTTCAGGCCATAGTCGTTTTGCGTCACCAGCACCGGGCGGCCTTCATACCAGCCTTTTTCCAGCATGTGGTCGCTGCCGTACAGCAGCTTCTCGCTGCGCAGCGTTTTGGCGATACGCAGGTTCAGGCCTTCTACTCCCCAGGGGCCTTTGCGCAGCGCGCACAGCAGCTGAAAGTGGCTATAGGCGCTGAGTACCGCGCCGGCCCAGGCGTTATACGCCTCTTTATCTTCCTCAAACGCCAGCCCCTGCGGGCGCTGTGCTTTTAGCGTGCTCAGGTAGTGGCGGTAGCCAGTGGGCGGGGCGATGGGCGTACCTTCGTGGTCGGTGCGGCCTTCGCCCGCGTTCGGAAACGCATCGGGACTGCCGTGAATCACGAGCTTATCCAGCGCGGTGTCTTCCTCGCGGCTTTCGGCGTTACTGCCCAGCACCAGATGGTGCAGGTCCGGGTATCCGTGGCGCAGTACGCCATGCACCGCCTTGTGCTTTTCGCGTTCGCTTTGGGCGTGGCTGGGCTGGTTGATCGCCTGGGCCAGCTGGCCGATGCCGCTGGCGGCGTTGAAGCGGTGGCTGACCCGCAGCATGGTAATCGCCTGGTCGAGGGGCAGGCCGTTGGGGTCTTGGTAGTGCTCGGGCAGCGGCTGGCCGGTGGCGTTTTCCAGCCACTGGGCGGTTTCCGGGGTGTAGTGGGCGGCCTCGGCACGGCGGCACAGGTCGCCGAGCACGGCACCGGCTTCTACGGATGCCAACTGGTCTTTATCCCCCAGCAGTACCAACTGCGCCTGGGCGGGCAGGGCGCTGAGCACGGCGGTCATCATTTCGATATCCACCATCGAGGCTTCGTCGATCACCAGCACGTCCAATGCCAGCGGGTTGGCGGCGTTGTGGCGGAAGTGGCGGGTGTCGGGGCGTGCGCCTAATAGTCGGTGAAGCGTCGTCACCTCGGTGGGAATAGACGCTTGAAGCTGCTCGGTGATGGCGTCATCGCACAACTCGGCCAATGCCTCAGTGGGCAGCAGGCTTACCTGCCCGGCGATGGATTCATTCAGCCTGGCGGCGGCCTTGCCGGTGGGCGCGGCGAGGCGAATGCGCAGCGGTTGCGTTGGCGATTGGGCCAGCTGCAGGGTTTGCAGCAGGGCGAGCAGGCGCACCACGGTGGTGGTTTTGCCGGTGCCGGGGCCGCCGGTAATTACCCCGAAGCGGTTGCGGGCGGCTAGGGCGCAGGCGGTTTTTTGCCAGTCGAGGGTGGGGGTGGGCTGGAATAGGATGTTTAGGGCTTGGGGGAGTATCCCAGGGTGACTATCGTCACCCATCGGCCGATGAATCTGGCTCCTACAATCGGTATCAGGCTGAGTGCTGCTATCTATCGCCGATGTGTCGGACCGCCAATGACTCGGGCTCCTACAGGTGCTATCGGGCTCATCGCCATCCTTCTTGGTGAGGCGGTTGGCGATTTCCTGGTGCAGTGTTTGTTCGTACTGCCAGTAGCGGCGCAGGTAGATGCGGGTTGTGTGTTCGCTGTCGCTGCGTACTAGCGGGGTGTTGCCGGGGCCTTGGCTGATCAGCGTGGGGTGGTTCAGCGCGGCTTGCCAGTCGGGCAGCGTTAGGGTGGCCAACACGTCGCTGGGCAGCGGCGGCGGGTCGGTTAGGTCGTCGCCTTCCGGCGGTAGCGAAAGCGCGAAGTCCGGCGCGTTGAGTGTGGCGTTGAGATCCAGGCATACATGGCCGCGGCCGAGCTGGTGGCTGGCAAGTGCGGCGCCTAGCAACAGCAGCGGCGGGGCGTTCGGCGCTTCCGTGGCTAGAAAGCGCACCAGGGCGCGGTCCAGGTCGCGTAGCCAGCCTCGGGCGACCCAGCGCTCGCACAGCGCCATCAGCTCAACCGTATCGCTTAGCGCGGGGTGAGCGTTCACTTGCGCTGGGGCGCTTGGCGGGTCGGCTTCAGGGGCGTCGCCGAACAGGTCGGGCGTGTGGTGGTCGTGTTGTGAGCCGCTCATGCGGTGGCCTCCCCCGGTGTCGTTGAAAACGAGGTGCCTGTAAACAGGTCATCCAGTGCTTCGATCAATGCCACGGGGGCGGCTTCGGTGTACACGCCGCGCCCCGGGCTGCGGCTGCCGCGCAGAAACACCGTCATTGAGCCGCCCAGGTGCTGGTGCGGGTCGTAGTGGGGCAGTCGCGCCTTGAGGAGCCGGTGCATCGCCAGCAGGTAAAGCGCGGCCTGCAGGTCATAGCGTTTGGTCAGCAGCGCCTGGCGCAGGGCGTCCGGTTCGTAGGCGCTGTCGTCCGGCCCCAGGTAGTTGGATTTCCAGTCGAGAACGTAAAAGCGCCCCTGGTGCTCGAAGGCCAGATCAATAAAGCCCTTGAGCATGCCGTTCAGGGTGTCGGCATCCAGTGCGGGTCGCTCGTAGCCCGGCAGTAAGTGCTTGCTAACCAGCGCGTCGATGGCCTGGGTATTCACCTGTTTGGCGGCCAGCCAGAACTCCAGCTCGACCTGGTAGCTGCCAAGCTCGGTGAGCGCCACACTCTGCTGAGAGGCCAACGGCAGCGGCGTGGTGAGCAGCGTGGTCAGCCAGCCGGAAAGCGGTTCCTGCCACTGCTGCCAGCCGCGTAGCTGCACCCGTCGCCAGAGCATATCGTCGAGTCTCTCGGCGTCGCTCGCGGCGGCGTCAAAGCCTTGCCTGCCCGCCCATTCCAAGAGCCCGTGTAAAAAGGTGCCGGGGCCGGGGCCTCTGGGGAATTTATGCAGGTGAAACGCCTCTGGCTGGGTGAGATCCTGGGGTTCGTCCAGCACCTCGAACGCCGTGGCTTCCTGGGCGGTGGTGGGTTCCAGCGGCGTAGTGACCGGGGTGGTGAGCGTGCCGGAAAGGCGCAGCGCCGAGTAGCTGGCAATCCACCAGTGTTCCCTGGCGGGGCGGAGCGGCGTGCGGGCGTGGCCCAGCGCGGTGGTGTCTTTGGGGGGTGTCAGCCGCTGGGCGGTGGGCGCGGGCGGTTCGTCAACGCGGATGTCGCTGCCTGCGGCAAGGTCGGCGAGTTTTGCGCTGAGCGTGTCCGGCGCCATGGCTTCGCCGCCGTTAATCAGGTGGCCGATGGCGCTGTCTTCCATGCCCTTGAGCGGCGCGAGCCCCAGCCAGGTGGCGTGGCGGGCGCGGGTCAGCGCGACGTAGAGCTTGCGCAGGTCTTCGCCCAGGCGTTCGCGGTCGGCGGTGGCAAGCGTGGTCTCGTCGGCGTCCAGGCTGAGTTGCAGGTTGCCTTCGCCGTCGTGCCAGCGCAGCGGTACGTCACCGGTTTTTACTGGCCGGTGGTTGGCGATAAACGGCAGAAACACCAGCGGGTACTCGAGCCCCTTGGATTTGTGGATGGTGACCACCTTGACCAGATCGGCGTCGCTTTCCAGGCGCAGCTTGTGGCTGTCGCCGTGGCTGTCCGGGTCGGCGATGGCGTCATACAGGAAGCGAATCAGCGCGTGTTCGCCGTCCAGCTCCTGGCTGGCCTGCTGGAGCAGCTCGCCCAGGTGGAGCAAGTCGGTTAGCAAGCGCTCACCGTCCTCGAACTCCGCCAGCAGGCGGGCGGGGATGTCGAAATCCACCATCATGCGGCGGACCAGCGGCAGCACGCCCTGGCGCTGCCACAGCCGGTGGTAGTGGCTGAACTGCTCCACGCGTTCTTCCCAGGCCAGCTCGCTTTGTTGCAGGTGGTCCAGGTCGGCGAGCGTCAGGCCCAGTACCGGGGTGGCCAGGGCCGCTCGCAGGTGGGCTTCGGCCTGGCGGGAGCTGGCCAGCGGCTCGGCGCAGGCGCGTAGCCAGCGTTCTACCTGGGCGGCCATGGGCGAGCTGAATACCTTGTCGTGGTCGGAAAGGTAGACACTTTTGACGCCACGGCTGGCCAGCGCCAGACGAATCGCGCGGGCTTCCTGCAGGCCGTTGACCAGCACCGCCATGTCGGAGGGCTTGAGCGGTGTGAGGGCATCGTTGTCTTGAAAGCCGCTTCCCGCCTGCTGGCCTGCCTCGAGCAGTTCCGTCATGTACGAGGCGCAGCGCTCGGCCATTTCGGTCTGGTAGGCAGTTTTGGAGAGCGGCTCGTCGCTTTCAAGCGGCCACAGCGTCATCGCGGGCAGCGGCTGGCCCTGGTGCACCAGCTGTTCGTCGCGGCCTTTGGCGGTCACGGGCTGGAAGGGCAGCGGGTTGTCGCCGCCTTGTTCGCGGAACAAAAACGCCCCGGCGGGCTGCCGGTCGGCGTAGGCGAAGCAGTGGTTGACGGCCTCGACCATGGCGCGGCTGGAACGGAAGTTGGTGCCCAGCGTGACGTGGCGACCGGCGGTGTCCTGGCGGGCCTGGAGGTAGGTGAAGATATCCGCGCCGCGAAACGCGTAGATGGCCTGCTTGGGGTCGCCGATCAGCAGAATGGCGGCGTCGCGACGGGGCTTGGCGACCTCGAACACCGCGTTGAAGATGCGGTACTGGATGGGGTCGGTGTCCTGAAATTCGTCGATCAGTGCCACGGGGAACTGGCGCAGAATCTGCGCGGCCAGCGCTTCGCGGTTGGGGCCTTGCAGGGCGCGGTCCAGGTGGGTGAGAAGGTCGTTGGGGCCCATTTCGGCGCGACGTTCCTGCTCGCGTTCCAGGCGCACTTTGCACCACTGTACGGCGTGAATCAGCAGGTCGTTGCGCGGCTCGGGCAGGGCGTCGAGGGCGGCGGGCAGTTCGGCCAGCGCTTCCCAGGCCGCTGGGCAGGGCGGTGCGCCGTCTTTCCAGATCTCGGCCATGCCCTCCGGGGTGAGGCGTTTCCAGGCGGCGGGTGTCAGCGCGGGGCGTTCCAGGTCGCTTTCGCTCCATTCGCGCAGCGCGCCCAGCCAGTTGGCGCGGCTTTTGGCGTTGAAGCTTTGGCCCTTGAAGGCTTTACGCTTGGCGGCGTCTTCCAGTGTGGGCACCAGTTCGTCCAGCCAGGCGGGCCAGGGTGCTTTCAGGGTGCTGAGCGTTGCCTGGCGTTCGGCCTCGGCGGCGCTCAGGGTCTCCGCCGGGTCGGGGCGCTGGCTGCCGAGGGCCTCGCTTTCGGGCAGCAGCCGGGCGACCTGGGCGTGCAGTTCGCCGGGGGATTTCCAGTAGCGGGTAATGTGGCCGAGTGCCTCCGCATCCAGCGGGTAGTAGAAGGTGCGCCAGTAGTCGCGGACGACTTCCTGCTCGAGTTCGTGCTGGTCGTTTTCCAGGTCGAGGGAGAACAGGCTGCCGCTGTCGAAGGCGTGTTCGCGCAGCATGCGGTAGCACCAGCTGTGGATGGTGGAGACGGCGGCTTCATCCATCCATTCGGCGGCCAGTTCCAGGCGGCGGGCGCAGGCGGGCCAGGTGGCTGGGTCGTATTGGTCGCGGAGCTCTAGAAGCAGCGGGTCATCAGCAGGCGGCTCGGCAGCAGGCCGACGCGAGGGCGCCGTGAACCCGTCCCTGGGGGCTACTTTTGCCATCCCTGGCAAAAGACCCTCGCTTTGGCCTGCTCCCTTCGCCTGGTCGGGCTCTTTACGAAACACCCCGGCAGCTTCTACCAGCCGGTTGCGGATACGTTCGCGCAGCTCCTGGGTGGCGGCGTTGGTGAAGGTGACGACCAGAATTTCCGGCGGTGTCAGCGGGCGCACAAAGGCGGTGTCGTCGTCGCTGTGTTGGCCGCCCAGTACCAGGCGCACGTAAAGCAGCGCAATGGTGAAGGTTTTGCCGGTGCCCGCGCTGGCTTCTATTAGCCTGCTGCCGTGGAGGGGGAGGCGTAATGGATCGAGTGGTGCGGGCTGGCTCATAAGAAGATACTGTCAAACTCAGTGGAGAAATCTTGGCTCATGCTGCTTCCTCACCATCAATTGACGTCGACTGGCTCAGGGCTATCGCCTGGAAGGGTGTTGGCTCATCCGTCGAGACGTAGGTCACGATATCCACAGGGAGTTGCAGCCGCTCCTCCAGCGACATTTTGAGCTCGGCTGAGGCAAGCAGAGGAATCGCTGTCCTGGAGATCAGCAGAAGGTCGATATCACCGCCTCGCTTTGTGTCATCAAGACGCGAGCCAAACACGTGGACGTTGACGGAAGGCCCAATGAACTCACGTACACCAGAGACGATCGTGGAGCGCTGTGATTGAGTGAGTCGCATGGAGGCCTCTCCTTTCCTTTGAGCCTGTTGATAAAGTCTAGCACTGTATCGAGTCTAACCCTTTACCGCATAAAACAGCGGGGCGTAGAGCGCCTCGGTGAGCGTAGCGAAGCGGTGGCCGTGTTGGGTTTGCTCGTTGAACAGCCGTTCGAAGCGGGGCCACTGGTGGCTGAGGTAGGCGCTTTGGGCGACTTCGCCGGTCTGGAAGCGGCCGCCGTCATAGGCGCCTTCGGCGGCGGCGTAGGCGTCGCTTTCCCGGCCTTTTTCTTCGGCGATTTCCGGCGTGCCTAGCTTGGTCAGCCAGGCAAACGCCGCCTGGGGGGCCAACGGCAGCGGGGCTTCAAGGCCTGCTTGCCAGGCGGTCATCTGGGTGTCCAGGTGGGCGCGGGCGGTGTCGGCGGCGATGGGGTCCAGCGTGATGTTGCCTGCCTTGGAAAGTAGCTGGGTGGTCATCGGGCCGCTGAGGTTGCCCGCCAGGTGGGCGACCCAGGGGCGCAGCAGGTGGGTCCAGCGGTACTGGCCGCGCCCGCTGCCCTGGCTGATCAGGCTGCTGCTGAGCAGCAGCAGGCGGCAGCGGTCACCGGCTTCGTTCTGGCGCAGCTCGTTCAGCCAGTCTTCCAGCACGATGCCGTCGGCGCTTTCTACGCGAACCGGCTCCGGCGCAGGCAAGGCGATGGGCCACTGGTCCAGTGCGTCCTGGTAGGCGCTGAACAGGTCGTCCATGGGCTCGGCCAGGGCGTTGCGCATGCGCTCGCCAAAGGCCCCCATGGCGAGCACACCCTGACCCTGGAAGCGCTCAAGCTGGGCGTCGAGGGCTTCCAGGCGTGGCTCGCCGTTGTCCACCGCGTGGCGCTGGGCGGCGATGAGCCGGTCCTGCAGCTGCCAGTTCTGCAGGCCGTCCAGGGCGAAGGGTTCGGCGTCCAGCTCGGCAATGGCTTCCTGCTCGAAATACACCCCTAGCCGGGTATTGAAGAACGTCCGCACCGGTTCGCGCAGAAAGCCGCCCAGTTGGCCGAGATTAAGGCTGGAGGGCGCGTTTTCCGGCTTGGGTAACGGCGCTTTGGCGGCCTGGGGGGCACGCGGCGCGTGCTCATCTCGCCATACATGGGCCCCACGCCATTCATGAACATAGGTAAACAGTCGCCCAGCGTCGTTGCCATTCTGGAAATACGCGCGGCTGAACGGTTGCAGCGGGTGTTCGGTGGTCAGGGCGTCGAGCAGCGGGGCGCCGTGTTCAAAGTGCCAACCGGCGGCCAGGTGGTCGCGCAGCTGGCCGACCAGTACCGAGGGCGGAAGCGGCGTGTTGTCGATCTGGCTGCGGCCGACCCAACTGATGTAGAGCTGGTCCCGGGCGGAGAGCAGTGCTTCGAGAAACAGGTAGCGGTCGTCTTCCCGGCGGGAGCGGTCGCCGGGGCGGTAGTCGCTGCCCATCAGGTCGAAGTCCAGCGGCGGCTGGGAGCGGGGGTATTCGCCGTCGTTCATGCCCAGCAGACAGACGCGCTTGAACGGAATGGCGCGCATGGGCATCAGCGTGGCGAAGTTGACCGCCCCGGCCAGAAAGCGCTGTGAAAGGCTGTGCTCGTCGATCTGCGCCAGCCAGTGTTCGCGCACCATGGAAAGCGGCAGCGGGTCCGCCAGCTGGGCTTCGCGGCTGCTTTCGAGGATTTGCTGCAGGCCGTTTTCCAGCTTGGTGAGCATCACGCTTTCCTGGGCGTCGTCGGTCAGGAAGAAGGTTTCCAGCAGGGTGCGCAGCCGCTCGACCCAACTGGCGGCATCGGTGGGCTGGCGGAAGGTCTCCCAGGTGGCTTCGAGCTTTTCCAGCAGCGTCGCCAGGGGGCCGGTAAGGCCCGCTTCCAGCCCGCCGATGTCGTCGAACGGCTCGATGCCCTGCCAGGCATTACCTTCACCTACCGTATACCCCAGCAGCAGGCGGCGCAGGCCAAAGGCCCAGGTGTTCTGGCTGAGCCCGCCGGGCAGTTCCAGGGTTTCGCGCTGTTTGGCGTTGAGCCCCCAGCGGATGCCCGCGCCTTCCATCCAGCGTTCGAGCACCGGCAGGTCGCGCTCTTCCAGCCCGAAGCGCTGGCGCAGGGCGGGCACGTCGAGCAGGTCCAGCAGGTCGCTGACGGACAGGCGCAACTCCGGCAGGCGCAGCAGCTTTTCCAGCGCGATCATCATCGGCAGTCGATGGCGGCTGGCCTGGTCGGAAAGCGTGTAGGGGATGAAGCGCGGGTCGTCGCCTTGAAGCTGGCCGAATACTGCGTCGATGTGCGGCGCGTAGCGGTCGATGTCCGGCACCATGACGATGATATCCCGCGGTCGCAGGTCGGGGTCGGCGCTGAACGCGGCCAGCAGCTGGTCGTGGAGGATCTCGACCTCCCGCTGGGGGCCGTGGGCGATATGAAACACCAGGGAGTCATCCGCCGGGTCGAGGGCGGGCCAGTGGGTCTGGGTTTCGGCCACCGGGCGCAACTCGCGGATGTCGTCCTGCAACTGGCTGAGCAGGCAGCCGCGCTCGCCAGAGAACGGCTCGAACATGTCGATGCGCAGCGCCTGCTGCTCGAACAGGGTCTGGTAGTCGCCAGTGTCGTCGTGCTCGTCCAGCAGGCGCAGGTAGTCGCGGCCCTGCTTGCCCCAGGCGGCGAGCAGCGGCTGGGCATGCAGGTGCAGGGCATCGTCGGCATCGCCGGTGCCCAGTACGTCCAGCGCTTCGGGCATGCCGGTCTTGCGCCGCTGGCGGTAGCGGCTGGCGCGCAGCAAGTCCTTGTGCTCGATGATATCCGCCCAGTAGAACTGGCAGGGGTTGTGCACGCAGAGCACCACCTGGCAACAGCGCGAGAGCGCCGCCAGGGCTTCCAGCGTCTGCTGGGGCAGCGACGAGATGCCGAAAATGATCAGCCGCCGGGGCAGGCCCGGCGGGCAGGTCTGGCCGTCCAACTGCTCGGTGGCCTTCAAAAAGCGCCGATGCACCTGGGCGCGGCTGCTGTCGAGGCCCGCATCGCCCTGGGTGGCGGCCACATCCTCACGCAAGATGCGCCACAGGGCGGGCTGCCAGCGCTGGTGGTCTTCCAGCGGGCGGGACTCGCCCCGGGCGGTGATCAGCACGTCCTCGCCGTTGGCCCAGGCGTCCAGCCAGTCGGCGCGGTAGACCTGATACTGGTCGAACAGGTCCGCCAGCCGCTCGGCCAGCTGGTAGTGCTTGCGCTGGTCGCGGTCGACTTCCAGAAACTGCGCCAGCGGGGCAAACACGTCCTGCTCGGCCAGGGTGGGCAGCAGACGTAACAGCCGCCAGACCAGGCGCGATTTATCGAACGGCGAGGTTTCTGGCACGGCGTCTTCGTTGTTCGATACGTGAGTCAGCACCGTGCGGTAGGCCTGCCACAGGAACCGCGCGGGAAGCATCACGTCCAGCGCCGCCGCGATCCCCGCGCCGCCGTTGTCCGGGTCTTCCGCCAGCGCCAGCTTCAGCCACTGCCCGATGCCGTTGCTCTGCACCAGAATGGTTTCGTTCTCCAGCGGCCCCAGCGGGTGCAGGCGCATCCACTCCACCGCCAGCCCGCGCAAATCTTCCAGGCGATTGCCATGCACCACCATGAACCCGGGCGTTAGCGATGTTGGCGAAAGCAGCGAATTGGCGGGCATGCGCGAGGTTCCTTCACGGCGGTGGTGGTAGCTAAGGGTATGGTGCCATAAGTGGTTGTCCAAAGCTCAATGCGTTAGCATCTTGGTTTTTAACTGCTATGATGAATATATGTTGTTTTTTGGTTGCATAAGCGCAGCAGGAGGCTTGTCATGGCGACGGCAATAGAAGAATCACATAGCGAACCGATGGGCTATCAAGCACCAGACTCCTTCGCGCGATTTCTTGCTGACTTGAAAGGCGTCGCTCGAGAAGAGCGCCAGCCGCTCATCAATCCTAAGCTGTTTGCCAGCGCGCTGAGCATGGATATTCAAACGTTGGCCAGTCACGCGCACGTGCATCGCACGACTATCTCCAGGGCGCAGGGCGCGGAGAAGCTCCAACGCTTTCTGCGTGATGCACTTAGAGTATTGGGTGCGGCGGCTGATATTAATGGTGATTTCCACGATGCGTTGTTTTGGTTCCGAAATGAGCCTATCGGTGCCTTTGATTATAAAACGCCTGAGCAATTAGTGAGCGAAGGCCGCGCCGATGACCTTCTTCGTTATGTCAAAGCGCTGCAAGCGGGTGTGGTGGGATGATTGTACTGCCAGAGTTAAATACTCAGGCCTAAACGAAAATGATTAATTAGAAGCCTACGATCCGCGCGGTGATCTGCCTCATGATGCTTGCTCCTGGCAATAATGGGCATAGGATAATGAACTTATGTCCTTTTTAGCCTTGCGCGAAAGTGATGGCATCGCCAAGCTATGCCGATACCGTGAACAAAGCTGAGAGATCTATCCCCATGACCGAGTCATCACAAAATTCCCGCCGTCATTCTTCCTCTGTGGTCGATGGCCCAGGTAAAGCCGCCAGCCGCGCCATGCTGCGCGCCGTGGGTTTTAACGACGACGATTTCAAAAAGCCCCAGGTCGGCGTTGCCTCGACCTGGAGCATGGTGACCCCCTGCAACAGCCACATTGGCGAGCTGGCCGAACATGCTCGTGACGGCGCGGACGCGGCGGGTGGCAAGGGTGTGATCTTCAACACCATCACCATTTCCGACGGCATCGCCAACGGTACCGAGGGCATGAAGTACTCGCTGGTGTCCCGCGAGGTGATCGCCGATTCCATCGAGACCGTGGCGGGCTGCGAAGGCTTTGACGGCCTGGTGGCCATTGGCGGCTGCGACAAGAACATGCCCGGTTGCGTGATGGGCCTGGCGCGGCTCAATCGCCCCAGCGTGTTTGTTTATGGCGGCACCATCATGCCCGGCGAGGGGCATACCGATATCGTGTCGGTCTTCGAGGCCATGGGCGCGCACTCCCGCGGCGATATCGACCTGATCGAACTCAAGAACATCGAGGAAACGGCGATTCCCGGCCCGGGTTCCTGCGGCGGCATGTACACCGCCAACACCATGGCCTCGGCGATTGAAGCCCTGGGCATGAGCCTGCCGGGCAGCTCGGCACAGAACGCCATTTCCCGCGATAAGCGCGAGGACTGTGAGGCAGCGGGCGAAGCCGTGCTGGCGCTGCTGGCCAACGACATCAAACCTTCCGATATCATGACCCGCGAGGCGTTTGAAAACGCCGTGACCGTGGTCATTGCCCTGGGCGGCTCGACCAACGCCGTGCTTCACCTGGTGGCCATGGCGCGCACCATCGGCGTCGAACTGTCGCTCAAGGACTTCACCGAGATCGGCAAGCGCGTGCCGGTCGTGGCTGACCTGCGCCCCAGCGGCCACTACATGATGAGCGAGCTGGTGGCGATTGGCGGTATTCAGCCGCTGATGAAGATCCTGCTCGACGCAGGCCTGCTGCACGGCGACTGCCTGACAGTCACCGGCAAGACGCTGGCCGAGAACCTCGCCGACGTTGAACCGTACCCGCTGGACCAGAAAATCATCGCCCCGCTGGGTAACCCCATCAAGGCCGAAAGCCATCTGCGTATTCTCCACGGCAACCTGGCCCCGGAAGGCGCGGTGGCCAAGATTACCGGCAAGGAAGGCACGCGGTTCAGCGGTTCGGCTCGAGTGTTCGGTTCTGAAGAGGAAGCCCAGGCGCGCATCAACGATGGCACGGTGGTCGCCGGTGACGTGATAGTAATTCGCTACGAAGGCCCCAAGGGCGGCCCCGGCATGCGCGAAATGCTCACGCCGACGTCGGCCATCATGGGCCGTGGGCTGGGCAGCGACGTGGCGCTGATTACCGACGGCCGCTTCTCCGGCGGCAGCCACGGCTTTGTGGTGGGCCACGTGTCCCCAGAGGCGTTCGAGGGTGGCCCGCTGGCGCTGGTGGAAGACGGCGACACCATCACCATCGACGCGGTGGCCGACACCATTGAAGTGGCGGTTTCCGACGACGAATTGATTCGCCGCCGTGCCGCCTGGCGTCAGCCGACACCGCGTTACCGCCGTGGCGTGCTGGCCAAGTACGCGCGACTGGTCAGTTCCGCCAGCACTGGCGCGGTCACCGACAACGAAGAGTAAGTCTAGCGCTGTCATCTGCATGTCAAACGCCAGGGATAACCTGGCGTTTTTATTGGCGTAAAGGAAACGTTTCAATGACGACGCAAGCGAACTCCAAGACGTCACGGGTCAGCGAGGTCTTCAAGGCGTTTCTGCTGCTCGGGCTCACCTCCTTTGGCGGGCCGGTGGCGCATCTGGGTTACTTCCGCACCGAGTTTGTCGCGCGCCGGAAGTGGTTGACGGAAAGCGCCTACGCGGATCTGGTGGCGCTGTGTCAGTTTCTGCCCGGCCCGGCCAGCAGCCAGGTGGGCTTCGCCTTGGGGCTGATGCGGGCGGGCCCCTGGGGCGCTGCCATGGCCTGGCTGGCGTTTACCCTGCCGTCGGCCATTGTGCTGGTGCTGTTCGCCTTTGGCGCTGCGGTGCTGGAGGGGCCGATTGCCAGCGGTATTATTCATGGCTTGAAGGTCGTCGCCGTGGCCATTGTTGCCCATGCGGTGTGGGGCATGGCACGCAATCTATGCCCGGATCCTACCCGCGCGGGTATCGCCCTGGCCGCCGTATTTGCCGTGGTGGCCATCAGCGGGCCGCTGGGTCAGGTAAGTGCCATTGTGCTGGGTGGCGTCGCCGGGCTGTTGCTATGCCGGGGCGTGGCCGCGGCCGCTGAAAGTGATCCGCTGCATTTCCCGGTGTCGCGCCTGGTCGGCATCATCGCCCTCGTGCTGTTCGGCGGGCTGCTGGTGTTACTGCCCCTGCTGGCCGGCATGGCGGTCTGGCTGGATATCACCGATGCCTTTTACCGTTCAGGCGCGCTGGTGTTCGGCGGTGGTCACGTGGTGTTGCCGCTGCTTGAAGCCGAGGTGGTGCAGTCGGGCTGGCTCTCCGCCGACGCGTTCTTGACCGGTTACGGTGCCGCCCAGGCGATACCCGGGCCGCTGTTTACCTTTTCGGCTTACCTGGGCGCGCTGATACCGTCAGGCGGTAGCTTGCTGACAGCGACGCTTGCGCTGCTGGCGATTTTCCTGCCGGGGTTCTTGCTGTTGGTGGGGGTACTGCCATTCTGGAATCACTTTCGTCAGTGGCAGTGGGCTCAGGCGCTGATGCGCGGTGCCAATGCAGCGGTAGTCGGTATTCTTGGGGCGGCGCTCTATGATCCGGTATGGACGAGTGCGATTGTTGGCGCTCCCGAGTTTGCGCTGGCGCTCACCGGCTTTCTGCTGTTGAGCGTGTGGAAGCTGCCTGCCTGGGCGGTGGTGATCGTGGTGGCATTCGGCGGCGTGCTGATTGCGCCCTGAGGCCGTTGCATGAAGTGGATACAAAAACGGCCGCTTCAAGGGCGGCCGATATAGCGAGAGAAAAACATCCAATAGGAGGCGTAGAGGATCTATTCGCTATGGCGCCTCCACTTCCAGCGTGCGACGCAAAACGTGAAGTTCATCCACGTTAAGGTGCTCAAGCTTTCCAGCGAGCAGGTCGCTGACCTTCTGAACGGGTAGCCCCGCTCGGCGGGCGATTTCACGGCTTCCCATGTCTGATACCGCAATCAGACGCGTGATAATGCGCATCAAGCGCGTACGTCTTTCGAGTTCCCTGACATCGAGGTCAGGGCTGCTTCGCGGAGGGTCGTGCAGATCCGCGTGTGCAATTGAGCGTGCCGTACTCATGAGGCTCCATCAGTCTGAAGTGACAAGGACACAATGCCGCCAACCGGGGGGCATTTCAATACCTTTTTTGATGAAAATTTCATGGCGCGGAAGGCCCCCCGCAAGGGGCTTGGCTCTGGTAGACTAACCCCTTATTTTTTCGTCTGTCCTCTCGTGTGAGGCACGGTATATTGAGCGTATGGATAAGGCCACGGGCCTAGGAGTGATGGCATGTCGTCGAACAGCGCACCCAAAGTGGGTGTGATTATGGGGTCAAAATCGGACTGGCCGGTCATGGAACACGCTGTTTCCATGCTGGAGCGTTTGGGCGTGGCTTATGAAACCCGCGTCGTGTCGGCGCACCGCACGCCTGATCTGCTGTTCGACTATGCCAAGGGGGCTGCCGAGCGGGGCCTGCAGGTGATTGTGGCGGGCGCTGGCGGTGCTGCCCATCTGCCGGGCATGGTGGCCTCGCAAACGCCGCTGCCGGTGCTGGGCGTGCCGGTGGAGTCCAAGTCGCTGAAAGGGCTGGACTCATTGCTATCCATTGCCCAGATGCCGGGTGGCATTGCGGTCGGCACCCTGGCGATTGGTAAAGCGGGCGCGACCAATGCCGGCTTGCTGGCGGCACAAATTGTGGGTTTGCAGGATGCCGACGTGCGCAATGCGGTGGAAGCGTTCCGCGCCGAACAGACCCAGAAAGTGCTCGATAACCCGGACCCACGTCCCGACCCGGAAGCCGAATAAGGAGGCCTGCGATGACGTCTACCATTCCAAGTAATATCGGTGTACTGGGCGCAGGCCAATTAGGCCGCATGCTGGCCCTGGCGGGCTACCCGCTGGGTAATCGTTTCACCTTCCTGGATACCACCGGTAACCCCAGCGCCGGCATTGGTGAGGTCATCGTCGACCCTGACAACCAGCACCTGGCGGCGTTTCTTGAAAAGGTCGATGTGGTGACCTACGAATTCGAACACCTGCCGGTTCAGCTGGTGCGCGATATTGAGCAGCACAAGCCGGTCTATCCCGGCAGCCGCGCCATTGAAGTATGCCAGAACCGCGTGGAAGAGAAGGCGCTGTTCGACCGTTTGGGGATTCCCACGCCCGCCTATCGTATCGTCGAGAGTGCCGAGCAGCTTGAAGCCGCCGCCCGTGAACTGGGCTGCCCGGTAGTGGCGAAGTCCGTCACTGAAGGTTACGACGGTAAAGGTCAGGCGGTGCTCAAACATCCTGAGCAGGCGGCTGACGCCTGGCGTGATATCGGCCACCGCCAACTGATTGTCGAAGCCTTTGTCGACTTCGTGCGTGAAGTGTCGATCATTGCGGTGCGCGGCCGCGATGGCGAGGTGGTGTTCTACCCCATGGCGGAAAACCAGCATGTGGATGGCATTCTGCGCTACTCGGTCGCGCCGCTGCCGGACATCGACGAAAGCGTTCAGCAAACCGCAGACCGCTATATTCGCTCGCTGCTGGATGAACTGGATTACGTGGGTGTGCTGGCACTGGAGCTCTTCCAGGCCCGCGACGGCAGCCTGCTGGCCAATGAAATGGCGCCGCGGGTGCATAATTCGGGCCACTGGACCATGAACGGTGCGGTGACCAGCCAGTTTGAAAACCACCTGCGAGCGGTACAGGGGCTACCCTTGGGCAGTCCCCAGGCGGTTGCACCGACCTGCATGGTCAACGTCATCGGTCAGGAGGGCGACAATGCGGCACTGTTGGCGTTGTCTAACACCCACCTGCACCGTTACGACAAGACCGAGCGGGCCGGGCGCAAGCTGGCGCATCTCAATATCGTGGCGGACACCCACGCCGAACTGCTTGAAAAAGTGCGTACCTGTCAGGCGCTGTTGCCGGGGGCGCCGCCTGTCTCGTGGAGTTTTGAATCAACTCTTTAAGCCGAATCGCCGCCTTTCAAGGCGGCTTTTTTATGCGCAAACGCGCCAATCGCTGACTTCAGTCGCAAAGCATTAAAAAATCGGCTAAAAAGGGCCAGACGGATTCATCAATAAGACTGGCTGAAAAGTCAGCTTGGCACCTTGCAAGGGACTTTGTATGCCTCACCCTGTTAATACGGCTAACGCGTCGGGTCTGCGAAGTCGTTTCAAGCGTGACCACCATGCCACGCTGAAAAGCCTGCGCAGCGAAAAAGTACGCCTGTTATATGAAAACTTGTGGTCGCCTGTGCTGGCCAGCGTGCTGGGTGGCATATTGCTGGTGGCTGCGCTCTGGCCGGTGGTGGCGCACTGGAAGCTAATCGGCTGGCTGGCACTGTTAGTGATGGTCTCAGGCTTGCGTCTTGGCCTGGCCTACCGCTTTCAACGCTTACCGGCCTTGGAGCAGCGGCGCCAGCGCTGGCTGCGATGGTTCAGCATCGGCGCCATCTCGGCGGGTAGCGTATGGGGCCTGGGCAGCTTTGCACTGTTCACCGGCGATCACCCTGGCCAGGTGGCGGCGCTTTCGATTGTGGTCGCCGGTATCTCAGCGGGCGGGGTGACGACGCTTTCAGCTATCTGGTGGGTGGCGCTTGGGTTTGTTCTGCCCATCATGCTGCCATTGATGGTGCAGTTTTTTCTGCTTGGGTCGTCGCTTTCGTTACTGATCGGCTCGATGCTGACGCTATTTCTGGGGTTGATCGTCGTGACCAGCCGCCGTTTGAGCCGCATCATCCACGATAATATTTCGCTGCGCGTCAACATGGCGGCGCGCGAGGCGCAGTTGATGGAAAGCGAGGACCGCTACCGGTCGATTTTTGATCAGTCGCCGCTTGGCGTGCTGCACTTTGACGATCAGGGCACCATTACCGACTGTAACGGCAAGCTACTGGAGATTCTTGGCGTTGAGCGTGGTCAGCTAATGGGTTACTGCATGCTGGCCCCAGGTGCGGATAAAGCGGTTGCCCGGGCGGTCAGCGACGCCTTGAACCAGGGCACCGGTTACTATGAGGGGACTTATCAACTCCCCAAAGCCTCTGTAGGCACGCCGCTGCGCGCCTTTTTCAACGGGGTGCATAGTACTCGCCAGGAGATGGTCGGTGGGGTGGCCATGATCGAAGATTTCAGCGAGCGCAAGCAGCATGAGGCGATTATTTACCGCCAGGCCTACTACGATGCGCTGACCGATCTGCCCAATCGGCGCATGTTCATCGAGCGCCTGGAAACCCTTTGCGGCGATGATCAGTACGCCAGCGGTCTGCTGCTGTTCATGGATCTGGACCGTTTCAAGCTGATCAACGATACCCTGGGCCACGCTGCCGGTGACGATTTGCTGATTCAGGTGGCGCGCCGACTGGAAGGCTGTCTCCATAAGGGCGACATGGCCGCACGGCTGAGCGGCGACGAGTTCGTGCTGCTGGCGTTGACCCCTACCACCACGCCCAAGGCCCTGGAAGACTGGGCTGAGGACTATATGCAGGCCGTCCAGTTAGCCCTGTCAGCGCCTTATCGGTTGGAAAGCCATTCGGTGGACGTGACCCCGAGCATGGGATACACCTGCTTCCAGGCCAGTGGCTGTGACCATGGTGAACTGCTGAAGGAAGCCGATCTGGCCATGTACCAGGCCAAGACGGAAGGGCGCGCGCAGCGCCGCCGCTACCAGCCATGGATGCGGGAGGAAGCGCAAAAACTGGCCAGTGCCGGGATGCCTGCTGAAAACTCGGCTAGCTGAACTGGCCGCAGAGTTCAAACGCAAGCTTTTGTCGCCAGGTTCCCGTAAATCGGCTAAAAAAGAGATCGAGTCGCCGATTAATAAAAAAGGCTCGAACGCCTGAGCTCAGGTGATATGTGTGGGCAATGCTATGAAGGGGATGTTTTTAAATGCCACAGTCCTTGAGTGCGGCGATCCTGTCGGGTCTACGGCGCCGGTTTGAGCGTGAAGATCCTGATAAGGCCTGTAGCCTGATCAGTGAAAAAGTGCGCATCCTCTACAGCAATTTATGGCAGCCCGTGTATGCCGGTATTCTAGGGGCGCTTCTTTTGGTCAGCATCATGTGGGAGGTCGTCGCTCCCGCTGTTTTAATCGGCTGGCTAGTCGCCATTATTGCTATCTCTCTGATTCGCTTGCGGCTGGCTTCCTTGTTTCTGCAGTCCGACGCGTCATCACAAGCGCAACCGAAATGGATATTCTGGTTTGCGTTCACTGTCTTTGTGGCGGGGTGCGTTTGGGGAACAGCCGGTTTTCTCATGTTTGTCCCCGAGCGACCTGAATACGTCGCGGCGCTGGCGATTATCCTGTCGGGTGTGGCAGCCGGTTGCGTGACCATGATTTCGGCGATTTGGTGGATAGTACTCTTGTTCATCTTGCCGATTGGTCTGCCTCTGCAATGGATGTTCGTGACGTCCGTGGTGCCTACCCACACCATGATGGGCATCATAATGACGGTGTTTTTAGGGCTGCTGATTGTCACCAGTCGACGCCTGGGGTTGATCATCCACGACAATATTTCACTGCGGGTCAGCATGGCTGCCCGCGAAGCGACGATCTACCGCCAGGCCTACTATGATGCATTGACCGACCTGCCCAACCGGCGCATGTTCATGGAGCGGCTTGAGACGCTTTGCACAGATGAAAAGTCCGCCAGTGGCCTGCTGCTGTTCATGGATCTGGACCGTTTCAAACTGATCAACGATACGCTTGGCCACGCTGCCGGTGACGACTTGCTGATTCAGGTAGCGCGCCGCCTGGAGGGGTGTCTACACGCAGGCGACATGGCTGCTCGACTCAGCGGTGATGAGTTCGTGCTGTTGGCGTTGACCAATACCGCTACATCAAAGGCGCTGGACGACTGGTCTGAAGCGTATATGCAGGCGGTACAGCATGCGCTTTCCGGCGCATATAAGCTGGATACCCACTGGGTAGATGTGACGCCAAGTATTGGTTACACCTGTTTTCAAGCTTGTGGTTGTCAGCATGACGAGTTATTGAAACAAGCCGACCTGGCCATGTACCAAGCCAAAATGGGAGGCCGCGCCCAGCGTCGACGCTATCAGCCGTGGATGCTGGATGAAGCGAAAAAACGGGCCCGGTTCCGTTCCCCGGCTGACGATTCGACTAGCTGAACTGGCCACTGATCAGGAGCCATAGCGCGATCAGGGCGAAATGACCAGGGTACCAGGCCAGCCATAAGCGCCTGGGCATGGTCCACTGAAGGGTAGGTATGCGCTGTGCGACGCCCGCTGCTAGCACCAGAACGACAATACAGGTGCCTACCGTAAACGACTTGGCCATATCGGAAGCATTCATCTGGCCTGCTATCCACAAGACCGGAAAAGCCGCCAGTCCTGCCCATAGTCGCGCTGAAAAATGGCGCTCGGCGTCGTTCAGCGCCTGCATGGCAAACATCAGCAAGGGAATCAAAAGCAATCCGTAGTGGCTATATTCGACCCAAAAGCCGAGTAGATACCATAGGGTGACCCCTGCCGCGGCACCGCCCAGCAGCCAGCCAAAGTGAATGCTTTCCTGCTGATAGTGCTGCCACCCCAGCCGTACCAGTGACCCCAGCGCGAGGCCGGTAGCCAGCGTAAAGCAGATGTTGAGGATGAAGGCGTCGGATTCACGCGGCATCAGCATGTAAGGCAGTTGCGCGATCAATCCGATAATCAGCATGCGCCGGGCGTAACGCATCGGGTTCCGCGTATTGAAAAGGCCGTGCCAGGCGACCATCGCGGCAAACAGCGGGAAGGCAATACGGCCCACGGATGACCCCACCCACTCAAGGCCCCAGCCCTCGGGTATGACATAGCGCGTCACATGGTCCATCGTCATGGTGAACAGAGCGAGCCACTGTGCCCAGCCTGTCCAGTGCGATGAGGGTTTTGCTGAAACCGCCATAGTACCTCCCTGTGAATGACGCTAAGTGGGGCTTATCAATGGATAATGCTACTAATGCAAAGACCGAGAGATAGAGCGTCGGTTCACTTAAGGCTCAATGAATCTTGGTCGGGGAGGCTAGAAAGGTCAGGCGGTGATGGAGATAGGTAAGGCGCTCGTGGAGATAGGTTAGCAGTCGATAAGACAGAAGAAGTCCCTCCCCATAAGGCTGGGGAGGGGGATTGCTTACTCTGCGTCGAAGTAACGTGCGTAGATTTCGTCGTAGGTGCCGTTGTCACGAAGGGTTTCAAGGGCTTCGTTGAACTGTTCGGCAAGTGCTTCATCGCGCTGGCGGAAGGCAATACCGAAACCGTCGCCGAAGTATTCTTTCGGCTCGGTCAGCATGTCGCCGACAACGATGTAGTCGCCTTCTTCACTTTCCAGCAGGGTGGATTTGCCCACCGGGAAGTCGAGGAACAGGATATCCAGACGCTCGGATTCCATGTCCAGCACCATGTCATCGGCGGTTGCATAGCGGTTGATGTCCGCCACATCACCATACATGTCGGTGACGTAGTTGTCCTGCAGGGTGCCGCGCTGTACACCGATGGTCATGCCGGTGAGCGTTTCTTCGTTGACGGCGTCAAACTCGACGCCTGCAGGGGCAAACCAGGCAGACGGCGGCGTGATGTAGGGGTCTGAGAACAGCACCTGTTCGCGACGATCATCGTTGATGGTCATGGACGACATGATGGCATCGTATTTACGTGACAGGAGGCCAGGAATGATGCCGTCCCAGCCTTGAACAACCCATTCGCAGCTAACGCCGATTTCTTCGCAAAGGGCGTTGCCCAGATCAATATCGAAGCCAGTGAGATCACCGTCAGGGGTGCGGTATTCCATTGGCTCGTAGGGAACATCCACGCCGATGCGAACTTCTTCGTAATCCTGCGCCTGGGCACTGGATGCAGCCATCGCCAGGCCAAGTAGAGAAAGTGTTAGGACTTTTTTCATTATGAGTCTCCTGATGGACGTAATTCACCAAGTGGTGAGGAACATAACCTTCGTCAGCTTAGCGCCGACAACAATGTTTTGTCGACGTATGAACTAACGTTTGTTTCACACTACCCGGTTTGGGGTTGTAGATGGGCCAGCAGTTTTTTCTCCAGATGGCGGAAGAAATACAGAATCGCAAAGGTGAGGCACAGATAAATGGCCGCGACGAATAAAAAGGCATCGAAGGGCGCGTAGTAACGGGCATAGACAAAGCGCGCCGCACCGGTCAGATCCATGATGGTGACCACGCTGGCGATCGCGCTGGCGTGGAGCATGAAAATCACTTCATTGCCATAGGCGGGCAGGGCGCGCCGGAAGGCACTGGGAATGATGATCCGACGCATGGTCAAGCCGGGGGACATGCCGTAAGCCCGCGCGGCCTCGATTTCGCCTTTCGAGGTGGACTTGATGGCACCGCGAAAGATTTCGGTCGTGTAGGCGGCGGTATTAAGCGTGAAGGCAATCAATGCCGGTACAAAAGGGTCTTCCAGAATGAGCCACAGCCAGGTCTCCTGGATGCCGTCAACGAACACCACACCGTAGTAGATCAGGTAGAGCTGGATGAGTAGCGGGGTGCCGCGAAAGACGTAGGTGTAGGCAAAGATTGGCCATTTGATCCAGGCATGCCTGGAACCGCGACCAATGGCGAGCGGCACCGCCGCAATAAGCCCGATAATCAGCGAGAGGAAAACGAGCTGAACGGTGGTCGTCAGGCCTTCGCCGTAGTGGGCCAGCGTTTGCAGGGTGAAAATGCTGTTATCGGCGAGCTGGGTTTCCAGCCAGGTAAGTAGGGATTCCATTAGTCTGCCTCCCCGTACCCGATGTCATAGCGCTTTTGCAGGCGGATAAATATCCACTCCGAGACGCTGGCGATCAACAGGTAGATGAGCGCCACTACAATCATGAAGGTGAACGGCTCGCGGGTGGCCTTGGAGGCCTCGGACGCCACGCGGACCATGTCGGAAAGACCGATGACCGAGACCAGCGCGGTGGTCTTTAGCAATACCATCCAATTGTTGGACAGGCCTGGCAGGGCGTGGCGCATCATTTGCGGGAAGCGGATGCGCCGGAATACCAGTGAATTGCTCATGCCGTAAGCCTTGCCGGCTTCGATTTGGCCGTGATCCACCGCCATGAAGGCGCCGCGAAAGGTTTCGCCCATGTAGGCGCCGAAAATCAGCCCGATGGTCACGACGCCCGCGACAAACTCATTGATATTAATGAAAATATCGATATCAAATTGATAGTACAGCCAGTCGGTGATCATGTTGACGCCGATTTGCCCGCCGAAGAACAGCAGCATCATCAGCACCAGGTCGGGAACGCCGCGGATAACGGTGGTGTAAAGCGTCGCGGTACGGTGGGCCAGCCAGCTGCGCGACATCTTCGCGCTGGCGGTGATAAGCCCGAGTACCACGGCGAGAAGCAGCGATAACAGGGCTAGCTGAAGCGTTACGCCGGCGCCTTCCAGCAAGCGCGGGCCGTAACCATGAAGATCAAGCATAGTGAGCCTCGCGTATCAGTATTTGGGCGCCAGGAACTGCTGCAGGCGCGGAGATTGAGGGTTGCCGATCAGTTCTTCAGGCGGCCCCGCTTCTTCCACCATGCCTTCGTGGAGGTAAATCACCTGGCTGGAGACGTCCCGGGCAAAGCCCATCTCATGGGTGACCACCACCATGGTGCGGCCTTCTTCGGCCAGGCCATGCATGACGTTGAGGACATCGCCCACCAGTTCAGGGTCCAGCGCCGAGGTGGGTTCATCGAACAGCATGACCTCCGGGTCCATGGCCAGCGCGCGGGCAATGGCGCCACGCTGCTGCTGGCCACCCGACATCTGCGCTGGGTAGGCATTCGCACGGGCCGTCAGGCCGACCCTTTCAAGAAGTGCATGGGCGTGCTCGATGGCTTCTTTCTTGGGTTTGCCCAGTACATGGATCGGCGCCTCGATGATGTTTTCGAGCAGCGTCATGTGTGCCCACAAATTAAAGCTTTGAAACACCATCGACAGCTTGGCGCGCATCTGCACCACCTGCTTCCAGTCGGCGGGCTCGCGGCCACGGCGGGTGTTCTTGAAGCGGATTTCTTCGCCGTGCACGTAAAGGTCGCCTTCGTCAGGCTGTTCAAGCAGGTTCATGCAGCGCAAAAAGGTACTTTTACCCGACCCTGATGCCCCAATGAGGGTGATGACATCCCCTTTATGGGCCTGTAGGGAAAGGCCTTTCAGAACTTCCGTATCGCCGAAGCGTTTTTTTATATTACGCACTTCAAGAGGAATAGGCGTAGCGGCCATGTGCTTGGCTCCAATACTGGGTTGCCGCGGCAACAGTGAATGTTGGTGGCGGCTGGCGCGAAAAAAGGGGCGATTCTATCAGGCTAAACGGCCGATGCACGTTCTCCTGATGTTTTTAATGGCTCAACGTTAGTCGTAGACAACGTCAAGCGGGTGATCATCGCCAGTGGATTGTTGTTGTCATCCCTTAAGCATTTGTGGGTGGTGCGCAGGGAACCACCAAGAGCGCGGCGCGCGCGCCAATTTCAACGTTGGCATTGGGAAATACCACGTGGAGCGGGGTATCGCCCACCCGATATTCACCGGTTTGGCTGTCGTTGGCTAAGCAGGTTCCAGGCGCAAAACGGGTGAAATTGGGGGTGTCATCGTCGAAGCACAGCGTGAAATGGCCGCCGTGGCGCATCAACTCATGCCGTACGCGGAAAAACGTCACCGCTTCAATGTCACTTTCCGCCGGTGTAGTGCCTTCGCTGAGCCGACCCAGCAGGGCCTGCATCGGCGTAAGCGACGCCATGTCGTTCTGCCCGAACGGCGCTACCCGGCCCAGCTCGAAGGTAAATGATTTAGCGCCGTGATAATGCTTGCTGTAGTGGGAGAATGTCCAGCTATGTTGGTGCTGGTGCAACACGGCCTGCATATCGGCAGCGGCCAGCCACTGCCACTGTTCGCTGTGTGTGTCGCTATCCCCATAGGGCTCCACGACAAAACGCGGGTAGAGGCTAGCGCGAATCGCCGTGTGGAGATCGTAGTGGAGCTTGGGTAATGCAGCGTTGTCGCTGAAAAAGTCATCAACCTCGGCCATCAGCTGGCGCGCCCGGTCCGGCTCGTCGCCGCTGGCAGAGAGCCCGCGCTCGAAGAGTCGATTGAGGTTGGTGTGGATAAAGCGCTGCTGGGCCTTGAGAGCAGGAATATTGCCAAGCATCACCAGCACCGGGGCGCCGAGCGTTAGCGTTCCGGCTTCCAGTTCGCTCAGCCAGGCACCTAACAGTTCGACGGGGGCGGTTTCGTTGCCGTGAATGGCGGCTGAAAAGATACAGGCGTGCGCATCGGGCCGTTGACGGTGCGGCGTCAGGCGCAGAACGCCGGGCGCGCTGATGTCGAAGCGACCACTGGCAAAACTGCCTTTGCGGGGCGTATCGCGCTGCTCGTCGAGGGTCCAGTCCAGCCACTCGCCTAGCATGCTGGCACCTCGTGACGGGTAACAGCGCCAGAGAGAGAACTTCGCCGGGTAACGTTGTGTTGTGTCATTGGCAGTGCAACAAGCTGATAAACGTGGCCTACCTTTACCATCTTCCGCTTGACCGGCAACCCTGGGCGTCGTTCGAATGAAAAAGCGCGGTGGCATCGTGAAAGATTGCCGATAAAAAACGCCCGGGAGCCACTTGCTGTGCAACTCGGGCGTTATCGATCCTGCTCGATGGTCAAGCCGAACGCTGGCGCTGCATTTCTTCGTTGTATTCTTCGGCAAGCGCGGTTTTCTGCGGGTCTTCAAGGCCTCGTCCGGCGAGCTGAAAGACCTCGTGTTCTTCTTCATCCAGGTGATGGGTGACCAGGTGCTGGAGTTTCTTGGCGTGGGTCAGCCAACTGGTTGCGCTGAAATCGGTGTCGTCGAGCAGCTCGATCATTTCGTCGATTTCGTGGTGCTCAGCCACGCTGTGGCGCGCTTTTTCCTGGGTCAGGTCAACGTCCATCATGGGGATGTAAAGCGCGCGCTCTTCGGCATTGGCGTGAAATTTCAATTCCGCGCGAACCTGCTGATAGAGCTGCTCCCTTTCATCGCTGTCGCCATGGGTTTCCACCAGGCGCGCCAGGAGGTCGCGCTGAATATCGTGGTCTTTACGTAACGCTTCGAAAATTGTCATTCCTTTCTCCATGGATGCAGGGATGAAGTAAAAGCTAGTCAGCGAACGACGAAAGCGCAAATGGCAGAGCATCGATGAAATCGATGCTCGCGGTCGAAAACATTCGCTTTTTTCTACGCGCTACTGCGTTATGTTGTGTTTATCAACTCAGACATCATCAATCGCAGCGCAAAGGAGTGAGCAATGACGAAAGTACTGGTTCTTTACTATTCCATGTATGGTCACATCGATACGCTGGCGGCGGCCGTTGCCGAGGGTGCCAGGAGCGTCGATGGCGTGGAGGTTACCGTCAAGCGCGTGCCGGAAACCATGCCGGAAGAAGCCTTCAAGAATGCCGGTGGCAAGCAGGATTTCACGACGCCTGAAGCAACGCCACAGGAGCTTGCCGATTACGACGCCATCATCTTTGGCACCCCCACGCGCTTTGGCAACATGGCCGGTCAGATGCGTACTTTCTTTGACCAGACTGGTGGGCTCTGGGCGAATGGCGCGCTGCGCGGCAAGGTGGCCAGCGTGTTTACCTCTACCGGCACCGGCGGCGGCGATGAAATGACCATCACGTCTACCTGGACCACATTGGCCCATCACGGCATGGTGATCGTGCCGATTGGCTATGGTATCGAAGAGCAGTTCGATATTTCCAAGGTAAGTGGCGGTACACCCTATGGCGCCGCCACCATTGCCGGTGGTGATGGTTCTCGCCAGCCGGATGATCGCGAACTGAAAATTGCCCGCTTCCAGGGTGAGCATGTTGCAGGCATCGCGGCCAAACTGGCCAGCTAATCGCTTGCAGCTGTGGCACAAGAAAGCCTCGTCGGCATCATCCGGCGAGGCTTCTCTCGTTCAGGTATCGCCAATGGCTAGGCGCCGCGTGCCGCCGTGTAGATGGTGTAGACGGATTGGCTGGCGGTCATGAATAGCCGGTTTCGATCCTGACCCGCAAAACACACGTTCGAGCAGACTTCGGGCAACAAGACTCGTCCGAGCAAGGTGCCTTCCGGGGAGAAGACCACGACGCCATCGATGCCTTCTCCACCATTGGCACTTGACCAGATATTGCCATCTACATCGCACGTCATGCCGTCGAAAATCGTATCTTCGCTGGTCACGATCACTTGCCGGTCGCTGACACTGCGGCCATCTTCGCCAAGCGTCCAGCGGATAATTCGCGCAGGCTCGTCGAAATGGGTAGGCGCGCTGTCACTTGCGTAGAATCCCTCGCCATCCGGTGTCATGACAATACCGTTTGGCTTATGAATGTCATCGGTCAGCATGATGGGTTCATCGAGGCTGTCATCAACGTAATAGATCGCCGTGTCGAGTTCCAGGTCGCGTTTTTTCCCTTCATAGTCGAAGTGAGCACCATAGCCGGGATCGGTGAAAATCACGCCTCCTGACGGTAGAGCAATGACATCATTGGGGGCGTTGAGTGGCTTGCCTTGATAGCGCTCGGCAAGCACCGTTGTGCTGCCATCCCACTCGTAGCGCAGAACGCGTGAGGGGTAGTGTTCGCAAGCGATTAGCCGACCCTGATGATCGAAGGTGTTGCCGTTAGAGTGCCCGACATTGTCCCTAAGAACGCTGACCTGCCCCGTGGCTTCGTCCCAACGCATCTGCTTGGCACGGGGTATATCGCTGAACACGACATAGCGACCGATGGCGTTCCAGGCGGGTCCCTCTGCCCAGAGCCCTCCGCTCCAGTGTCGCTCCAGAGGACTATTGAAAAGCATGTAATTACTGAAGCGTTGATCCTCGACCTGCCAGGCCTCGATGGGATATCGCTCCGGGGTAGGGCCTGGAGAGGACTGCCACGCAAAAAGCTGAGGTGATGTACCGACCGCGGCCAGGGTGGCCGTTGCCGAAAGAAACTGACGGCGTCCGAGTTTCATAGCATTGTCCTGATTGTTGTTTGAAAACTTGTTATGAGCGAGTGAAGCAGCCTTCACTCGCTCTCAGGAAAATGTAGAACATAAAGAGTTGGAAGTCATACATTGGCTGCCCGGTTGGGCTTGTTCGGGCAGCCAGTCGCGACGTCAGTGTCGGCCTATGCTAATGAGTGATCAAGATGACGTCAGTGCGCGGCAATTCGCTCGGCAATGGCCTTGCCCAGGCTTTCCGTGCTGCCTTGTCCGCCGATATCGCGGGTGAGCGCTTGGCTATTGCCGTCACTCAGTACGGCTTCAATGGCCGTGACCATTGCTTCCCCGGCTTCTTGATAACCCAGGTGTTCGAGCATCATGGCGCCGGACCAGATCTGGCCGATGGGATTGGCGATGCCCTTGCCGGCAATATCCGGTGCGCTGCCGTGAACCGGCTCAAACAGACTGGGGAAGTTGCCTTCCGGGTTGATGTTGGCCGAGGGCGCAATGCCGATAGTGCCGGTACAGGCGGGGCCTAAATCGGAAAGAATATCGCCGAACAGGTTGCTGCCCACCACCACGTCGAACCAGTCCGGGTGCAGCACAAAGTTGGCAGTCAGGATATCGATATGGAATTTATCCACGGCGATCTCTGGATAGCTGTTGGCCATCTCCGCCACGCGCTCATCCCAGTAGGGCATGGTGATCGAGATGCCGTTGGACTTGGTGGCTGAGGTCAGCTTTTTACGCGGGCGGGTCTGCGCCAGGTCAAAGGCGTACTTGAGGACCCGGTCAATGCCGGTGCGGCTCATCACCGTTTCCTGAAGGACGATTTCGCGCTCGGTGCCCTCAAACATTTTGCCGCCGATGCTCGAGTACTCGCCCTCGGTGTTTTCGCGCACGACGTAAAAATCGATATCGCCGGGCTCGCGGCCTGCCAACGGACTTTTGATGCCGGGCATCAGCTTGCACGGGCGCAGGTTGATGTACTGATCAAAGCGGCGACGGAACTGCAACAGCGAGCCCCACAGGGAAATATGGTCGGGCACCTTGTCGGGCCAGCCCACCGCGCCATAAAACAAGGCGTCGAAGCCTTTCAGCTGCTCGAACCAGTCATCCGGCAACATGCTTCCGTGTTCCAGATAGTAGTCGCAGCTGCCGAACTCAAAGGTGGTGAATTCCAGCGGGATGTTAAAACGCTTGGCGGCAGCTTCCAGCGCACGGATGCCTTCGGGCATGACTTCGGTGCCAATGCCGTCGCCGGCAATCACTGCAATACGGTGGGCCATGGTGACTCCTGTTTAGGTAGGCGCAATGAGCTATTTACTAGAGCTATTTACTATGAGCTATGCACAATGAACGATGCGGTAGCGTGTCGTTGTAAGGTGAGTGTAGTCCCTATAGCAAAGAAGATAATTAGTCTATGATGCAAGCTATTGTTGCCTTGAGGTAAAGAATCAGTGACTCCCCTGGATGATTTGGCATTTTTTCAGCAGTTGGCGCGGGCTGGTAGTTTGACCGCTACCGCGCGGGAGTTGGGTCTCTCGCTCTCGGCGGTCAGCAAGCGGCTAAAACAGCTGGAAGCCCGGCTGGGCGTGATGCTGGCGGCGCGAACCACGCGGCGCCTGACACTGACGGCTGAGGGTGAGCACTATCTGGCCCGAGGGGGACTGATTCTTGAAGAGCTCGACGAACTGGAAAATGGCCTCGGGGATTCGTTCAGCCAGGCACTTGGCGGGCGATTGCGGGTAAACGCCACCTTTGGTTTTGGCAGGCGACATGTCGCGCCGTTGCTGTCCGGCTTTTGTGTCGAGAACCCGGCGATTGAAAGCTGGCTGGAATTGACCAATTTCCCGCTGAATCTAAGCGACCACGGTTTTGATGTGGGGGTGCGCATCGGCGAGCCGCCGGACTCCCGCCTGGTGGCCAGGCGAATCCTGGTCAATCGTCGCGTGCTTTGCGCATCGCCCGGCTACCTCGAACGGATGCCTGCGTTAACCACGCCTGCCGATCTGGCGCAGCATAGCTGTCTGGTCATCCGTGAAAACGACAGTGATTTTCCAGTGTGGAGATTCGAGCGCTGTGGCTCGCCAGCCAATGTTCAATCGGTAAAAGTCAGCGGTCGACTTGCCAGTAACGACGGCGAGGTGGTGACCCGCCTGGCGCTCGAAGGTCATGGGGTGATGCTGCGTTCCTGGTGGGATGTCAACGAGCACCTTGCCAGTGGCGCGCTGGTGCCGTTGTTACCCGGCTGGCAAGGCGTGCGTGCGGATTTCTACGCGCTATTTGAGCATCGTCGTCATATACCCAGGCGCATCAGTGCCTTTATCGATTACCTTCAGGAAGAAATGGCCATGCGCGTGCCTGCCATGCCGCTTTAGCGCTCGGGGCATATTTCTCCATGGGCGACATCGATCAGTTCGTCGGTTGGAAAATCCAGCTCGGCCGCCCGCTCGCGCAGGCGGTTTTCCAGCTCGCTGTCCATGTCCGGCGTCCGCGAAAGAATCCAAAGGTAATCACGGTTGGGGCCTGATACCAGCGCCCACTGGTAGTCATCATCCAGCGCCAGAATGTTGTAACCGCCGTAGAAGGGGCCAAAGAAACTGACTTTCAGTCGTCCGATATCGTCATCGTCGATAAAGTAAGCGCGCCCTTCGGCTTCATCCCAGGCCTGTTCCTCCGGGTTGTAGCCGCGGTTGATCACTCGGACGCCGTCATCCTCGCGAAGGCTGTAAGTCGCCGTCACGCATTCAAGCCCTTCCTCAAAGGAATGATCCAGCCGGGCGATTTCATACCACTGGCCCAGGTAGCGGTCCAGCTCAAAGCCGGTAACGGGCTGAGTACCGTCGGGAATGCCGGTACAACCGGCAATGGCAGCACTGCCAAGGACGACCTTCCATGGTTTTAACGCCTTCCATGGTTTTAACACCTTCCATGGTTTTAACATTGTCTGCTCCTGAGGTGGCGGGTGGTTGCTAATTCGGGCGTCGCCCATAACAATGAATAGCGTGACTCACTCATTATGTTAAGGCGATGGTTATGTGGCATCAGGATGAAATTCACCTAACCGAGCGGCCACGGGGCTTTCATCTTATCACCCACGAGCTGGTCGAGGCGCTACCCTGGCTGGCGGAATGTGAGATGGGCGTTTTGCACCTGCAGCTACTGCATACCTCGGCCTCGCTGACGCTCAATGAAAATAGCGACCCGGATGTTCGCCATGATATGGACGCCTTCATGCGTCGATTGGTGCCGGAGGGGTTGGATTATTTCCGTCATACGCTGGAAGGCCCGGATGACATGCCTGCCCATGTCATGGCAAGCCTGTTGGGAACTCAATTGACACTGGCGGTGCGTGATAGCCGCTTGGTGCTGGGCACATGGCAGGGGGTTTGGCTCGGCGAACATCGCGAGCAGGGTGGCCAGCGACGCGTCATGGCGACACTTACCGGGAAAGCTGACCCCTGATCAGTCGCCTTCTACAAAGACTCAATAAACGGGGTGCTGGGGCAGGTTGAAGCGAGGGGCTTTTTCCAGGGCCGGGAAATACTCCCGGCGATTCCGGCATCCCCGCCCTCCATGGCGGTCATATGGAAAACCAGATGGAAAAGTAGCTCCCTCGACAACGTTAACGGCGCTTGTTACTCGTTAAGCTGGCTCTCGATAACTGGCCAGGCGGGGTCGCCGTCGGTGGTGGTCACGTCGGCGAGCATGGCTTCCACCCGTTCGGCGTTTTCGTTGATCCACTGCTCGGCGACACCGTCCAGTTCACGCTCTTCCTGGCCGAACTGCTGGATCATCCAGCTCTGTTCTTCGGCGCTGAAGGTGAACTGTTCAAAGAACGTCACGACATTGGGGTTGGCGTCGGCGTAGCCGGAACGCATCAGCGTGAGCACTTCGCTTTCACCATTGTTCTCGCCGAACAGGTCTTTCTCGTCGTCGAGATAGCGCATCGGTAACTCAAGGTTCATCCAGTGCGGTGTCCAGCCAACCCATACGATGGGCTCTTCACGAGAGATCGAATCGCGGGCGGCGGAGAGCATCGCGACTTCGCTGGTGTCGACCAATTGCCAGTCGCCGAGTCCCCAGGTGTCGTTATCAATGGCGTTGTTGAGGATTTCGCTGGCCGCTGAACCGGCACCAAAGCCATGAATCTCGCCATTCAACTGGTCACGGTAATCATCCAGATCGGCAAAGCTTTGCAGGCCGTCTTCATAAAGGTATTCCGGCACGGCCAGGGTCATTTGCGCGCCATCGACGTTGTTGGCCACATCGACCAGTACGCCGGACTCCTTGCGCGGGTTGAACATCTCACGCTGAGCCGGCAGCCAGGCACCCAGAAAAGCATCGATATCGCCGCTTTCAATACCCTGGTAAATCACCTGCAGGCCGATTTCCTGGGTCGTGGTCTCGTAGCCTAGCGGGTTGAGCAGCTGCTCGGCGATGGCGGTCTTGACGGTAATGCCTGGCCAGGCAGGCACGCCAAAGTCGAGGGTCTGGTCATCGGCGTGGGCTGCTGAAGCAAACAGCGCTGCACTGGCAAAGGCAATGCCCGAGGCGAGAGGTTTCAGATGTGTCATACGATCTCCTTGCTTGGTTTATTGTCAATGCATGCTCGTCATGTGCTTCTCATGCATCTTTTCATGCGCTTTCTCACGCGCTATTTCATGAACTGTTTCATGCAGTACGCGCCAGAACACGAAGCTTGGAAGCGAGCATGTCACGGTCTAGATAGGTGCCCTGCAAGTGACGTGCGCCGCTGTTGGGGTCGAATTCGCGCCGTCCATGGAGGACACGGCGGTTATCGAACGCCACCATCTGGCCGGGTAGTAGGGTGAACTCGATCTGGTGCGCCTCGCTGTGAAACAACTGCCATAGAACGCGGTAGGCGCGGTACCAGGCGGCCATCTTGGGCGCCGGCAGGTGCAGCGTGTCGCGAATCCAGTTGTTGAGGCGCATTTCGATGAGGTTGCCGTCAGCGTCGAGCTTGATGACCGGCTCACGCACTGAAATGTCGTGCGTGTCGTCCTGAAAGCGAAAATCGATCGCGGTTTCGCTCAGAATCTTCAGGGCTTCCGGATCCTGTTGGCGTAATGCGTTGACCACCCGTGCGCCATCGGCAAACAGCGATTGACCGCCACTCGCCTCGTTCTGCAGGCAGTAGAGCAGTTGAATATCCGGCGGCTGACGCCAGTTGGGCAGGTCGATGTGCAGCGGCAGGCCGACGGCGGTGTAGGCGGCATTGTTGGGGTTGGGCTTTGAGCGGACATCAAAGCGCGAGCCAAAGTTGGTGGCACGCTGGGGGCCGATACGCTCCGCCAGGCGGCTGACTTCTTCCTCAACCAGCGGGCCTTCAGTGATCAGCGCCAGACCATCGCGCAACATGGCCGTCAGCCAGGCTTTTTCGCCGTCGGGCGTCAGGAAATCGGCATGGGGGATGCGCTCAGGGGTGAACTGATCCCGCCAGGGGGTCAGCGATGGAACGGCCGTGGGGATCTCGGCTTCCGGGCGGCGCTGGTAAAGCCATCCGCTGTGGAAGGCACTTTCGTGGCCATCCTGCCAGGTCAGGTAGAGATGTCCGCCCGCTAGTTCGATTGCTGGCGTTTCACTGATATCCTCAAGCGGCAGGTACAAGCGCTCGCGGGTTTGCGGGTGCCGACAGGCAGGGCAGGCGCAATGGTCGCGCAGCCACAGCAGCGGTAGCATGGTGTGCTGGCCATCCTGCCATGTAAGGCGGATGCCTTCATCGGTGGGCACTGCCTCAGTTAGTGATGGACCGTCCTGGTAGGGGGCTAATTCGCCCATTTGCGGCGCTTGGTATTGCTCTTCAGCGAAAACGGCACTGTTCATCACTTCCTCCCGGCATTGACTAAATAACGCCCATCTAGGATGCGCAGTCGCATTGGCAGTGACAAACGATTAATCTGACCCCTGAGACCCCGTTCAGCTTATAGGTTGCTTTCCCATGAGTGCATTGCCGCCGTTACTATGGCTACAGGCCTTTGAATCCGCCGCCCGAACGCTCAGCTTTACCGCTGCCGGTAACGAGCTGGGGGTGACCCAGGCGGCGATCAGTCAGCGCATTCGACTGCTGGAGGATCGTCTGGGGCAGAAGCTGTTCGTTAGGCATGCCCGAAGCCTGACCCTTACGCCCGCCGGGCAGGCCTGGCTGCCGAGTATTCACGATGCCTTCGCGCGGATCAGCGAGGGCACCTCGGAAGTGTTCGGCATGACCCTCGAGCAGCCGGTCACCCTGCGCGCCACACCGGTCATTCAGCAGGTGTGGCTGGCGCCGAGGCTGATTCAGCTGCATCACCGGCATCCCAAGCTATCGCTGCGTCTGGTCAGCGCCATCTGGCCCGATGATTTTGGCCCGGAGGGCGCCGATATCGAAATTCGCTATGGGCGAGGGGACTGGAGCGGCGTCGAGATGTACCCGCTCGGCGACGAGCAGCTATTGCCCGTCTGTACCCCCGCTATCGCTGCAACGCTCGGCGCGCCGAGCGACCTGGCCGGGCACACCCTGCTCCACGCAGTGGGCTTTGGGGTTGGCTGGCCTGGCTGGTTGCAGACGGCGGGGGTGTCACATGTGGAGGCACAGTGCCACGCGCTGACCTGCGATAATCAGGTCATGACGCTGGCGCTGGCAAGCCAGGGAGGCGGTGTTGCGCTGACGCATCGTCGCCTGCTTGAGCAGCGCGATGATCTCGTGGCACCGTTTTCGGTCAGCGTGCCAAGTGAGGAGCGTTTCTGGCTCGTAAGGCCCAGCCGTCGTATCGTGAGCGAAGACGCTGAAACGGTATGGCAGTGGTTGATAAAAGCGATTTAGCAGGAGAGTCAAACGATGCCCCGGCCCGAACTACTCGAACAGATCTATACCATTGTCGATCAGATACCGGCGGGGCGGGTCACGACCTACGGGCGGATTGCGGCAATGACCGAAGGGGCGACCCCACGCATGGTGGGGTCTGCCATGCGCCACTTGCCGGACGGTCACCAGTTGCCCTGGCACCGGGTCATTGCCGCATCGTTGAAACTGGCCGACCACGGCGGCGCGGCCCGCCAGCATCAAAAACTACGCGATGAAGGCGTCGCGTTTGATGCCAAGGGGCGCGTCCCTGCGCACCTTGTCTGGCCTGATTGATCAGGCAGTCGCCCGGATCGGAACAGCCCTCCGCGGGGGCGCTGTGAACCCATCCCTGGGCGCTACATTCGCCATCCGTGGGCGAATAACCCCCGCTTCGAGCTGATTCCGATCCTACGGAGTGCTTGAAGCTTAAGCTGACTTCAAATCAGTCATCGAGATTGGCGCCTGACTTCCAGGACCAGTCGCGCCAGCGCAGGTCGAAGAGATCCTTGCGGCGGTCTTTCAGGTTGGTCACCGAGCCTTCGGCGCGCACCACGGTCAGGCGAGTCAGGTCCAGGTCCGAGAAGAAGATCATCTCGGTATTGGGCGTGGTTTCCGCCAGCACCGCGTCGTGGGGGAAGGCAAAGTCGGACGGCGAGAACACCGCCGACTGTGCGTACTGGATGTCCAGGTTCTCGATCGACGGCAGGTTGCCGACGCTGCCGCACAGCACCACGTAGCACTCGTTTTCGATGGCGCGCGCCTGGGCGCAATGGCGCACCCGCAGGTAGCCGTTCTTGGTGTCGGTCCAGAAAGGCACAAACAGGATGTCCATATCCTGGTCGGCAAGCAGGCGGCCCAGTTCAGGGAACTCCACGTCGTAGCAGATCAGAATGCCTACACGGCCTGCGTCGGTATCGAACACCTGCAGATCGTCACCGCCTTCGATGACCCAGTCGCGTCGCTCCTGGGGCGTGATATGCAGTTTCGACTGCTTCTCGATGCTGCCATCGCGGTGAAGCAGGTAGGTGATGTTATACAGCCGGTCATCCTCGCCGGCCTCGATCATCGAGCCGCCGATAATATTGATGTTATAGGACACCGCCATCCGCGACAGCTCGGCGACAAAACGCTCGGTAAAGCCCGCCAGAAAGCGAATCGCGCCCATCTGGTCCTGCTGGGCTTCACGGTCCTGCAGCCCCATCAGCGGCGCGTTGAACAGCTCGGGGAAGACAGCAAAGTCACTTTGGTAATCCGACAGCGCGTCCACAAAGTACTCGATCTGCTGTAATGCGGCTTCCACGGAAGAGAACTCGCGCATCTGCCATTGCACTGCCCCCACACGCACTTGTGTCGGGCGGGTGTCCAGCACGCTTTCCGCGGGCTCGAAGAGAATATTGTTCCACTCAAGCAGCGTGGCGTAGCCCCGGGACTGCTCGTCTTCCGGCAGGTACTTGCGTAGCAGGCGCTTGACCTGGAAGTCGTTAGCCAACTGGAACGACAGAATCGGGTCGTAAATCTCTTTACGCGATACTTTGTCGATGTACTGGGCCGGGGACAACTCATCGGAATGCTGGTGGTATTCGGGAATTCGCCCACCCGCCAGAATGGCACGCAGGTTATGCGAACGGCACAGTTCCTTGCGCGCCTCGTAAAGGCGGCGGCCCAGGCGGTAGCCGCGATAGTCGGGATGAATCAGCACATCCAGGCCGTACATGGCATCGCCATCCTGATCATTGCGGATGATTTCACGATGGCCGATCAGGTCGTCGTACTTGTGCGGGTTGGAAAACTCGTCGTAATCCACCTGAACGGTCAGCGCCACGCCAACCAGGATTCCGTCGTCCTCGATAGCGATCTGGCCATCAGGAAACTCCTGGATCAGTTTATCGATCGTAAGCTTCGGCCAGGCACCCCCGATATCGTGATACACCGCATCCATCAATGACTTCAGCTGTTCATAGTCATCGCTCGTCAGGTTGCGGAGATTAAGGTGCAGTTCTTCTAGGGACATGCATTACCCTTTGTGTGAAAACCATCGTGTCATCATAACACTCTCGATCGATGAGCTGTGACAATGGCTCTACCTTTGTCGCTCGGCGCCAACAAAAAACCCCGGCTAGACGCCGGGGCTTTTACAAGGTGACAAGAGTGGCTGATCAATCTTCGGGGTCGTTTGCCGAGTCTACACCGTTGTCTTCAGCGACTTCACCGTCTTCCAACTGTCCCTCGGGCTCTGTCGTACCGTCATCCGGGTCGTTGGCACTCTCCGTGGTGTTCTCGTCTTCTACTACGGCGTCATCAGACATCATTGCATCTGGTTCGGACTGACCGTCAGAAGGATCATTGGCGGAATCGACGCTTGCTTCCGCTTCGTTCATTTCATGATCTTTCATGTCTTCATGATGTTCGGCGAATGCCATTCCTGACATCAAGCCAAATGTACCTACCAGCGCGACTGTCCTAATTACGTTTTTCATGGCAAATCCTTATGATCTGGTTGAGTGCTTTATCATCCAAAGATGTTGTTTCAATGAATGTACGTACAAGTTTAGTAGAGATATTTTTTTTTACAAGTATGAATTTCATTAGCTGCGTTTACGTATGGCAGCACCTTCTCTCTTAAAGCCTTGGGCCAAGGGCTGGGTCAACGTTTGCGCCATGATGACGCCCGCCAGTATCAGCAGGCCACCGATAAAGTGGAAGCCCGCCACCTGCTCGCCCAGAAACGCCATGGCGATGAGGGCGCTGAAAAGTGGCATCAGGTTGATGAAAATACTCGCCTGGCTGGCGCCTATTTGGCGGACGGCACGCATCCATAAAAAGGTGGTGATGATCGATGCGGGGATACCCGCGTAGAGGATGAGTCCAATGTTTTGGCTATCCACCGGCGTCATTGGCCCCATCAAGTAAGGTGGCAGCAGTAACAGCACGGCAAAGCACACCTGGGCGTAAAGCATGACCCAGGGTGGCAACTTCATCGACCAGCGCTTGAGCATGACGCCGTAAAGCGCATAGCAGGTGGCGGCTACCACCATCAGTGCGTCACCATAGACAACCTCCAGCTGTAGCAGCGAAAGCGGGTTGCCGCGACCCAGCAGGACAGTCACGCCGATAAACGCCAGGATCCCGCCTGCCACACCTCCACGGGTCGGCGGCTCGCGTAGAATCAATGCGCTCAACAGCACGGTCAGCAGTGGCACCATTGCCGCCAGTATGCCCATGTTGGTGGCGCTGGTGGTTTCCGCGGCGACATAGGCCAAGCCTTGCCATAGGCCCATGCCCAGGAGCCCCAACAAAGCCAGTTTTGGCCAGTGGCGGCGGATTTCCTCACGGTGGCGTATGGCAGCGGGCAGCACAAAAGGCGTCATCACCACCAGTGCCAGCAGCCAGCGCAAAAACGCGATGCTGCTCGGCGCAATGGCGCCCACGGTGAGCTGGTTGATGGTCATGTTGCCCGACCAGATCAGCACAGTGGTCAGCGGCGCTAAAAAATACATCAATGGCATAGCACATTCCCTTAAAACAGTCCCTTATCGTTAGCCGGGTAATGTGACGCCCTTTTGCTGAGTGGGCAAGGCCCTTTCACCTGAGCCTATCACCAGAACCTATCACCAGAACCTATCACCAGAACCTATCACCAGAACCTGTCATCAGAGTCTACCATCAGGCCTTGCCAGCAAGACTTGTTATCAGGGCTTGTTATCAGGACCGGGGGCTGTACGTGACGGGCAGGATGTCATACGCTTGTTTGAATAATCATCAAATAACCCTCTGGAGAACCGTGATGACTCGTGCGCCTGCCTATCCGCATCTTTTCCGTCCGATCAGACTGGGGCATTTAGCGCTGCCAAATCGGGTTTTGATGGGCTCCATGCACACCAACCTGGAAGAAGCGCCCAATGGCTTTGAGCGCTTGGCCGCGTTTTACGCCGAGCGTGCGCGTGCCGGGGTTGGCCTGATCGTGACCGGGGGCATTGCCCCCAATGCCGAGGGCGCGGTATTTCAGGGGGCGAATGCGCTGACCGAAACTTCGCAGTTGGCGGAGCACCGTCATGTCGTCGACGCCGTTCATGCGGAGGGAGGGCATCTCTGCATGCAGATTCTGCATGCCGGCCGCTATGCGTACTCCCCTGAACTGGTCGCGCCATCGGCGATCCAGGCCCCGATCAATCCCTTTACACCGCGCGCGCTGACCAGCGATGAGGTCGAGCAGCAAATTGCCGACTACGTGCGCTGTGCCAATCTCGCCCAGCAGGCGGGCTACGATGGCGTTGAGGTGATGGGCTCCGAGGGCTATCTGATCAACCAGTTTATCTGCCAGCGCACCAATCAGCGCGACGACGAATGGGGCGGTGACTTTGAGCGGCGGATCCGCTTTCCCATCGAAATCGTCAAACGCATCCGCGCCGCCGTGGGTGAGCGGTGCCTGGTGATTTTCCGCCTGTCGATGATTGACCTGGTGGAGGAGGGCAGCTCCTGGGAAGAAGTCGTTGCCCTGGGAAAAGCCATTGAAGCTGCCGGTGCCGACGTGATCAATACCGGCATTGGCTGGCACGAGGCCCGGGTGCCGACCATTGTCACCAGCGTTCCCCGGGCGGCGTTCAGCGAAGTGACCAGGCGAATGAAGGGGGCGCTTTCGATTCCGCTGATCACCACCAATCGCATCAACATGCCGGAGGTGGCAGAGCGGGTGCTCGCCGAAGGGCATGCGGACATGGTGTCGATGGCGCGGCCGTTTCTTGCCGACCCGGAATGGGTACGCAAGGCCGAAGCGGGGCTGGCCGACGAGATCAACACCTGTATCGCCTGCAATCAGGCCTGCCTGGATCACACATTTGCGGGCAAGCTGACCTCCTGCCTGGTGAATCCTCGCGCCTGCCATGAAACCGAACTGACGCTTGAGCCTGCCCGCACGGCGAAGCGGGTCGCGGTGGTCGGCGGCGGCCCGGCGGGCCTGGCGACAGCCGTGGAGGCGGCTCGCCGCGGCCATGCCGTCGTGCTGTTTGAACGTCGTGGCGAGCTCGGCGGGCAGTTCAATTACGCCCGCAAGATCCCCGGCAAAGAGGAGTTCAACGAAACGCTGCGTTACTACCGCGTGATGCTGGAAAAGCATGCCGTGGAGGTTCGCTTGAACACCAGCGCCACGGTCGACGCGTTAGCGGACTTCGATGACGTGGTGATTGCCACCGGCGTCATGCCCCGTGAACTGACGCTGCCCGGTGCCGACCATCCCAAGGTGCTGAGCTATGCTGAAGCGATTGAACGCCCTGAACGCGTTGGCTCAACCGTCGCGGTGATTGGGGCGGGCGGTATCGGCTTTGATGTGTCCGAGCTGTTGGCGCATCAGGCGCATCCGACGCTCGATCTGGCTGCATGGTGTGACGAATGGGGGGTGGATCTGGCGATGGACGCAAGGGGGGGCTTGAAAGCACCCGCGCCGCCCGCGTCGCCAAGAGAGATCGTCATGCTCCAGCGTAAAACTTCCAAGCCGGGCAAATACCTGGGCAAGACCACCGGTTGGGTGCATCGCGCGTCGCTTAAACAGCGCGGCGTCAAAACCCTCACCGGCTGTGAGTACCTCAAGATCGATGACGACGGTCTACACATCCGCCAAGAAGGGCAGAATCAGGTGCTCGACGTGGCTTCCATCGTGGTCTGTGCTGGTCAGGAATCGGTGCGCGATTTGATCGTGCCGCTGGAGCAGTCGGGGCACCGCGTGCACGTGATCGGCGGCGCCGATGAAGCCGCTGAGCTTGATGCCAAACGCGCTATTGATCAGGGCACCCGCCTGGCGGCTTCCTTATAACGTTGAAATGGCGATAGACTGTTTACCCCACCCGTTAGCCAACCTGGCGGGTGACGACGATGCAGGTGGCACCCAGCCTGCGTCGTTTGACTGTCAGATAAAAGGTCTATCCACAAGGACTCGCCACAAGGACTATCGCCATGACCTCGGAGTGTACCCCACGATTTTTGGCCAGTGATAATACCTCCGGTATTTGCCCGGAAGCCATGGAGTATCTGCTGGAAGCCAATCAAGCCGATGATCTAGCCTACGGCAACGACCGCTGGACAGCCCGCGCCGCCGATCGTTTTCGCGACATGTTCGACTTCGACTGTGACGTCTTTTTTGTCTTCAACGGTACCGCTGCCAATTCACTGGCCCTCTCCGCGATGGGGCGTAGCTACCACAGTGTGATCTGCCACGAGCTGGCCCACATTGAAACCGACGAATGCGGTGGCCCCGAGTTCTTTTCCAACGGTGCCAAGCTGCTGACGTCGCCGGGTGCCAACGGCAAGTTGACCCCGGAAGGCATTGAAGCGCTGGTCACCAAGCGCAGCGATATTCACTACCCAAAACCCAAGGTCATTTCGCTGACCCAGGCCACTGAAGTCGGCACGGTCTATTCCCGGGAGGAGCTTCTGGCCATTCGCGCCATGGCAGATAAGTACGACCTGCGCCTGCATATGGACGGCGCCCGCTTTGCCAACGCCTGCGCCAGTCTGGACGCCACCCCGGCCGAGCTGACCTGGCAGGTGGGTGTCGATGCGCTGTGTTTCTCGGGTACCAAAAACGGCTTAGCGTTCGGTGAGGCTATTTTGTTCTTCAACCGGGAGCTGGCCGAAGATTTTTCCTACCGCTGCAAACAGGCAGGCCAACTGGCGTCCAAAATGCGTTTTGTCTCCGCGCCCTGGCTGGGATTGCTGGAAAGCGGTGCCTGGTTGACCAATGCCCAGCACGCCAATGCCATGGCGCGCTACCTGTCTGACGGCCTGCAGGCGTTGCCCGGCGTGTCGCTGATGTTTCCGACGCAGGCCAACAGCGTCTTCGTTGAATTGCCGCCCCGTGCCATCGAAGCGTTGAAAGCCAGAGACTGGACCTTCTATACCTTCATTGGCGCCGGCGGGGCACGGTTTGTCTGCGCCTGGAACACCACCGTTGAATTACTCGACCAGTTGCTGAACGATATCCAGGAAGTGCTTGAATAGATCCATACCCGTTAACGGATTCCCTGGCGCCGCCTTTCTGGCGGCGCTGTGCGTTGGGCCTGTCAACGCAACTAATCTTCCCCTCTTATGCTCATAATATTAACGCCGCAGCGTTGAAGTTTGAGTCATCACATTTTGCTAATGCTGACTATGCTGATAAGCGACACCTCGTTCGGCATATCGCACCGATGTTGATTGGCTGGCGACTGCCTGGGGATGGGCTACAGGAGAGTTCCATGAGCATCTTTGATCACGTTCAAGACCGTTTTGCCCGCGTTCAGCAAGAAGACATGAGCCTTGAGGAGTACCTGGCGCTTTGTCGCCGCGACTCCAAGGCCTACGCCAGCGCGGCCGAGCGCCTGCTGGAAGCCATTGGTGAGCCTGAGGTCATCGACACCGCCAAGGACTCGCGTCTCTCGCGCATTTTTTCCAATAAAGTCATTCGGCGCTATCCCGCGTTCGCCGAGTTCCACGGTATGGAAGAAGCCATCGAACAGATCGTGGCTTACTTTCGACATGCGGCCCAGGGACTTGAAGAGCGTAAACAGATTCTCTACCTGCTGGGGCCGGTGGGCGGGGGTAAATCGTCGCTGGCGGAGCGCCTCAAACTGTTGATGGAACGGATTCCTTTTTATGCCATTAAAGGCTCGCCGGTGTACGAATCACCGCTTGGCCTGTTTTCGCCGGAAGAAGACGGCGAGCTGCTCGAAAAAGAGTACGGCATTCCTCAACGCTACCTTAAAAGCGTGATGTCGCCCTGGGCGGCCAAGCGTTTGAAAGAATATGGTGGCGATATTTCCCAGTTCCGGGTCGTGCGATTATACCCGTCACGGCTTAACCAGATCGCCATCTCCAAAACCGAACCCGGTGATGAGAACAACCAGGATATTTCGTCCCTGGTCGGCAAGGTCGACATTCGCCAGCTGGAGCTTTATTCCCAGGATGATCCGGATGCCTACAGCTTTTCCGGTGGCCTGTGCCGTGCCAACCAGGGGTTGATGGAATTCGTCGAGATGTTCAAGGCACCCATCAAGGTGCTGCACCCGCTGCTGACCGCCACCCAGGAAGGCAACTACAACCCCACCGAGGGCATGGGCGCGATCCCCTTCGACGGTGTGATCCTGGCCCACTCCAACGAATCCGAGTGGCAGGCATTCCGCAATAACCGCAACAACGAGGCGTTTCTTGACCGGGTGTATATCGTCAAGGTGCCTTACTGCCTGCGGGTAACCGAAGAAATCAAGATTTACCAGAAACTGCTCGAAGACTCGTCGCTTAACGCCGCGCCCTGCGCGCCTGATACGCTACGCATGCTGGCGCAATTCTCGGTGCTTTCGCGGTTGAAAGTGCCCGAAAACTCAAGCATCTACTCGAAGATGCGCGTCTACGATGGCGAAAATCTCAAGGATACCGACCCGCGAGCCAAGTCGATTCAGGAATATCGCGACGCCGCCGGGGTGGATGAAGGTATGCAGGGTCTATCAACCCGCTTTGCCTTCAAGATTCTCTCCAAGGTGTTCAACTTTGATGGCACGGAAACGGCGGCCAACCCCGTGCATTTGCTTTACGTGCTGGAACAGGCTCTCGAGCGCGAACAGCTGCCGTCGGAAGTATTCGAACGCTACATCGGCTTTATCAAGGAGTTTCTGGCCCCGCGCTACGTCGAGTTTATCGGCAAGGAAATCCAGACCGCTTACCTGGAGTCCTACAGCGAGTACGGGCAGAATATTTTTGACCGCTATGTCACCTATGCAGACTTCTGGATTCAGGATCAGGAATACCGCGACCCTGATACCGGTGAGCTGTTCGACCGTCAGGCGCTCAACGAAGACCTGGAAAAAATCGAGAAACCGGCGGGTATCTCCAATCCCAAGGACTTCCGCCATGAAGTGGTCAATTTCGTGCTGCGTGCCCGCGCGCAAAATAACGGCATGAACCCCAGCTGGCAGTCTTATGAAAAGCTCAAAGGCGTGATCGAACACAAGATGTTCGCCAACACCGAAGAACTGCTGCCGGTGATCTCCTTCAATGCCAAGGCGTCGAAGTCGGATCAGAAAAAGCACGAAGACTTTGTCGCGCGAATGGTGGATCGTGGCTACACCGAAAAACAGGTGCGGCTACTCTCCGAGTGGTACCTGCGCGTACGCAAGTCCCAGTAGCGGATGCGCTTAAAAAGGAGGTCATATGACCTACTTCATCGATCGCAGGCCCAATGCCAAGCACAAGAGCGCGGTCAATCGGCAACGCTTTCTGGAGCGCTATCGCAAGCATATTAAGCGCTCCGTGGAAGAAGCCGTCAACCGCCGCTCGATCACCGACATGGAGCGGGGCGAGAAGGTATCGATCCCCACCAAGGATATCTCCGAGCCGGTGTTTCAGCACGGACCGGGCGGGGCGCGTGAAATCGTCTCGCCTGGCAACAAGGAGTTTCTGGCGGGGGATAAAATCCACCGTCCGCCCGGACAGGGCGGCGGCAGCGGCTCCGGTGAAGGCAACGCTTCCAATCAGGGTGAAGGCACCGATGAATTTGCCTTCACCCTGAGTCGTGAAGAGTTTCTGGAATTTGTCTTTGATGGGCTGGAACTGCCTCACCTTCAACGAAAGCCGCTCAAGTCGCTGCAGGAAATCAAGATGGTGCGCGCAGGCCTGGCGAGGGACGGGGTGCCTTCGCGCATCAGTATTACCCGCTCGATGCGTGAAGCCTATGCCCGGCGTATCGCCATGCGCGCGCCTATCAAGCGCGCCCTGCGAGAAGCTCAGCAGGCACTCGAGGCCGAGGAGCGTAAAGACCCGGTGCTGCGTAACCCCGCTCGCATCACTGAATTGAAAGCCGAGATCGAGCGCCTGGAAAAACGCATCGAAGCGGTGCCGTTCATCGACACCTACGACCTGCGCTATCACCAGCTGGCCGCTCAGCCACAGCCCTCAAGCCAGGCGGTGATGTTCTGTGTCATGGATGTTTCGGGTTCGATGACCCAGAACCACAAGGACATCGCCAAGCGGTTTTTCCTGCTGCTGTATCTGTTTCTGGAAAAACACTATGAGAAAGTCGAGCTTGTGTTTGTCCGCCACCATACCGCCGCCCGGGAAGTCAGCGAAGAGGAGTTCTTCTACTCGAGGGAAACCGGCGGCACCATCGTGTCCAGTGCGCTTACTCTGGTCAAGAAGATCATCGACAAGCGGTACCCGGCAGAGCAGTGGAATCTGTATGTCGCCCAAGCCTCCGACGGCGACAACTGGGATGATGATTCAAACGTGTGCCGCGACTTGCTGGTCAAGCAGCTGATGCCGCAGCTCCAGTACTATGCCTATGTGGAAATCACCCCCCACGACCATCAGTCGCTCTGGCAGGAATATGAGGCCGTAGCCGCTCGTTTCCCCGAACAATTTGCCATGCGCCAGATAGTCGAGGCTGGGGATATTTACCCCGTCTTCCGTGAACTGTTCAAGCGTCGCTTGAGTCAGCAGCACTGACTGACCGTTGAGGAGTGAGCCATGAATGCCACCCGCAAGCCGATTGCGACCGGTTCTGACTGGAACTTCAACGTGCTCGAGCGTTTTGACGCCGAGCTTGCCCGGCTCGCCGACGAATACCGGCTGGATACCTATCCCAACCAGATTGAAGTGATCACCACCGAGCAGATGATGGATGCCTATGCCAGCGTCGGCATGCCGGTAGGCTATCACCACTGGTCGTTCGGCAAGCAGTTTCTGGCCGTCGAACAGGCCTACAAGCGCGGCCAGATGGGGCTTGCCTATGAGCTGGTCATCAACTCCAACCCCTGCATCGCCTACCTGATGGAAGAAAATACCCTGATGATGCAGGTGCTGGTCATGGCGCATGCCTGCTACGGGCATAACTCCTTCTTCAAGGGCAACTACCTGTTTCGCACCTGGACCGATGCGGAGTCCATCGTCGATTATCTGGTGTTTGCCCGTCAGTACATCGCCCGGTGCGAGGAGCGCCATGGTGTTCAGGCGGTCGAGCAGTTGTTGGATGCCTGCCATGCGCTGCAAAACTATGGAGTGGACCGTTACAAGCGCCCGTCGCCGATTTCGGCGGAAGAAGAAGCCAAGCGTCAGGACGAACGCGAGGCCTACCTGCAAACCCAGGTGAACCTGCTGTGGCGCACGATCCCCGACAGTCCGGAAGGCGTCGAGCCGCTGCCCGGCAGTTTATCGCCTGAAGAAGACGACCCGCTTGGGCTGCATAGCGGCGGCCGTTATCCCTCCGAACCCCAGGAAAACCTGCTCTACTTTGTCGAGAAGAACGCACCACTGCTGGCCCCATGGCAGCGCGAAATCGTGCGTATTGTGCGTAAACTGGCGCAGTATTTTTATCCCCAGCGGCAAACCCAGGTAATGAACGAGGGCTGGGCGTGCTTCTGGCACTATACCCTGATGAATCGCCTTTACGACGATGGCAATGTCGATGAAGGGGTGATGCTCGAGTTTTTACAGTCCCATGCGGCGGTGATCAACCAGCCCGGGTTTGATAGCCCTTACTACAGCGGCATCAACCCCTATGCCCTGGGCTTCGCCATTTTTATGGATATCAAGCGCATCTGCGAAGCGCCCACTGACGAGGATCGTCGGTGGTTTCCGGATATGGCGGGCTCGCCCTGGCGTGAAACGGTTGAATTTGCGATGCGTAACTTCAAGGATGAATCATTTATCCAGCAGTTTTTGTCGCCCAAGGTGATGCGCGATCACAAGCTGTTTCTGGTGGTCGACGATGATCAGGAGGAAATGCTGGAGGTGGCGGCCATTCACAACGAACAGGGCTACCGGCGAGTGCGTGATGCGCTGGCGACGCAATATGCGCTATCGGTGCGCGAGCCCAATATTCAGGTCGTGGAAGCGGCCATTCGGGGTGACCGTTCACTCACACTGCACCACGTGCAAGACAGCCGTCGCCCGTTGGCACGCAGCGTATATCCGGTGATTCGGCATTTGCAGAAGCTATGGGGGTTCCCCGTCCACTTGATCTCCATGGAAGAGGGGCGCGTCACGCGTCGTTACCGCTGGCCGGTGGAAGAAAGCGCTCAAAGCGAAGAGTGACGTCAAGCCAGCATGACTGGATGGCAGAGGCGCATGGCGTCTCTGCCATTTTGGTTGTTAGCCCTGTGCAACCCAGGACTGGCACCAGCCCCCTGGCTCGACGCTGTTTTCCGGGAAAAGTTGGCAGCCCTGATTATCGGCGGAGTAGAACATGCAGTTGTCGCACCGCTGGCCATCTTCGTAGGCCGGGTGATCGCTGGCATCCGCTGCATCCTCCACGTAGCTCAATGCCTGGGCATTGCTTGCCGAAGGGTCCAGGCGTGGCAATGTTTGTGCAAAGGCGGTTTTGGACAGGATACCCGCGCCCAGCGGCAGGGCAGCAAGGCTGAGTATGCTGGATCGCATGAAGGCACGTCGGCTTTGGTTAGCCATGGTTGCTCCTAGTCGTCATTGACTGACGTATTGTCACGGTGTCTGTTATTGACGGTGCTTTTTTTATAAAGCGCTGAATATAATCAGCGCCTATCTGGATGCTAGCGGAACTCGTCGTGGAGTGCGAATCACCTGAACAAGGCAGCGACAATCGGTCACGCTGAGGAACGACTATTTCTAGCACCACTACGCCCACTGCCAGGGCCCTGTTATACTCGTCTCCTATCAGACCATATCCAACACCCACAGTTCATGAGGGCGCGATGCAAAACGCAGTCATCCTAATCAATACCGAGAAAGGTCAGGTCAAGGCCGTCGCTGAGCGCCTGGCGGACGTCGACGGTATCAGCGAAGTGTATTCGACCTGCGGTCGCTACGATCTGGTGGCTATCGCACGGACTCGCGACTTCGAGAGCCTGGCTGACCTGGTTACCGAACGACTCAATGCCGTAGAAGGCATCAGCGACACGGAAACGCTCAACGCCATGCAGGTACACTCGCGTCACGATCTGGAAACCATGTTTTCACTGGGTTGGTAACGCGCCCTGTTTGATCAGGGGCTGAATCTAGCGGGTCAGGGGAGTTGTGGGATTGGGTAAGTTACGCTTGGGTTGGCGTCGGCAGGCCAGACGAATAGGGATTCTCGTGCTGTTTGTGGTGCTGGGCGGCGTGCTCTGGCAATACCAGGAGCGCCAGCATCAAGATATGTACACTTGGCAGGGCGTACCAACCTGGGAGGCGCTGAGTCTGACTTCATTCCACCGGGTGCTGCGTAACGACGGATACCTGGTCGGCTGGTCGGACGTTCGCGTCAACCCGCTCTGGGTCAGTTATCAGGTCGCCGCCGTGGACGATACGCGTATAGGATCGCGCCCGGACTTCCGTCCCGACTGGCGGACATTATGGCCGGTGGGTACTGACAGCTATTCCGGCAGCGGCTACGACCGCGGCCATCTGGCTCCCAACTATGCAATTGCCGCCGTTCACGGCCGTAGCGCACAGCTCGATACCTTCTACATGAGCAACATGACCCCCCAACGGCCCAATCTGAACCGCCGATTATGGCAGCGTTTGGAAGAAGCGGTCATGGATCATTTCGCGCCGCGTTTTGATCGATTGCAAATCATTACCGGCCCCGTTTTTCCTGACAAGTTAATGGATAATGTCTTCAATCGTGTGGGTCTGGTCGAAGTGCCCGAGGCGTTCTACAAGATCATTGTAGCGCCCCACGATGAAGCACCGCTGGCGCTTGCCTTCATCATGCCCCAGGACGTGCGCGGCAACGAGCCGCTGGACGACTACCTGGTCAGCATCGATGACATCGAAGCGCGTACCGGCCTGGATTTTTTCCATGAGCTGAATGATAACGTCGAGAGTGTTCTGGAAAGCGAAATCCGTACCGATGGCTGGGCACTGGAAGAAGTGGCGAAAAAGCCGGGGCGTTATCAATAAGGGGTAATTTTGGCGTTCAAATGATGCGAGGACTATTAAATGGTGCCCAGGAGAGGACTTGAACCTCCACGACCATACGGTCACTAGCACCTGAAGCTAGCGCGTCTACCAATTCCGCCACCTGGGCGCATCATATTGTCACTTGCGGGCTGTGTTCGATTGGTGCCCAGGAGAGGACTTGAACCTCCACGACCATACGGTCACTAGCACCTGAAGCTAGCGCGTCTACCAATTCCGCCACCTGGGCGAACACAACGTTTCAACACCAATCAGCCTTGTGGAAAGGGGATAACACAAGTTTGATTGGTGCCCAGAAGAGGACTTGAACCTCCACGACCATACGGTCACTAGCACCTGAAGCTAGCGCGTCTACCAATTCCGCCATCTGGGCAAGTGGCGCGTATGATACCCGTGTATTGGCTAAATGCAAGCATTAGACAGGGGTTTTTGACGTCTAAATACGAGAATCGTTGCCAAGGTGGTTGGGTGATGGGCGTCACAGCGCTATAATGCGCCTATGACCAAACAAAATATGAAATTTTTCAGCCGAGTGAACGCTGAAAGCCCTCATCCGCGGCATGCAATGCACGCGCTTTTTTTACGCCTCCCGCCAACGCAAGCAAGGATGTTGATCGCATGAAGTACTGGACATTGAATGATGATCCGCACGCCGAGCGCGAGGCGCATAAGTACGATAATCCCGCGCCGAGCCGTGAGTATCTACTGGCGGCGCTGGAACAGCACGGTAAACCGGTTACCCACGAAGACATGAGCCAACTGCTGGGGCTGGAAGACGAAGACCACCATGAGGCAGTGCGCCGTCGGCTGGCTGCCATGGAACGCGACGGCCAGGTGCTGCGCGACCGTCGAGGGGCCTATGCGCTGATCAACAAGCTCGACCTTATCAAGGGCAAGGTGCTTGGCCATCGTGACGGCTTCGGTTTTCTATTGCGCGACGACGGCAAGAAGCCGGACCTGGTATTGCCGCCGCGCCAGATGCGTCGTGTGTTCCACGGTGACCATGTACTGGTGAGAATCAGTGGCCGTGACCGCCGTGGTCGCGACGAAGCCACCATTGCCGATGTCATCTCCCGCAATACGCAGACCATTGTGGGTGTTTACCGCAGCAATACCCCGGAATTCGGCATATTGATTCCCGAAAATCCGCGCATTACCCAGGAAGTGATTATCCCCCACAGCGCCTGCAGCGGTGCTAAAGACGGACAGGTCATTTCAGCCAAGATCGTCAAGCAGCCTGAAACCCGGGTACAGCCAGTGGGCGAGGTGATTGAAGTACTCGGCGAGCGTATGGACCCGGGGATGGAAATCGATATCGCCATTCGCAGCTATGAGATTCCTGCCGAATTCCCGCCGGAAGTGCTGGATCAGACAAGCGGGATATCGGCAGAGGTGCTTGAAGACGATAAGCAGAACCGGGTCGACCTGCGTGATACGCCACTGGTCACCATCGATGATGAATCTGCCAAGGATTTCGACGATGCGGTCTGTGCCTGGAAGACCAAGTCGGGCAGTTGGAAGCTGCTGGTGGCCATTGCCGACGTCTCGCACTATGTTCGCCCCGGCGCGCCGCTTGACGACGAAGCTCGCAAGCGGGGCAACTCGGTTTACTTCCCGGGTCAGGTGGTTCCCATGCTGCCTGAGCTGCTTTCCAATGGTCTGTGCTCGCTAAATCCGCACGTTGATCGTCTGGTGATGGTTTGCGAGATGAATATCTCGAAAACCGGCGCCATCAGCCGTTACCGTTTTTACGAAGCGGTTATGAACTCGCATGCACGCCTTACCTATAACAAGGTGGCCGCGATACTGGACAAGGAAAGCGAAGAGGGCAAGGCGCTGCGCGATGAGTACTCGAAACTCGTCAAACCGCTGGAAAACCTGCATGAGCTCTACCAGCTGCTGCGCGAAGCCCGTGAAGAACGCGGCGCGATTGACTTTGATACCACCGAAACGGCGATCATCTTCAACGACGAGCGCAAGATCGAGAAAATCGTCCCGCGCAGCCGTAACGATGCACACAAGATGATCGAAGAGTGCATGCTGGCGGCCAACGTCGCCACGGCGCGCTTCCTGGATAAGCATGACTTGCCCGCGCTGTACCGTATTCATGAGCGCCCGACGCCGGAAAGGCTCGATAAGCTACGCCTCTTCCTGAACGAGCTGGGGCTCTCCCTGGGCGGTGGCGATATGCCAACGCCACAGGACTACCAGGCGTTGCGTGAGACGATTACCGGCCGTTCCGACTTCGATATCATTCAGACGGTCATGCTGCGCTCGATGAATCAGGCGGTGTATTCGCCGCAGAACGAAGGGCACTTCGGCTTGGCCTACCAGGCCTATGCGCACTTTACTTCGCCGATTCGCCGCTATCCCGACCTGCTGGTCCATCGGGCGATTCGGTCGGTAATTCGCGGGCCGCGCCAGACCAATACCGTGCTGCGGGTCGAAGGCGCCCCGGTCGAGCCGCCGAGCAAGTGGTGCCCATACACCTTCGAGCAGATGCTCGAGCTGGGTGAACACTGCTCCATGACCGAGCGCCGCGCCGACGACGCCACCCGCGACGTGGAAAGCTGGCTCAAGTGCGAGTTCATGTCCGACAAGCTGGGCGAAACCTTCGACGGTACCATTGCCTCGGTCACCCAGTTCGGCCTGTTCGTCCGCCTCGATGCGTTCTATGTGGAAGGGTTGGTGCACGTCACCTCGCTGCCATCGGACTACTATCACTACGAAGCGGAAAAACACCGTCTGAAAGGTGAGCGCACCGGCACGACCTATCGCCTGGGCGATGGTTTGAGCGTTCAGGTGGCCCGCGTGGACATGGATGACCGCAAGATCGATTTTGCTCTGGCCGACGAGAAGCCGCGCCCGCGCCGCCAGCCGCGTAAAAAGCCGTCCACCGAAGGGGGCAAAGCGACTGGCAAGGGCGACAATGAAAAGTCGGGCAAGGATAAGCCTGGCAAGGATAAACCCGATACGCGTCGTGGACCTCGACGCACGCGCAAAGGCCCTCGCAAGCCATCACCGAACAAGGGTTGAGCATGAAATCGCCAGCCTCACAGAAGCGCCCGAACACGCCGAATGGCCTCGACCAGGTGTACGGCGTTCACGCCTTGCAGAGCCTGCTCGAGCGCGGTGAAGCGCCGAGGGAAATCTGGGTACAGCAAGGCGCTGGCAACCGGCTAAGTGAACTGCTGAGTCAGGCGGGCGGCCAGGGGGCTCGTATTATCGAGCACCCTCGAACGGTGCTGGACCAGCTGACCCAGGGGGCTTCGCATCAAGGCGTGGTGGCCTTTTGTCCGCCGCTGACACCCGAAAGTGAAGAATCACTGTGGCTCAAGCTGCGCGCATGGCCGTCGAGCGCGCCGCCTTTGCTACTGGTGCTGGATGGTGTGACCGATGTTCATAACTTCGGTGCTTGTCTGCGCAGTGCTGATGCTGCCGGGGCGCACGGCGTGATCGTTGCGAAAGACAAGGCTGCACCCTTGAACGCGACCGTGCGTAAAGTCGCCTGCGGCGCCGCCGAGGTCGTGCCGGTTTATCAGGTCACCAACCTGGCCCGGACGATGGCGAAGCTCAAGGATTCAGGTGTGTGGATTACCGGCACCGCCGGTGAAGCCGACGCCAGCGTTTACGACATCGACATGTCGGGCCCGACTGCACTGGTCATGGGGGCAGAAGGCAAGGGTATGCGCCGTTTGACCCGTGAGGCGTGCGATAACCTTGCCAAGCTGCCCATGGCCGGCCAGGTGTCGAGTCTGAACGTGTCCGTTGCCGCCGGTATCTGTTTATTTGAAGCGGTACGCCAGCGTCAGCTTGCAAGTTAACCCGCTCACCACTAAAATGCATGCGCCCGTTTGTCTGGCAAACGGGCGCTCGTTCTTATGAACGTTTGCTACGTACGGTTATTAAATCGTTGTTCTGCTTGATGCCAATGCCATTGATTCATCAATGGACGTGGCACTTCAGTTAACTCCTTGCTTCTATGTCGCGTTGCCTAGTGCTTGCGCATAAGAAGCTGCCAAACCGCAAGGAGATCCCATGCGTCATTACGAAATCGTGTTTATGGTCCACCCGGATCAAAGCGAGCAGGTCCCCGCCATGGTCGAGCGCTACACCAGCCTCGTTACCGAAAGCGGCGGCACTGTGCATCGCCTTGAAGATTGGGGCCGTCGTCACCTGGCTTACCCGATCAACAAGATCCACAAAGCCCATTACGTGCTGATGAACGTTGAATGCACCGGTGAGACGCTCGACGAAATCGAGAATATCTTCCGCTTCAACGATGCCATCATTCGCAGCCTGGTTGTGCGCTGTAAAGAAGCCGTGACCGAAGCATCGCCGATGATGAAGCCGGCAGAAGAGAAGCGTCCGCGTCGCGAAGAAAAACCGCGCGCTGAAGCTGAAGAATCTGAATCCGAATCTGCCTGATAGCATTCACTCCACGTAACCTAAGGAGCTTATTCCATGGCACGTTTTTTCCGTCGCCGTAAGTTTTGCCGCTTCACTGCCGAAGGCGTCAAGCAGATCGACTATAAAGATCTCGACACGCTGAAGGCTTACGTCACCGAAACCGGTAAAATTGTTCCAAGCCGCATTACCGGCACCAAGGCCCGCTACCAGCGTCAGCTGGCAACGGCTATCAAGCGTTCGCGCTACCTGGCGCTGCTGCCCTATTCCGACAGCCACCAGTAAGCGCTTAACGTGATGCTAGCACTGGCGCGATGGCTAATGCGTGGTACGCCCTACGCCGCAGGCGGGGCAGCGTTGGCCACCTTCGTGCCCTGGCTGTTTTGGCTGGGTGCTGCTATCAGCGCACTGGTAACGCTTCGCCGCGGTTTCGCGCAAGCCTTGCCTGTCACCATCGCGGCGGCACTGCCAGCCGGGATGTGGTGGGTGCAGGGCGATGTGATACCGCTGGCCAGTATCTTGCTGGTGACGTTGATGGCCGTTGTTCTGCGCGAGCGGATGCGCTGGAGTGAAGCCCTTATTCTCGGCGCGATTGCCGCCGCCGTGATGGTTCAATTGGGGATCTTCAGCCCGCCGGCGGGTACCGAGCAAATGCTCGAGCAGTTACGCCAAAGCTCGCAGGAAGTTGATCGGATGCTCAACGAGTTTGCCGATCAGGGCTATGATACCCAGCAGCTAGCCGGGCTCGTCGTCGGTGGTGTCACCGGGTTTGTGGTGTTGCTTGCCGCGATTGCCTGTCTGGCACTGGCGCGTAGCTGGCAAGCAGGGCTTTATAACCCGGGTGGTTTCCGTGAAGAGTTTCATGGGCTGCGTTTAGCACCCAAGGAACTGATCGTGCTGATTGCCTTGAGCGTTATCAGCATGGTGCTGGGCATCTCCGCGTTGGCGATGCTGGCCTGGATACCGCTGCTAGTGGCTGGCATTGCATTAGTGCATGGTATTGTTGGATTAAAGGGGATGAACGGGCTGTGGCTGGTAGCGTTCTATGTGCTGCTGATCACGACCTGGCCCACGATTCTCATTGTGCTGCTGTTGGGGCTGATAGATACATTCGCGAACATTCGCGCACGCCTTGCCCGCAGCAATTGACTAGAGGTTTACGAGATGGAAGTCATTCTGCTCGACAAAATTGGTAAGCTGGGCGGCCTAGGTGACAAAGTCACCGTAAAGCCTGGTTATGGTCGTAACTACCTGGTGCCTTACGGCCTGGCAGTACCGGCAACAAAAGATAACGTTGAGGCGTTCGAAGCCCAGCGTGCTGAGCTCGAAGCCCAAGCGGCCGAGCGCAAGGCAGAAGCTGAAGCACGCGCTGAACAGCTCAACGACATCGAACTGTCGTTGGTCTCTAAAGCGGGTGAAGAAGGCAAGCTGTTCGGCTCAATTGGTCCTCGTGACCTGGCAGACGCCATTTCGTCTGCAGGCATCGAAGTTTCCAAAAGCGAAGTACGTATGCCGCTGGGTCCGATTCGCCAGACCGGCGAATACGACATCGCGCTTCACTTGCACGCTGAAGTGGATGCCGCAGTACGCGTCGTCGTCGTCGCAGAGTAAGTACTGCAAGACGAGCAACGTCTTAAAGGGCGCGGGGATTTCCCCGCGCCCTTTATTATTGGTAGACAGTCAGTATTTGTAGACAGTCGAGCGTGACGCTAACGGTAGTGATTGCGATCATCGGCGGCTAAGATATAGCGTTTATTGACGACGCCGTCGTGTTTAAAGGAGCTCGTTATGCAGGACCAGCCACCCGCTGACAAGGAAACGGCAGCCCTCAAGCTACCACCCCACTCGCTAGAGGCAGAGCAGTCAGTACTGGGCGGGCTGATGCTGGATAATCAGGCCTGGGATGGTATTTCCGACCGCCTGGTGGCCGACGATTTCTATCGCTACGAGCATCGCCTGGTGTTCAACGTGATGATCCATCTGGCTGAGTCCGGTCAGCCGATGGACGTCGTGACGCTCTCCGAAGCACTTGAAGACCGCGATCAACTGGATACCGTGGGCGGGCTGGCCTTTCTGGCGGAGCTGGCCAGAAACACCCCCTCGGCAAGCAACATCCGCGCCTATTCAGATATCGTCCGCGAGCGGGCCACGCTGCGCAAGCTGATCCGAGCGGCCAACCAGATCGCTGAAGGTGCCTTTGCCCCCCAGGGGCGTCCGGCCGATGAGTTGCTTAACGAAGCCGAGCGGCTGGTCTTCCAGATTGCCGAAGAGCGCCCCAAAACCGGCGGCCCGATTGGCATGAGCGACCTGTTGACCAAAGCGGTTGACCGCATCGACGAGCTGTTCAATCTCAAAGGCCAGATGACCGGCTTATCGTCCGGCTTTCGCGATCTCGATGACATGACATCCGGGCTGCAACCGTCCGACCTGGTGATCATCGCCGGAAGGCCCTCGATGGGCAAAACGACCTTCGCTATGAATTTGGTCGAGCACGCCGTCATTTCCAGCGATAAACCGGTGATGGTGTTTTCCATGGAGATGCCAGCGGAATCGCTGATGCTGCGGATGTTGTCTTCACTGGGGCGCATCGATCAGACCCGCGTGCGTACCGGGCAACTGGAAGACGAAGATTGGCCGCGACTGACCTCAGCGGTAAACCTGCTGAAAGACAAGCAGCTGTTTATCGATGATACGGCGGCGCTATCGCCCAATGAAATGCGTTCGCGAATTCGCCGTGTCGTGCGCGAGCACGGCAACATGGCGATGATCATGATCGACTATCTGCAGTTGATGCAGATCAGTGGTTTCTCCGAAAACCGCACCGGCGAGATTTCGGAAATTTCGCGTTCACTGAAGGGGTTGGCAAAAGAGTTCAACTGTCCAGTCGTTGCCCTTTCGCAGTTGAACCGTTCCCTCGAGCAGCGCCCCAACAAGCGTCCGGTCATGTCGGATCTGAGGGAATGTGTGACAGGTGACACCTTAGTGACCCTGGAGACGGGTGAACGGGCACCCATTCGCGAGCTTGTAGGCCAAACGCCAAACGTTATCTCGATGGCGGAAAGTGGAAAACTCCAGCCAGCGAAAACGGACTTGATATGGTCAGTTGGTGTCAAGCCTGTCTTTGAAGTAACGCTTGCGAGCGGTCGGAGAGTCCGTTGCACCGGCGAGCATCGCCTTAAGGCGCTGTGGGGCTGGAAAACGGTTGCCAGCCTGGAAACCGGGGATCGGCTTGCTATTTCACGTCAACTAGCTGAACCAGATAGTCCCAGTGTCTGGGATGAGCATGCCATCATCTTAATGGCACACCTGCTCGGTGATGGTAGTTATGTGAAAGGCCAGCCACTGCGTTATACAACGGCCAGTGAAGCGAACAGCGAAGCAGTAACCCAGGCCGCAACACAATTTGGCTCAACGGTAACGCGCCACACTGGCAGGGGGAATTGGCATCAATTAGTGATCGCCGGCAATGGAAACCGCTGGCATGCGAGTGGCGTTGGGGCGTGGTTGAAGTCACTGGGGGTATTTGGTCAGCGCTCTGCTGATAAACATATTCCCCGGGAGCTTTTTAAGCTTTCCAACGACCAGATTGCCCTTTTTCTGCGGCACCTTTGGGCAACAGACGGCAGTATTGCGACCGATGCCAATCAGCGAACACGCATATACTTTTCCACTGTTAGCCGCCGACTGATTGACGATGTTGCCGCCTTGCTGCTGCGTTTTGGCATTGTGGCCCGCATTAGGCGCGTCGTGTCTGGTGAAGGCGGTGGATGGTACACCGCCGACATCTCAAGCGTTGAGCAGCAACGTCGCTATGCTGAATATATCGGGGCGTTTGGCCATCAGAAAGACGCCATGGACAATTGGCTTGCCTCTGCCGTGGCTAATAGCAATACCAACATTGATACACTTCCTCAGGAAGTATTTGAGTACGTTAAACAAGCAATGGGCGCTAAAGGTATCAGTCAGCGCAAAATGGCATCGATGCGAAATACCGCACATGGAGGAAGCGCTCACTTCAGCTATTCTCCCTCTCGTAAGACGCTTAGCCACTATGCTGACCTTTTAGAGAACCAGGCGCTGAAACAAATCGCGACCAGTGATTTATATTGGGACAAGGTCGTCGAGGTTCGTGCTTGTGGAGAAGAAGAGGTCTTTGATCTGACGGTACCGGGTAATGCTTGTTGGTTAGCCAATGATATTGTTAGCCATAACTCGGGCGCTATCGAACAGGATGCCGACGTTATCGCCTTTGTTTACCGCGATGAGGTCTATAATCCAGACAATCCGGATAATCAGGGTATCGCCGAGCTGATTATCGGTAAGCAGCGTAACGGTCCCATCGGCACCGTGCACATGGCCTTTATCGGCCGCTATACACGCTTTGAAGATTTGGCGCCGGATAGCTACGGGGAAGCTTTCGGTGATTAACTTGAGACCGGGAGTCAGGTTCGTATAATGCCCGGCCAATCAGCAAACAGAACGGGAGCACAGCATGGCAGGTGGTTTTCGGCGCGGTAATCGTCAGCGTCTACCCAAGTTAGAAGCGCGCGGGGAGTTGCAGTCGCTTGAACGCGAAGGGCCGTTCAAGGAGTGGCTGGGCATGCCTGACCTTTACCGCTACTACATCGAGGTCGACGGCGAAAAATACAGCTACCAGACGGAAGACTCGGAGTTGCCGGTAAAAGTGGGCGATAAAGTGGTGTTTCGTTACAAGCAGACCAAGGCGGGCAACTGGATCGATCGCAATTCGCTGGGCAAGGCCATCGACCCTTCCGAATACCAATAGCAAAGGCGGATGGTCAGGAACTCTCCTGGGGCTTCATCGTCTTAGCTAGAACGTGACACTGCAACAAAAATGCCATTATGTTTCGGCATGCTGTGCCACTGAAACGCTAATAACCCAGGAGGGAACCATGGAAATGACGTCACTCAAGGCGTTCGTTGCCCAACATGACAATTTTGAAATACGCGTCATCAGCCACGCGGGCAGCCGCTTTTATCAAGTGGAGCTGGAAGACGTTGAAGGTGAGCGCCACATGCTGACCCAGCGGGGCAAGCCGATGATGTTTCGGGCGCTGGACGATATCTACCTGGAGCTGAAACGCGCCGATATTCACCGCGCCTATCTGGTTCAGCACGTCGCCCACGACGAAATGATTGGACGTGATGCCCACTACAGCGCCCCGTTAAGCTCGCGTGTGCCGCTGGTTTTTTAAACCTTGTGCATGAGCATTATGAGGATCCGTTAGACCGTTTTTCCCACCATTGGCCCAGTCGCACCCGGCGGCGGGCAAACCACCGATAGCCCCAGTTGAGGGCGCCTTTCAATCCCGGCAGGCACGATAGCCAAACCAGCCGCCGGTATCCCAGAACGGCATACAGGGCGCGGCTTGCTTCCATGCCGATGTACCAGTTGCCCTGGCTGTCTTTTACGTGAAGCAACCCCATCATGGCGTCGAACTCACCCCGATCGTGGGTGGCGTTGAATGCATCGCTCTGAATGTCCACCAGCCGAATGCGGTCCTGGTGTTGGTGACGGGAAAGCCAGTTGACCTCCACGCGGCAAAAAGGGCAGTGACCATCGTGGTAAAGCGTCGCAGGCGCACTGGCGTCAAGCGGGCTGAATCGACTCATGAGGTGGTCTCCTTTGTATAGCCAGCGGTATGGTGGGGCTGCCCGTAACCCGTCGAGGTTTCAAGCTGATCGAGAAATTGCTGTGCCTGTTGATGAATGGCTGATCGCTTGTCAGGTGCCATGCGATCAAGCGAGCCATAAATCAATTTCATGCGCGGATTCTGCTGTAACGAGCCGCGGTGTTGCTCGAGGAAATGCCAGTACAGACTATTGAAGGGGCAGGCCTTCTCACCCGTGACCTGGTTGGGTGAGTAACGGCAGTGTTGGCAATGGTCTGACATCTTGTTGATGTATTTGCCTGACGCGCAGTAGGGCTTCGACCCCATCTGGCCGCCGTCGGCGTGCAGCACCATGCCCAGCGTATTGGGCAGCTCCACCCATTCGCAGGCATCGATGTATACCGCCAGATACCAGTCGCACAATGCCTCCGGCTTGACCCCGCATAGCAGAGCGAAATTGCCGGTCACCATCAGACGCTGGATATGGTGCGCATAGCCGTTATCCATGGTCATTTCCACTGCTCGCTTCAAGCAGTGCATATCGGTCTTGGCGTCCCAATAGAAGGCTGGCAGATCACGCTCGAAACCTAACGAATTACGGCGCTTGTAGTCGGGCATCTGCGTCCAGTAAAGCCCCCGTACATACTCGCGCCAGCCAAGTATCTGGCGAATAAAGCCCTCAACGGCGTTGATAGGTGCTTGCTCATCGAGATAACGCTGCTCTGCCGCCTGGCAGACCTCCTGGGGGGAGAGCAGGCCGATATTGAGCGCGGCCGACAGGCGCGAGTGAAACAGGAAGTTGGAGCTTTCACTGATCGCATCCTGATAGCGGCCAAAATCACTCAGGCAGTGGTCAAGGAAATGGCGCAAATCCACGAGCGCCTGGCGGCGTGTTACCGGCCAGTTGAACGTCGCCAGATCGCCCATATGGTCGGGGAAATGGCGCTTGACCGCATCGAAGGCGGCCTGGGTCATCTTTTCGTAGTGATGCCTGGGTGGCGTCGGAAACGCCAAGTCGCCCTTGATTGGCTCGCGGTTATCATGATCAAAATTCCACTGACCGCCCATCGGCTCATTGTCTTCCATCAACAGCCCCGTGCGTTTGCGCTGCTCACGATAGAAGTACTCCAGACGAAGCTGCTTGCGCCCCTCAGCCCACTGGCTGAAGTCATCGGGTGTCGTGAAAAAACGATCATCCTCGTGAAGCCGCCAAGGCAATTCTGCGGTTTGACGGTTCAGCATGGCTTCATAAAGCCGCCATTCGCCGGGGCGCGTCACGCGTATCTCATCGCAGCCGTAAAGCTGGGCCAGGCGCTCCGCTTCCCCGATCAACGAGTGGCAGTTGTCAGCATCATCCAGATTGCTGTAGTGGACCTCGAAGCCCTGTTGGCGCAGCTGGTAGGCGAAGTGGCGCATGGCGGCGAAGAACAGACCAAGCTTATGGCTGTGATGGGGAACGTAGCTCGCTTCGTCGGCCACTTCGCAAAGGGCGACGACGGCATTATCAGGCGCCTGACGCAGCGTCACCAGAGAAGACGACAGCTGGTCGCCAAGCACGAGGAGTAAAGGCTTAGACATAAATTGACCTAACTATGTACAAATAATGCTAATAGTATAACTTTATGCCGCCGGTTTGCAGAAAAGTGGTAGGATTTATTTTTCAAGGTGCTGTCAGCAGGAGTGAATATCATGACCGAGCAAGTCGCAAAGGATCAGCCGGGCGAAGGTCGCCTAATGCATGCCCCCAGCGACCATCCCCCTGTGCCCCGCGCGAAGGTGGGCGTGGTATTGGCAAACCTGGGTACGCCGGATGCCACCGACTACTGGTCGATGCGTCGTTACCTGAGCGAGTTCCTGTCTGATAAGCGGGTGGTCGATTACGCCAACTGGAAGTGGCAGCCGTTGCTACAGCTGATCATCCTGACCAAGCGGCCGTTTTCATCCGGCAACGCCTATAAAAGCATCTGGAACAACGAGCTGAACGAAAGCCCGCTATTGACCACCACCCGGGCGCAAACGCAGAAAATGACCGAACGTTTGAAGGCGCTCTACGGCGACGATGTGGAAGTCGATTTCTGCATGCGCTACGGCAACCCTTCGACCGAAAGCGTGCTGAATCGACTGAAGGAAAAAGGCTGCGAAAAAATCGTCTTCTTCCCGCTTTACCCCCAGTACGGCTCGCCCACCACGGCGACGGCCAACGATCAGGCGTTTCGCACCCTGATGAAAATGAAATGGCAGCCGTCCATCCGCACCGTACCCGCTTATTTCGATCATCCGGCCTATACGGATGCGCTGGCTAACTCGGTGCGGGAAGCCTACGAAGGGTTGACGTCCCGGCCGACCAAGCTGGTCGCCAGTTATCATGGTGTGCCCGAGCGTTATCTACTCGAAGGCGACCCCTACCATTGCCAATGCCAGAAAACCACGCGCCTGCTGCGCGAAAAGCTGGGGTTCAGCAAGGAAGAAGTCGACACCGCCTTCCAGTCGCAGTTCGGCCCCGAAAAGTGGGTGGGCCCCCAGACCGTTGATCACGTAGCAGAATTGGCCAAACAGGGACACAAGCACATCGCCATCCTGTCGCCTGCGTTTTCGTCGGACTGCGTCGAGACCCTGGAGGAAATCAAGGAAGAGATTCACGACAGCTTCATGGAAGCGGGGGGAGAGACCTTCAGTTATATTCCCTGCCTGAACGACCGGGATGACCACATCGATGCGCTAGTGGCAGTGGTCAACAATGAATTGTCGGGGTGGTTGCCGCGTACTTAATTGACTATAACCATTTAGCTATGTGGTTATCTTAAACATAGGTAAATGAAATTCTAGAATGTCGTCATAAAAAGGCCTGCGTTATCGATTGGATAACTCAGGCCTTGTTTTGGGAGGAGCGAATTTATCGATCGCCTATGAGGTTTGCATTGAAGGTGTTGTGCCTGCCGATGGCGCGTCGTCGGTTATAGGTTGGGTTCGCCAAATGGCGATATTAGCGAAACCATAGAAAATGGCGATGGCAATTACCAGCATGTGGAACCACAGAAATGGCAGGTAAGTTAGCGTCGAAACACCCAGCGTTGCGGCCATGAAAACCCCGCCGTCTGTCCAAGGGACCATGGGGGTGGTGATAGTGCCACCGGCTTCGGTATTACGTGAAAGAACGCGCCGATCAATTCCCTGCTTATCGTAGTTCTTTTCGGTGATCGTGCTCGCGGTGATTAATGAAACGTAAGCTGCGCCCCCGAAGAAGTTCCCAAAGAAGCCGCCGAGCATTGTCGAGATAGTGAGTCGGCCGGGGTTGTTGGCCCAACGCAGGAATCCGTTGCTGATTGACTGAAGAATACCAACTCGCTCCATTAGGCCACCAAGCCCAAGCGCAAACAAGATGAGGGCAATAACGCCGAGCATCGACTCAATGCCGCCTCGATTCAGCAGTGTGTTCAGAAATTCCACGTCGGATTCAATGGCGTTACCCACATAAGCAATTCTAATTGCATCAATGGGCGCGACTCCCTGAGCCCACCAAGCGCAAATGCTTCCTAAAACCGCACCGAAGGTGATGACAGGAATGGAGGGGAAACGACGCGTCAGCAACAAAATGACAATGGCAGCGGGCAATAGAAGCCAGGGGCTGACGGTAAAGTGGGATTCAAGTGCCTGCATGGCCATCGTGGCCCGAGATGTGTCGGCACTATCGTCTACGTAGAAAAAGCCGACCACTAAGAATAACACGGAAGCAATTAGAATGGCGGGGACGCTTACCCACATCATGGACCGGATATGGTCGATCAGACCCACCTTGCATAATGAGGCCGTCATGACGGTTGTATCGGAAAGCGGTGACATCTTGTCACCCACATAGGCACCAGAAATAACCGCACCGGCCACAAGGGGAAGCGGGATGCCAAAGCTATGACCTATGCCCATCATCGCGACACCTGCTGTTCCCACGGTCCCGAATGACGTACCAGTGGCAAGTGAAGTTAAAGCACAAATAATAAAGGCGGCAAACAGGAAAATCTGCGGATTCATGACTGATAAGCCATAGTAGATAATGCTAGGGACGATCCCCCCGGCAATCCAGGTGCCAATCAGTGCCCCAACCGTGGTCAGAACCAAAACAGCTTCCATACCGTTATGTATGCCATCAATTAGCCCCTTCTGCATGTTCTCGTAAGAAAGCTTGAGTTTTAAACCCAGAGCCATAACTAAAAACCAAGAGGCAAAAAGAGCCAACTGAATGGGTAATTGCAACACGTTGATACTGACAAACATGATGGCAATAAAGCCGACCATGACGGCCAGCACTTCCACCATGCTAGGGAGCCTTGTTTGCGTTACAGATGAAGACATAGTGTTTCCTCTACGATTGTTTTGGGCTTGTGTATCGAGGGTTAAGAAGTGAACCGACTCAGTCGGTAAGGGAATACATCAGGCAATGGGTTGGGTGTGTTGGCTGTTGTTTCTCCTTGTCTTGCTAGGTTGGCAATAATTTCCGCGGTCACAGCGGCTTGCGTGAGGCCAAGATGGTGATGCCCGAAGGCCAGCATTACTTTGCCGTCGTTCACGCAGTCTATGATGGGTAAAGAGTCAGGCAGGGAAGGTCGAAACCCCATCCAGGGGCTCGCCTCGGAGATATCAAGGTCCGAGCAGAAGAGTCCTCGGCTCAACTGATGGAGTTTCCATGCGCGTTCCATGTTGGGAGGTCGCTCTAGCCCGGCAAACTCGACGGTGCCTGCTAAACGCAATCCTTCCTCCATCGGTGTCATGATAAAACGGCGTTCCAGAGAGGTAATGGCGACGGGGAGGCGTGCTTTTTCATTGGGAAGCATCAGGTGGTAGCCCCTTTCTGTATCGAGCGGCACCTTGCTACCGGTTAGCGAAGCCGTGAGTTTGCGCGAATGGGCACCACAAGCGATCAGTACTTTGTCGGCATGTATTGCCTCGGTTTGGGCCGTTCGTAACGTTACACCTTGGCTATTTGTTGATCCTGAAAGGACTTCTTCTTGTATGAACCGCACGCCATTCCGCTGAGCATTCATTACTAGCGCATTGGACACTTGCCACGGGTCTACTACATGGGCGGTGTCGGGGAAGAAGAGCCCACCTTGTATTGAGGTGGAAAGTTGCGGGGCGAACTTCCTAATAGCGTCACCCTGCCAGTGATCCGCCGCAACGTTTTGGGCGTTCATTCGTGACTGCAGCGCTTTTATCTCCGGAACGGATGCTTCGTTCTCGTAGATCAGAAAAGAGCCGTCCTCTTTCAACAATGCCCTACCATCGATCGAATCGAGTAGTCGGTGCCATGCGGATAAGCTGGATTGATTGAGCGCCCGAATCCCAGCAGTACTGGCTTGGTAAGGAGTTTGGCGAAGGTTTAAAAGTAGCTTGGTAAACCACGGAAGGGCTTTGGGTAGATATTGCCAGTCAAGACGTAGCGGCCCCATTGGGTCTAGCAGCATGGAGGGAATTCGCCTCAAAATTGATGTGTCGGCAATAGGGAATACCTGTTCGGTTGCCATGTGTCCTGCATTACCGAAAGAGGTTCCCAGACCTGGAAGCTGTTTATCGATAACAAGCACCTGCCAGCCTTGCTGACTGAGTGCCAAGGCGCAGGCTATCCCGATAATGCCAGCGCCGACCACAACGATCTCGGCGTCAACATTGTGCGGAGGCGAAGAGGTATGTGCCATAAAGCTGCGTCCCTTTTTAATTTTGTCGATTGTATAAAATATAATGTATGTATTTTTTGAGTGCAATATGTATAGGGCGAAAAGTAGGTGAGGGGATAGATATCAGGGGGGTCTTCGGAAGGCTTCAAGGCGGACGGCTAAGGTAATACGGAACAATGAATTCCGGAGTCCTCTGTCACCAGGCTTGCTAACGCTTGTCGGGTACGATGGCTAGCTGAGGATGGAAAGGTATCATCCTGCCAGTGGGGGAAACGCTGTTAGGGCAAATTAACGAAGCTGATAACGCCACCCGCATGGCTCAGAGGTAAGCAGCAAGCGGCGATTTCTATGAGGTGAGTTGCAGTGATTTCGTGGTAGGAGCGAAATGCATGAGGCTTTAGCTAGGTACCTTCTGTATTGAGCGTGCGTTCTTTTAGCAGGCTGACAATCGCCTCGCAGGCTTCCCGAATATGATTCTTTAATAGTTCGCAGGCTTCATCGATACTGCCCTTACGTGCCAACGCTAATAAGGCATGGTGCTCCTCTTCAGCTTTCTCTATTTCTTGGGTATAGAGGAGTTGCATACGGATATAGCGATCAGATTTGGTGTTTAGTTGGTTAATTAACGCCAGTGTTTCGGGAAGCTCGGATGGCGCATATAAGGTGAGGTGAAAAGCGTAGTTGTACTCGCTCCAATTATTGATTTCCCCGCCTGTATTTAATGCTTCATCGTATTTGCGCAGTATATTGTCGGCTTTTTGGAGGTCGTCTTCTGTCAGCTTGGGTATAGAATGCCTAAAAACATAGGTCTCAAGCAGGATACGAAGCTCAAACAGCTCTTGTATTTTGGCAACGGAGAGCTCAGTAGTGAAGGCCCCACGATGGGCATAAAATTCGACCAAACCTTCCGATTCAAGGGTTAACAAGGCTTCGCGCACGGGGATACGACTAACGTCGTAGTCTCTGGCCAGTGCGTCCTGACGTAACTGCGTGCCGCCCTTGAATTCGCCGCCCAAAATGCGACTGCGCAAATCGTCGGCGACAAATTGTGCGCGTGTTTTATACGTAGCCATAGCCCCAACATTTACCAAAACAATGTTTGCACATTTTATACAAAATGCGCCGAGTGTCTATGTCTGCAGAGTGGCTTGCTTGAAATATCACTAATTAGATATGACGTACTTAAGGCATAGCTGGATATGGTGAGTCGCTAGTGGTGGAAGCGACGTCGATAGCAGCCGCTCTCCGGGTAGCTGAGAAGAGCGGCTTAATCATTGTTTATTTTATGGGGCGCTGCCCATCGACCAGACGGTCGAGCGCAAGGGGATTATCGTCGGCGAGCTCCTCGGGCAACAATTCGGCAGGTAAGTCTTGATAACAGATGGGGCGAAGGAATCTGAAAATGGCTGCGGTACCCACTGAGGTGGTACGTGCATCTGATGTGGCTGGGAAGGGGCCCCCATGAACCATTGCATCACATACCTCTACGCCGGTCGGCCATCCGTTGACCAGTATTCGTCCGGCTTTTCGTTCGAGTACCGGTAACAGGGCACGCGCGGCTTCAGTATCATCGTCTTCCATGTGCAGAGTTGCTGTTAATTGGCCCTCGAGGTGTTCGGCCACATGGCGACGTTCGGTTTCGTTTTGGCAGACCACAATAACTGATGTTGCGCCAAACACTTCGGCTTGTAGTGTTTCATCGGCTAAAAAGTCAGTTGCGGAGGTCATAAACAGGCCTGGCCGACACTGGTTGGGGCCTTGCTCGTTCTGCCCACGCGCCACTTCCTTGGCTTTACTAGTGGAAAGCGATTTTAAGCTAGCATCATAGGCTTCATGAATACCTGGCGTGAGCATTGTCTGTGCTTCGCTGCCTTCCAGCGCGCGCTTCGCGGCGCTGATGAACGTATCTAGTTCTGGACCCTGGACCGCGATCACTAATCCTGGGTTGGTGCAAAATTGACCCGCACCCATGTTCATGGAGCCGATAAATGCTTCACCTAGTGTAGCTCCCCTCGATTTAAGTGCCTCCGGCAGTAGAAAAACCGGGTTGATTGAGCTCATTTCTGCATAGAACGGAATGGGTTCGGCGCGCGACTTGGCCGCTCGCCATAACGCTAGTCCTCCGCTCTGCGACCCTGTGAAACCAGCGGCTTTAATATTCGGATGGGTGACCAGGGCATGGCCAACTTCGCGACCGGAGCCAAAGATAAGTGAAAAGACCCCCTCAGGTAGGCCGTTTTGAGCAATGGCTGATTGTATCGCCCGCCCAACCAGTTCACTGGTGCCAGGGTGAGCAGAATGGGCTTTCACAATCACTGGGCACCCGGCCGCAAGCGCCGAGGCGGTGTCTCCCCCCGCTACAGAGAAAGCCAGTGGAAAGTTGCTAGCTCCAAAAACGACCACGGGGCCAAGGGCAATATGGTGTTGACGAAGGTCGGCGCGAGGTAAAGGGCGTCGTTCGGGAATCGCGTTATCAATACGTACATCAAGCCACTCACCGGCGCGGACGGTTTTGGCAAACAGACGCAGTTGCTGGCAGGTGCGCCCGCGCTCGCCTTGAATTCGGGCGTGGGGTAACCCTGTTTCTTCTACGGCACGATCAATCAGCTCTTCGCCAAGTGATTCGATATTATCGGCGATGGTTTCAAGAAAATTGGCCCGATCGGTCAAGCGAGTTTTACGGTAGATATCGAAGGCATCCCAGGCGAGTTGGCACGCGCTATCAACGTCTTCTTGCGTCCCGCCGGGGTAGCCCGGTTCAAGACGGTGGTTCGTGGCTGGGTTGGTGGCGAAAATTGCATCACGCTGGCCACGAATGGCTTGTTGGCCGATTAACATCTTGCCTTCAAGGGTCATGGTCGTCTCCTTAGTGGGTGTCGAGAGCGTATTCAGCATCGTTTTATTTATTGTTCAGGGATTCGCACCACTGTGAGTACCAGCGACGGAATAAATCATACTGAGCTTCTACATAGTGACGTTGGGCATCGCTTAGCTGGTCGGTTTCATTAAAGTGCAATGCGTATTCAGTATCACCGTTAAGTACCATCAGGTGTTTGTAGTACAGGACGAGGTCTGCCCCTTCATCAAAAGAGGAAAGTACGCTTAGCGCATCCTCAAGCTCTTTGGCTTGACGGCGAGCCTCAACGTCACCTTGGGCGGCTTTTTTACTCAGTGATACAAGATGCAGGACTTCGCGCGGAAGGGCGTTGCCAATGCCTGTGATAGCACCTGTTGCGCCGCAATTTACGAAGCCATGAAAAACAGTGGTATCGACACCCACCATAAGCGTTACTTTATCGTCCTGAGAGGTGATGTTTTCAGCCGCGTAGCGTAGGTCATCGGCACCGCCGAACTCTTTAAAGCCGATTAAGTTGGGGTGCTGGTCACGTAGCTCGAAGAATAGGTCGGCGCGGGTGGCAAAACCGTAATAGGGGCTGTTGTAAATAACCGCAGGCAGGTCCGGTGCAGCTTGCAGTATTGCCGAGAAGTGGGCTTTTTGTGCGGCGACCGACGTACCGCGTGACAGTACCCGTGGAATTACCATTAGTCCTTGGGCGCCTACTTTGGCGGCATGGTCAGCATGGGAGATGGCTTCTTTGCTATTGACGGCACCTGTCCCGACGATAGTGGGAATACCAGCTTTAACAAGGCGTTCGACGCCTTCTTGGCGTTGTGCTTCACTTAATAGTGGCCAGTCGCCCATCGAACCGCAATACACAACACCACTCATGCCGGTTTCGATTAACGCGCGCCCTTTGGCGACCAGGGCGTCAAAATCAGGTTGCCGGTCGGCGTTGCAGGGAGTCATCAGCGCGGGTATGCATCCGGTGAAAATTTGGTCGTTCATTGTCGTGCTTTCCTTTTCGGATAGGTGATTGATAGTTGTTGCATGCTACTGAGTCAGCGCCTTGTTTGAGCTTGGCGTGTTGGCGCTGGGTGTTTAAAGCGGTGGTGACGACGCCCCGAGTCGTTTGGTCAGGTTAAGGGCGTCTCATGAGGTAATCCCCCATGCGAAGGGATCCTGTTCATCAATAAGCAAGGTGGCGTCTGCACTGAGGTAAGCGTGCCCTTTGATATAAGGGCGAATTTGCTCTCCTTCCCACTCGTAATAAGCTTCGAACTGGCTTCCGCAAATGCTTGCTTGCCGCCAGGTGGTATGGGGTGGCAGCTTGCTGTCTGCGGCTAGACAGGCGAGCTTTGCGCTTGTACCGGTGCCGCAAGGCGAGCGGTCATAAGCTTTGCCCGGGCAGAGAACAAAATTGCGGCTATCCGCCTCTGGGTCATCCGCAAATAGTTCGATATGGTCGATCAAGCCTTGATTCGCGCCGGTAATGCATGCTGCTTCAAGGCCTTGACGTACTGCCCAGGTGAAAGCGGTTAATGCTTCTACATTGTCGAGCCGTAACGACTGCCCATGGTCACTGATAAGGAAAAACCAGTTGCCTCCCCATGCGATATCTCCGTGGACGACTCCATAGCCCGGTACATCGACGGAGACTTCACGACGGTACCGGTAGGCAGGCACGTTGCGTACGGTTACGGCGCCATCTTCATGAAGCGTTGCGCTCACAGGCCCCACTGTGGTGTCAATGTAATGCTCACCTGGGGTGATAACCCCCAAGTGGTACAACGACGCCACCAGGCCAATGGTGCCGTGACCGCACATGCCTAAGTAGCCGGTATTGTTGAAAAAGATTACCCCGCAGGTGGCGCCAGGTGATACCGGTTCACAATATAGAGCGCCTACCAACACATCATGCCCTCGGGGTTCCAGCATGCTGACGCGCCGCCATTGATCGTGATGCTGCCTAAGGTCATCGCATTTTTCCGCGATGGTTTTGCCTTCCAGAAGTGGAAAGCCTTCCATGACGAGTCGGGTAGGTTCACCTGCCGTATGGGAGTCGATGACACGGATTTTCTTCATGGAGCACCTTGTTTGTCGTTTTGCGATAGCCAGGTTTTCAGTGACAGGATATTCGTCGATTGTCTTTTTTATATTTTATACAATTTTAAAACACGTTTGTGAAGCCACGATGGCAATGATTTGATGTCAGTGGGCTTAAAAGCTGGGAGAGAAACGTGCCAAACAGGGACACAAGCACATCGCCATCCTGTCGCCTGCGTTTTCGTCGGACTGCGTCGAGACCCTGGAGGAAATCAAGGAAGAGATTCACGACAGCTTCATGGAAGCGGGGGGAGAGACCTTCAGTTATATTCCCTGCCTGAACGACCGGGATGACCACATCGATGCGCTAGTGGCAGTGGTCAACAATGAATTGTCGGGGTGGTTGTAAGCGAACACGTGATCTCTGCTATTTGTTTCTTTTTGTCATAGGCCACCTTCGGGTGGCTTTTTTATGTCTGTAGTCACCAACGGATGCCGTATAGAGGTGGAAAATATATGTACAATAGTTGTACTGTATAAGATATGATGTTTACGTTTAGAGTACGCCTTCTACCAGGCGAACATCGAGATGACACATCAACACCATTTACCGGAAAAAGTCTGCGTTCACTGCCAGCGCCCATTTACTTGGAGAAAGAAATGGGCGCGATGCTGGGATGAGGTCCGCTATTGCAGCAAACGCTGTCAGCGCGAAGCCCGGATAGCAAAACGCGCTGAGGAGAACTGAGCATGAACAGCACGATCGATATCGTCTGGCTGCACGACGACCTCAGAGTGACAGATAACCCACTGCTGCGCCTGGACGATCTGCCGGATCATCTCGTCTGCCTTTATGTGCTTGATGAAGCGTGGCTGACGCCCTTGTTTGATGACGCCGATGTACTGCGAATTGGTCCGGCGAGGCTACGCTTCCTATGGCAGTGCCTGATGGAACTACGCGGCGAGCTCTTGCAGCGGGGCAGCGATCTTCTGGTGCGAATCGGCGATCCTGTCGAGGAGGTTGTAACGCTGGCTGAACAGCTCCAGGCGCGTAAAGTCAGAGTTGCCGAGCACGTTGGCGTAGAAGAGCTGCAGCACATCCAGGCGGTCAGCGATCGGCTTTCGCCGACAATCGTGGTTGAGCGTCATGAGTCGGGTCGGTTGATCGACGAACAGGCCCTGCCGTTCGATCTATCTCAACTGCCTGAGAGTTTCTCCGCCTTTCGGCGCCAGGTCGAGAAGCACTGTGTCATTCCCCCCAGCCTGGCGGCACCGGTTACCTTGCCTGCCTGGCCTGACGCGCCGCGTGGCTTTCCGCCGCTGAGCAAAGTCTGTGCCGTCAGTGCGGGTTGGCAACCGGATGAACGCCAAGGGCTCGATTTTGTGGGAGGAGAGGCGGCTGGCCGCGCACGCCTGCACCAGTATATCTGGCAGCAACATGGTCCGGCGACCTATAAGAAAACCCGCAACGGGCTTTTGGGGGCTAATTTTTCTACGCGTTTTTCACCCTGGCTGGCCCATGGTTGCATATCGCCGCGCCAGGTGCAGGATGAGGTCAAAGCCTGGGAATCACTGCACGGGAGTAATGAATCCAGCTACTGGATTGGTTTCGAGCTGCTGTGGCGAGAATATTTTTTACGCGCGGCGCAACTGGAAGGCGAGTCGCTATTCGGTCAGGCGCAGTTGCCTGCCACCAACGCAGACTTCGATGCCTGGCGCAATGCCACGACAGGGGTGCCGTTTATCGATGCCGCGATGCTGGAACTGAGGAGCACGGGGTGGATTTCCAATCGTGTTCGCCAGAACGTGGCCAGCTTCCTGGTCAAGGATCTGGGCGTGGATTGGCGACTGGGTGCCGCCTGGTTTGAGCACTGCCTGCTGGACTACGATGTGGCAAGCAATTGGGGGAACTGGCGCTATATTGCCGGGGTGGGTCGCGACCCGCGTCAGGATCGTTACTTCAACGTATTGAAGCAGGCAGGCCACTATGACCCTAAAGGGTTTTATGTGGCGCACTGGTTGCCTGAACTGGAGAATTTGCCCAATGGTCTGGCTCGGCATCAGCCATGGCGGGCCGCCGCTGAACGTTTCCCGGCACCTCGCGTGGCCCCCGAGGCCTGGCAACGCTGGTTGATCGATGAAGGTCAACTGGAAGCAACGGACGAGTAATGGTTGGACGAGTAACTGATGAGAGTATCCATGGAAGATCGCCGTACCGCCTGGTTGTTGGGGCTGGCAGGCTTGTTGCCGTTCCTTTTGACGCTCTGGTTGGCAGGGTGGGGGCCAGTCGCCTGGCAAGAAACCGCAGTTCGAGCGTTCTTGTATTACAGCGCGGTGATCCTGTCGTTTCTGGGTGGCACGCACTGGGGAGCGGCGCTGCAAAACCCGCAACCGGGTCATAACCATCGGCTGCTGATCGCCATGGCGCCGAGCCTGATTGCCTGGCCTGCGTTACTGTTCAGTCCACTGTGGGGGCTGGTCGTGCTGGGTGTCGGCTTTATGTTTGTTTGGGGGTATGATCTCAGCCGCAATGGGCGCTTTGGTTGGCCAAGCTGGTACTGGCAGCTGCGCACGCTATTAACCGTGGTCGTCGTACTTGCCCACGTCGTCTTGTTGACTCGCCTGTGGTGATCAGGCTCTAGTAACCTAAAGCGTTCTGCGCCATCATCGGAGGCTGCCAAGGACTGCCTTAAGGAAGCCATGATGTTGTATAAAATGACGTTGTATAAAAAGCTGACAATTGCCTCGGTCAGCGCCACGTTCGGGATGACGGCCGTATTGCTTTTGAGCCCTCCGTCACTTGCGAACCAGCAACTGATGACCGAGGTGGATGCCCAGGTTGCGGAAGACATACAGCACGAGAGCTTTAGCCAATGGCGCGACGCCTTCCGTCGCTACGCCAAGGATCAGGGCATCAGCGAAGCGACGCTACGTGAGGCTTTCGATCAGGTCCGCTACCGCGAACGGATCATAGAGCTGGATCGCTACCAACCCGAATTCGTGCGCCCCATCTGGGAATACCTTGATACGGCGGTTTCCAGCACCCGCATCAACAACGGGCAGGATCGGCTTGCAGAACATCGGCGTACGGCAGAGCAAATGGAACAACGCTACGGTGTTCCCGCCGAAATTATTGTCGCCATCTGGGGTATCGAAAGTAATTACGGTAGCAACTTCGGTGATTTCTCCACCCTCGAAGCATTGGCGACGCTGGCCTTTGATGGCCGTCGCCAGCAATTCGCCCGCGAGGAGCTGTTGGCTGCCTTACGGATAATCCAGCAAGGCGATATCGCCGCTGAGCAAATGCGTGGCTCCTGGGCGGGTGCCATGGGACATACTCAGTTCATCCCCACCAGTTTTGAAGCCTATGCCGTCGACGGTGACGGCGATAACCGCCGCGACATCTGGCAGAGTATTCCTGACGTCATGGCCTCAACGGCCAACTACCTGGACCGCGCGGGCTGGCAGCCTGGCCAGCCCTGGGGCGTTGAGGTCAATCTGCCGGCTGACTACGACTACGCCCAGACTGGCCGTCGTGACAGTCAGGCCTGGGCAGAGCAGGGTGTGGAAGCCGTGAGCGGCGAACTCCCGCGTTTTGATAGTGCCGACGTCATTGTGCCTGCCGGGGCCGACGGTCCGGCGTTTTTAGTAGGGCCCAATTTCCGCGCCATTCTGCGTTACAACAATGCCACCAGCTACGCGCTGGCGGTGGCAACGCTGAGCGATGCCATTGCCGGGCGTGATGGCATTCAGCAAGGCTGGCCGCGTGAAGAGGCACCTTTGACAAGGGATGATGTCCAAGCGCTTCAGCGCTACCTCAACCAGGCCGGTTACGACGTTGGCGGCGCCGATGGCATTATGGGACCCAACACCCGCCAGGGCCTGCGTGCCTTTCAGCGGGCTGAGGGATTGACCCCGGATGGCTTTGCGACACAATCATTGCTCGAGCGGCTGCGCCAGCGGGTTGAGTAGCTCTTCTTCCAAAGGATATCAGGACAGGAAATGATGATGCCCAAGGCAGTAACGACATTGTTGAGTAGTTTCGCCATTGTCACGGCACTGGCTAGCAGTCAGGCAGTGGCCGATGACGACAAGGTATTTGGCTGGGTGGAAAAGGCAACGCTGCAGCCCTGGGGAACCGAAGTCAAAGCTAAACTCGACAGTGGTGCATTGACCTCGTCGCTGGACGCTCGTGACATCGAGATGTTTGAAAAGGACGATGAAGACTGGGTGCGTTTTCGTCTCAAGCTCGAAGACCAGGAAAGTGGTGAGGTATTTAGCGACGAGTTAGAGCGCCCACTCTATCGCGAGTTGAGAGTCCGCGGTGCTGGTGGCGTAGACGAGCGCCCCGTGGTACTGCTCAACGTGTGCATGGGCGACACCGTCTACGAAGAGCAGTTCAGCCTGCGTAACCGGGAAGACATGAATTACCCGCTATTACTGGGGCGGCGCACCATCAGCCACCTCGGTTTGCTCGATGTGCGTGAAACCTTCATGCAAGAGCCCGACTGCGGCGATGATGCAGAGGTAGTGGCCCATGATCCCGACGAAGATGACGCCAGCGACGAAACCTGATCCCTAAAAAAGCCGTGACAACAAAGCCGTCACGGCGGTCTCCACTCGCAGAATACGCGGGCCAAGATGCATGCCTTCGCAGCCCGCGTTCACCAGTTGCTCCACTTCCCAGTCGATAAAGCCGCCTTCGGGCCCGATAAACAGCACCGTTTCCCTGTTGATGCCCCTTGGGCAGGGGAGCGCCATGCCGGGGTGGGCGACCAGGCCATGTCCTTCGCTGAGCAGCGTGGGCAAGTGGTCACTGAGAAAAGCCCGAAAGCCTTTGACCAGCGTCACGCTGGGCATCACGGTATCGCGCGCCTGCTCAAGGCCGAGTACCAGATGCTGGTGTATCTTCTCGGGGCGCAGTTCGGGGGATTGCCAATAGCTTTTTTCGACCCGTTTGGTGTGCAGCAGCGTCAAGCGCTTTACCCCAAGCGCTGTCACGTGCTCCAGGGTGCGTGCCAGCATGCGCGGACGCGGTAACGCCAGCACCAGGTGCACGGGCAGGGCGGGCGGTGGCGCCTCGTCAAGGTGCTCCCAGCGCAATGTCGCCTGATCGGGCCCCATCGCGGTCAACTCGGCCTTGCCGATCAGCCCGTTCGAGCAGCCAACGGTGAGTGTATCCCCTGGCTTGGCGCGGTGTACTTCGCGCAGGTGTGTCAAGCGGCGTTGGTCGCGTAGCAGGGCTTCGCCGTTCTGGGCCACATCGTGAGGTTCGAGTAAAATCAGGTTCATGGCAGTGGTCGATTGTTGAGTGCTTGGAAAGGTAGAGAAAGGCCCGTCTGTGACATCCTGGCCGACGCTACGCCTATTGAATATCGCTACATGGCTTGCATGGCCGCCAAGTGCAGGCACAATAACAGCAACGGGAAGCAAAGCCCTATCGCGTTTAAGGAGAATCGCCGTGCGCGTCATTCGTAAATATGCCAATCGCAGATTGTATGATACCCAACAAAGCCGTTACGTGACGCTGGAGGATCTGCGCCGTCTGATTCTCGAGGAGGAGCCGTTTCGGGTCGAGGATGCCAAAAGCGGTGAAGACCTTACGCGGACGATCCTGCTGTCGATTATCATCGAGCAGGAAAGTGCCGACAGTGATGCCGAGGTGTTCTCCAACGACCTGCTGGCGCAGTTGATTCGTGTCTATGACATGTCCTCACCGCTACCGCTGGCGCGTTATCTGGAGCAGGGCACCCAGATCATGATGGAGCAGCAAAAACGCATGCAAAGCCAGTGGCAGCAGGCCATTCGCCATACGCCCATGGAATTCATGCGTGAGCTGGCCGAGGAAAACATGCGCTTCTGGCAGAAGACCATGAACCAGGCGCCGCCCACCGGCAAAAATGACAGCGACGATATGGGCCGGAACGACAACGCGCATGACGATAAAGCTCATGATAAAAAGAGCAACGACGACAAGTCATCGTAAGCGCCAGCGACGCGCGGGCAAGCTGTGGCATAATACCGCTATTAATCTGCTCTTCCGCAAAGAAGGATATCCATGAAGGTTTTGATGATAGGCGGCGGTGGTCGTGAACACGCGTTGGCATGGAAACTGGCCCAATCGCCGCGCGTCTCGCAGGTGTTTGTTGCCCCGGGTAATGCAGGCACCGCCGGTGAGGAAAAACTGACCAACGTCGCCATCGAAGCAAGCGATATTTCCGCACTGGTGGCGTTTGCACGCCAGGAAGACGTGGCGTTGACGGTGGTGGGGCCGGAAGCACCGCTAGTCGAAGGCGTGGTGGATCGCTTTCAGGCGGCGGATCTGACCATCTTTGGCCCCACCCAGGCAGCCGCCCAGTTGGAAGGCTCGAAGTCGTTCACCAAAGACTTCCTGGCGCGTCATGCGATTCCCTCGGCCGACTATCAAACCTTCACGGCCGTTGAGCCAGCGCTTGAATACCTGACCAAGGTGGGCGCGCCCATTGTCATCAAGGCCGACGGCCTGGCAGCTGGTAAAGGCGTTATCGTCGCCATGACCCATGCGGAAGCCGAAGCCGCGATTCGTGACATGCTGGAAGCCAATGCTTTTGGTGATGCGGGTGCACGGGTAGTGATCGAAGAGTTTCTGGACGGTGAAGAAGCCAGCTTCATCGTCATGGTCGATGGAGAAAACGTGGTGCCCATGGCGACCAGCCAGGACCACAAACGCGCCTGCGACGGTGATAGCGGACCCAATACCGGCGGCATGGGTGCCTACTCACCGGCGCCCGTGGTCACGCCGGATGTCGATGAGCGCATCATGCAGCAGGTGATTCTGCCGACCGTCAAGGGAATGGCCGCCGAAGGTCATGCCTACAACGGCTTTCTCTACGCCGGCCTGATGATCGACGCCCAGGGTAACCCCAAGGTGATCGAATACAATTGCCGCTTTGGCGACCCGGAAACCCAGCCCATCATGCTGCGCTTGACCTCGGACTTTGCCGCGCTGTGCCTTGCCGGTGCACAAGGCAAGCTGGCCGGTCAGCGCTGCGAGTGGGACGCGCGTGCGGCGGTGGGGGTCGTACTGGCCGCCGGCGGTTACCCGGGCAGCTATCGCAAGGGCGATGTGATTCACGGTATTGCCAATGCCGAGCGCCATGGCTGCAAGGTGTTTCATGCGGGGACTCAACACAACGACCAGGGTGATGTTCTGACGGCAGGTGGCCGCGTACTGTGCGTTACCGCCCTTGGGGATAGCGTCTCCCAGGCGCAACAGAAGGCGTATCAAGGCGTGGACGAGATTCATTGGGAAGGCGTCATCTGCCGCCGTGATATCGCGCACCGTGCGATATCACGGGAAAGTTGACGCTTCGCCCGAAGGTTGACGCTTCTATAGTCGCAGGGGCATTCTGCCTCGCTTGCCGATCACAACAAGGATAACTGGATGGAACGGGTTCAGCTCGATTTTCCCGACGCAGCGATCATTCATCGCCATTCACTCAGCGTCCGTGTCACGGATATGAACTACGGTCGTCACCTTGGTCACGATGCGCTTGTATCGCTGCTCCATGAGGCGCGCATCCAGGCGTTTGCCGCCCTCGACCTGCCAGAATGGGACATGCAAGGCTACCCCAGTGTGGTTGCCGATCTGGCGGTGCAATACCAAAGCGAAGCGCGCTGGCCGGACGCCCTGGTGGTTGAAACCGCTGTACCACCCCCCGAGGGCAAGGCATTAACGGTCTATCAGCGTATCGCCCACGCCGAGAGTGGCAAGACAGTGGCGACTGCGCGTATCAATCAACTGCTGATTGACATGGCGTCGGGTCGCCCGGTGACGATCCCTGACGCGGTTGTGCAAGCATTAGCGCAAGCAAGAGGCACCTGATCGATGTCCCGTGAATACCCCATTATTGCCATCACCGGCTCGTCCGGTGCCGGCACCACCACCGTGCGGCGTAGCTTTGAGCGCATGTTCCTGCGTGAAGACGTGCACGCTGCCATGGTGGACGGTGACGCCTTCCATCGCTACACCCGCGATGAACTGCATCGCATGTTCCGCGAAGAGCCCGAGCGCAAGAATGAGCTTTCGCATTTTGCCGTCGAAGCCAACCTGCTGGATCGCCTCGAAGGCATGTTTATCGAATACGGCGAGCATGGCACGGGGACCTTCAGGCACTATATCCACGCCGAGGATAAACAAAAGATCGAGGCGGGCCATAAGGTAGGCACCTTCACAGAGTGGCAGTCGCTACCCTGCGGAACCGATCTGCTGTTTTACGAAGGTCTGCACGGTGGCCTGGTCACGGAAGAATACGATATCGCACGCCACGTTGACCTGCTGGTGGGCGTGGCCCCCACGATGAACCTGGAATGGATCCAGAAAATTGATCGTGACACCAAGATGCGTGGCTATTCCCAGGAAGCGGTTATCGACACCATTCTGGGCCGTATGGATGACTACGTGCGCTATATCCAGCCCCAGCTGTCGCGCACCCATATCAATTTTCAGCGCGTGCCCACGGTGGATACATCAAACCCCTTTGAGGTGCAGGATATACCGACGGATGCGGAATCCTTTGTGGTCATCCGTTTCCGCGACCCTTCCACGGTGGACTTTCCCTGGCTGCTGGCGATGATCAAGGATTCCTTCATGACCCGGCCCCACACCCTGGTGGTGCCCGGCGCCAGAATGTCGCTGGCTATGGAGCTTATCCTGGCACCGTTGGTGCGCCACTTGTTGTCACAGCGGCGTTTTCGTTAGGCTCGCAGGTAGTCGTTCTGCCTGCGTCGCCAGCTTACGCTCATTGAGGAGTTTTTATGGACTGTCTGTTTTGCAAGATCATCAACCGTGAAATCCCTGCGGATATTGTCTATGAAGACGAGCACGTGCTGGCGTTCAACGACATCAATCCCCAGGCACCCACGCACCAGTTGATTATTCCCAAGAAGCACATTGCCACGCTCAATGATATTCATGCCGATGACCTGGCGACTGTCGGTCGGTTGCAATATACCGCGGCGAAACTCGCCCAGGAGCAGGGCTTTGCCGACGATGGCTACCGCGTCGTCATGAACTGTAACGAAATGGGTGGCCAAACGGTCTATCATATCCACATGCACCTGCTCGGCGGGCGTCAGTTTACCTGGCCCGCCGGGTAAGTTGCTGTACTTTTACGACCCACGGCCAAGGAGCGAGCCATGAGGCGTCGATGCCCCCGTTCTGACCAATGGATCTATCAGTTTGATCGTGCGCTGCGCACGCTAGCGCCGCCCACGGCGCGCACAGAATCACCTGTGCCGGTATCATCTGGCGATAAGACCCTGACAGCCTTCGAGGCACACCACGTGGCAGGCATGATGCGCGTCAATCACAGTGGAGAGGTATGCCTGCAAGGGCTTTACCAGGGACAGCGGTTGTTTACGCAACGGCCGGATGCCAGTGCGCAAATGCAGCAATCAGCGACCAATGATCTTGGCCATCTGGCCCTGTTTAGCCAGCGCCTTCGGCAACTGGATAGCCGTACAAGCCTGCTGGCCCCGTGTTTCTATATAGCCTCGCTCAGTATTGGCGCGACCACGGGTGTACTGAGTGAGCGCCTTGGCCTGGGGCTGCTGGCCGCCAGCGAAACGCAAGCCGCTAGGCGGTTCAGTGATCAGCCGTCACGCCTGCCGGAGGCTGATCAGACGTCACGTACCCTGCTTCGCAAAGTGGCCGTGGAGAAAAACCACCATGCCCAACTGGCGCTAGAAGCGGGCGGTGTCAACCTGCCTGCGCCGGTGCAGTGGCTGATGCGCGGCGCCTTCAAGGCGGTCAGTAAAACGACGTATCACGGCTAATAGCCTGCAGATATCCATAAACAGCCACGCATAAAAAAAGCCCCGCCAAGGCGGGGCTCAATTTACTAAAAAAGACTCAACTTATCTTGCGCAAGGTCCGAATCAACCCGTAGCGGGGGTTATTCGCCATGGATGGCGAATGTAGCGCCCATGGAGGGGTTTACAGCGCCCCCGCCAAGGGTTGTTCGGACCAGGCTATTAAGCATCGATGCGCTTGTACTTCATCCGCTTGGGCGTGTCGTTGCCCACACGTTTCTTGTGATCTTCTTCGTAGTCGGTGTAGTTGCCGTCAAAGAAGACCACTTCCGAATCGCCCTCAAACGCCAGAATATGCGTCGCAATCCGGTCGAGGAACCAGCGATCGTGCGAGATCACCATGGCACAACCCGGGAAGGCCAGTAGTGCTTCCTCCAGCGCGCGCAATGTCTCGATATCCAGATCGTTGGAGGGTTCGTCGAGCAGCAGCACGTTGGCACCCTGCTTGAGCGTTTGCGCGAGCTGCAAACGACCCCGCTCACCACCGGATAACTCATCCAGACGTTTCTGCTGGTCGTTGCCCTTGAAGTTGAAGCGACCCACGTACGCCCGTGAAGCGACCTCGTAACCATTGATGTTGAGGATATCCTGGCCATCGGAGACGGCCTGCCAGACGGTCTGCTTGTCGTCCAGGGCATCGCGGAGCTGCTCGACATAAGCGATATCCACGGTCTCGCCAAGCACCACCTCGCCGGCATCGGGCTGTTCCTGGCCGGTAATCAGCTTGAATAGGGTCGACTTACCGGCGCCGTTACCGCCCACAATGCCGACGATGGCACCGGGGGGAACCGAGAACGAAAGATTCTGATAAAGCAGCTTGTCGTCGAAGCGTTTTGCCACATCATGAAACTCGATGACCTTATCCCCCAGGCGCGGGCCGGGTGGAATATAGATCTCATTGGTTTCATTACGCTTCTGGAAATCACCGGACTGCATTTCCTCGAAGCGGTTAAGACGTGCCTTGCTTTTCGCCTGGCGGCCCTTCGAGTTCGAGCGTACCCACTCAAGCTCCTGCTTGATGGCTTTCTGGCGAGAAGCCTCCTGCTTGGCTTCCTGACCCAGGCGCTGTTCTTTCTGCTCAAGCCACTGCGAGTAGTTGCCCTCGAACGGAATACCCTGGCCGCGGTCCAGCTCAAGAATCCAGCCCGCCACGTTGTCGAGGAAGTAGCGGTCGTGGGTAATGGCGACCACGGTGCCGTTGTAGTCGTGCAGAAAACGTTCCAGCCAGGCGACTGATTCGGCATCCAGGTGGTTGGTCGGTTCGTCGAGCAGCAGCATGTCGGGGCTTGAGAGCAGCAGACGACACAGTGCCACACGGCGGCGCTCACCGCCGGACAGGTTGCCGACCTGAGCTTCCCAGGGGGGGAGGCGCAGTGCTTCAGCGGCGACGTCTAGCTTGCGCTCGATGTTATGGGCGTCGGCCGCTTCGATAATGTTTTCCAGGCGTGCCTGCTCGCTCGCCAGGGCATCAAAGTCGGCGTCAGGCTCAGCGTAGGCAGCGTAAACGCCATCGAGTTTTTCCTGGGCTTCCTTGATAGCGCCCAGGGCTTCTTCGACGGTCTCGCGGACATTCTTGCTGTCGTCGAGTTCCGGCTCCTGAGGCAGATAACCGACGTTGATTCCCGGCATCGGACGGGCTTCACCTTCAAACTCATTATCGACACCGGCCATGATGCGCAGCAGTGTGGATTTACCCGCGCCATTCAAGCCCAGTACGCCAATCTTGGCGCCCGGGAAAAACGACAGCGAAATATCTTTAAGAATTTGCTTTTTGGGCGGCACGATCTTGCCGACCCGGTTCATGGTGAAAACGTATTGCGCCATGGAAATCCGTATAGTTGATGAAAAAAATGCCAGCGTCACCGCTGAGCGATAGGCAGATGATAGAGCCCCACGTGACGAAAGGCCAGCCAAGGAGGGCTGACCGTCCAGGTGCGGTCAGGTTGGTACCTGATGCCGCAGGGGGGAAGACATCAGGAATGTTCCTGATGACTCTGTATCATTACTCTTCTTCGTCCCAGCCGTCATCGATCGCACGTTTGAGGCGGCGTTCTTCAAGCCAGGCCTCAACCTGGCGTCTGGCGCGCAGGCTATCGGCTTTGTTGCTTGGCCGAGAACGGCTGTAGTGTTCGTCATTGACGGCGTCAGAGGAATCGAACTCATCCGCTTCACCGTCTTCAGGAGAGAAAGTTTCACGACTCAAGGGATTACGGCTCATGACTGGCCCTCCAACCCAAGCCGGCGTGCCGGCGTCATTATGGCTTTCTGGTTGGCAGAGCAACAGAAAGCGCCAAGCGCTTCAGCAAGCGCCTTGCCGCTATATAACGCCGGATACGTTGAAGATCAAGCCTTGTCGTTTTATTTTTCTGTTTTTGTGTCTGCCTGCTTGGCCTGGAGTGCGGCGAGTGCCTGTTGCGCTTCCACCCGTTCGGTCACATCTTTCTGTACGCCGATGTAGTACATCAGGTTATCGGCTTCGTCGAAAACCGGCGTGATCGACAGCTCATTCCAGAACATGGTGCCGTCTTTACGATAGTTGCGCAGCACCTCCCGCGAAGGCTTGCCTGCATTCAGCGCTTCACGAATCGCGTTGAGAGGATCTTGATCGCGATCCTCATTCTGCAAAAAACGGCAGTCCCGATATAAAATTTCATCGGCGCTGTAACCGGTGAGGCGCTCAAAGCCTTTGTTGACATAAATCAGGATGTTTTCGTCACCTTCCTGTTCAGCAACCACAATGCCGTCTTCGGAGGCGTCAACCATGCGTTCGAGCAACGCGGGGCTGATCATGGGAGATCGTTTCATCAAGGGGTCCTGTTGCAGCTCCAAACCTATCGTGGCGTATTGTCACGTAATTTTTATGATAGCAAAAGGCCGCATAACGGCTGCCACCGACTTACCATCATGGCGAGCGTTGCCCTGCTTTGCAATCCTGAACGTCACTCAACCTGCGGTAATCGCAGGGCACTGAACATCGCCGCCAGGGCGGTGGCGGACAAAACGAGCAGCAAGGCGCTACTGCCCAGCCACTGTGCCAACAGGCCGACCACCCCGCCCACCAGCAGCATCAGTACCCCCGTCAGGGTGTTCGAGAGTGCCACATAAAGGGCGCGGTTATCCTGGCTTGCCATGTCGACCAGGTAGGTTTTGCGACCCAAACGCACCCCATGATGAACAATCACCAGCGCCGCATAGACCAGTGCGTAGGGCCATATACGCTCGGATACGACAGTCGGCAGCCACGTAATGCCCGCGCCCAGCAAACAGCATAAGGTTGTCCCGATCGCGGCATCTCGCATGACGCCTCGACTGGAGTGGTCGGCCCGCTTGCCCCACACGGGGCTTGCCACCATGGCGGCCAGGCCGGATACCACAACCAGAAGCCCCAGGCTGCTTAGCTCGCTGCCGCTTTGTTGTTGACCCAGCAGCGCCAGATAGGGAAGGGCAAGGGCACTGGAAAGCAGCAACGCCCGGCACAGGTTGAAGTGTAAAAACGTGCGGTCTTGCTTGAGTAACGTAAGTCCCTGTTTGATGCTATCCCAGGCATTTTCGCCACCTTCAACAGCGCCCGGCGTTTCCTCGATACGGGCGGCGCAGATCCCGTTGACGGCCCAGCCAAAAGCCGCAATGCCTAGCAGCGCCGCAAGTGTCACCTTGCCCAGGGAGTCATCCAGAAGCATCAATACGCCCCCGGCTGCCAGAGTGGCTGCCCCGGCAACACTGCCACTCCAGCCCATCAGGGTGCCACGGCGGCGTTTGGCAATGGTCTTGCCCATGACATCCTTGGTGGCGATGGACGAAAGGCCCCGGGCCAGCGACAGCATGACCAGTGCCATCAAGACCAGGCTGCCTCCCAGGCTGCCATTGCTCCACAACGCCAACGCTGCCAGCACGACTGCCGCCAGCGCCTGCAAGGCAGCACCGGCCACCCACACCCATTTGCGTTGCGGCTTGAGGCGAATGAAACCGGCCACAAAAATCTGCGGCAACAGTGCCCCGGACTCACGAATAGGCACCAATAGCCCGACCATCCATACCGGCGCACCGATGATGCCCATTAGCCAAGGCAATACCAGTCGTGCACTGGATAGCTCATCCGCCAGCTTATTGCCGAGTGATGCCCATAAATGCAGCATGAAGTTACGCGGTTGCTCATGGCAGGCGCTATCGGGAATGTCATCGCACATCCGGCTGTCCTCGTCGCCGGTCAGCCACTCGTAAATGCGCGATTCTGAGAGGTCATGTCTACCCATCTAGGCTCCTTGGCAGTCGTCGTCCCGGGCGGCTCGTTTTGACGAGCCGTGTTATTCAGTACACTCTTGCTGGGCAATACCCCTGTCTAGTACAGGTGCTCACTATACGCGGTGGTTAACGCCTGCAGATTAGTTAATGCCCGCAGATTATTACGCAGTTTATTACGCAGTTTATTAACAGTACTCATGGATAATGGCGAGTGTCGCCAAGGAGCTCAAGGATGTCGCGTATTCAAATCCGCTATTGCACGCAATGCCAATGGCTGCTACGCAGCGGGTGGTATGCGCAGGAGCTGCTTTCCACCTTTGGCGAAACGTTGCAAGAAGTAGCGCTGTGCCCCAGTCACGGCGGCACCTTCGAAATATGGTGCGACGGCGTACTGCTGTGGGAGCGCAAACGTGATGACGGTTTCCCGGATATCAAAACCCTCAAGCAGCGGGTGCGAGACCACGTCGAACCCGCCCGTGACCTGGGCCATACCGACCGATGAATCAGGACCGCCAAGCAATTCTCTATGGGTTGGGGGCAGTTGCCCTCTGGTCCACCGTCGCCACCGCCTTCAAGGTTGCCTTAGCCTGGATGTCGCCCCTGGAACTGATGTGGCTGGCGGCGCTGGTTTCCTGGCTGCTGATGGGCGTACTGGTGGTGTACCAGGGTAACGCCAGAATAGCGCTCAACACCGGTTGGAAAACCGCTGCCTGGGCCGGGTTGATGAACCCGGTCGCTTATTACCTGGTGCTGTTTGCCGCTTATGATCGACTGCCCGGCCAGGAAGCCATGGCGCTCAATTACACCTGGGCGTTGGCCATGGCGTTTCTGGCGGTACCGCTGTTGGGGCACCGCCTGACCGTCAAGGATGTCACCGCCGGACTGGTCGCCTACGCAGGCGTCTGGGTGATCGCCACCCGTGGCAATGTGTTCGATGTCCACTTTGCCGACCCGCTTGGCGTCGCCTTTGCGCTAGCATCCACGCTGCTGTGGGCGCTTTACTGGCTGCTCAATGCCCGCGATAAACGCCAGCCGTTGGTGGGGCAGTGGCAAAACTTCACCGTCGGGTTGCCGGTATTGACGCTATTGCTGGTATGGGGACCTGGGTTTCAGTGGCATGGCGGTTCGGCGTTGGTGGCCGGTATTTATGTCGGTCTGTTTGAGATGGGTATCGCATTTATTTTGTGGCAGCTTGCGGTTCACAAGGTGTCACGCACCGCCAAGGTCTCAAACCTGATATTTCTTTCCCCGCCTGTCTCGCTTTTGTTACTGTTTGTAGTCGTTGGTGAGTCGATTTATCCTTCAACCTTGGTGGGCCTGGTGCTTATTCTGGCAGGGTTAGGCTGGCAACAAACGCGTAGATCATAGGGTTAAGCCTTTTTTATCAGTCTTGTAAACCAATGCTTTGGCTTTTGGTTTACATATTCCTGTCTACTTAATAAGAAATTTATTGCATTAGGTTTTGTAAGTAATGTAATTTTGTTTTACGATAATTTACATTAATATTTCTGACGTAACCTATGTGTTATAAGCTATAAAGAGCAAATACATCATCAGGGTGCTTAAGCTCTTATGACGAGTAACGTGGACACGCAAGGCTCTAGCCTGGATATTGCATAAGACATGAAAAAGGCGGCTGAAAATCGGTTATAATTCAAGCTCCTACACAAGAACCAACCGCCTCAGCCGCCATGACAAAATGTACCACGCCGTCCGCTTCCTTTCCACGCTGCAAAGGCCGTCAGGTCATCGCCCGTTTCGATGGCGGTGATCTCACTTCCGACGGCGGTATCCTGCTGCTGCGGCAGCTCGATCGCGAGATGGGCCTGACCCGCGCCGTCGCTCGCCGGCTCAGCGACGAGCGCGACGCTCAGCGCTGCCTGCATCGCACCGAAACCCTGGTCCGGCAGCGCGTGTTCGGCCTGGCGCTGGGCTATGAGGATCTCAATGACCACCAGGCCCTGCGTCACGATATCGCCCTGCAGACCGCCGTCGATACCGATGGCGTGCTGGCCAGTCAGTCCACCTTGTGCCGCTTCGAGCAGCAAGCCGACCGGGACTGGGCGATCACCATCCACGAAGAGATGATCGAGCAGTTCATCCGCTCGTTCCGGCGGCCACCCAAGAAACCGCTCTACCTCGACTTCGATGCCACCGACGATCGGGTGCATGGCCAGCAGCTCGGGCGGCACTTCAACGGCTACTACAACCACTACATCTTCCTGCCGCTGTTCGTATTCTGTGGCGACCAGCTGCTGGTCAGCTATCTGCGTCCGGCCTCGCTGGATGCCGCTCACCACGCCGGTGCCATCCTCGCCCTGTTGGTCCGGCGGCTGCGCCAGGCGTGGCCTGAGGTGAAGATCGTCTTCCGAGGCGACAGCGGCTTCTGCCGTCCACTGATCCTCAACTGGTGTGACCGCCACGGCGTCGATTACATCATCGGCCTCGCCGGCAACAAGCGCTTGGCCAAGCTGGCTCTGAACATCGACTACGCGTCGGCCATCCGCTTCGAGAAGACCTGGGAGAAGGAGCGTGTCTTCGGCTTCATCGAGTACGCTGCCAAGAGCTGGAAGGAGCGTCGACGAAAGGTCATCGTCAAGTCCGAGACCAGCCGGCGTGGCTTCAACACCCGCTATGTGGTCACCAGCCTGCGCGGCTGCAGCGCCGAGTGGCTCTATGACCACCGCTACTGTGCTCGGGGCGAGATGGAGAACCGTATCAAGGAGCAGCAGTTCCTGTTCTCCGACCGCACCAGCTGCCACGAATGGTGGCCCAACCAGTACCGACTGCTGCTGTCGGGGTTGGCCTACCTGCTGCTGGAGCGGCTGCGCCGGGTCTACCTCAAGCGCACCGCCTTCGCCCAGGCCCAGGTCAACACCCTCCGCCTGAAGCTGCTGAAGATCGGCGCTGTCATCACCCGCAACACGCGCACGATTCGGCTGATGTTGAGCAGCCAGTACCCGGAGCAGGACCTCTTCCTGAAGCTGGCCAGCAAGCTGGTGCCGGGATAGCGCCGCGGCGTGCTGTCCCCGGCACAGAAAACACATGGGGGTAGGGGGAAATGCGCCTTGAGCTCAGGAAATTGATCAATATATAGCCAACTTCCAGCTCTGGGCGGCATCATCGCCACCAAACCTGGCATTTGGGTGCTGCTGACCAACCCGATGCAACATCCGGGCTAACCCACTGACCTGCATGGCAATATAGCCATTATCGCCATTCACCCAGACAGTGCCATGCCCAACATAAAGTTCCGCGCCAGTCGCCGCACCCTCACCAGCCACGCCGGGCTGTCCATCATCGGGCAATGCTTCGAGATCGCTGGCGTCGACAGCATCGACAGCCGCTTCCCCACCACGCTGGGCATGCGCACCAGTGACGTGATCAAGAGCTACCTGGGCCTGCTGTGTCTGGGCATGAGCGACTATGACGCTGTCGAGAACTTCCGCCGCGACAAGCCCTTCCAACAACTGCTGACCCTGCAGAAGGTGCCGAGCGCGGCGACGCTGCGACAGCGGCTGGARAAACTTGCCGCCAACGACCTGCAGGCGCGCACCGCCACCTGGTCCACGACCCTGCTG
>NZ_NBYR01000034.1:0-15497 GCF_002119345.1 Halomonas sp. CSM-2 | reverse complement strand
GCGTGAGAGTGGCGAGAAGGTCAGTTTTTCAGGTACCATTTTGGAAGCGGCTGTTGGTGCTTGATGGATTGGTTAGGTTCTTGAAATCATAGCACTTTCAGCCGCTTTCTTTTATACCCTGTGAGAAATCCGGGCTAGCGACACCAATAGACTCTCAAAAGGAGATTCGGCCACCAAGAAATGCATGCCAAGGGTGGTCTTACCCGACCCTGGTCCGCCTCGAATCAGGTAGGTCCGGTGCGGTATCAAGCCCCCATGAAGTATTTGGTCGAGTCCGGCGACACCAGTCAACAAGCGTGTGTCGTGGGTGTGGGTCATGCTTGGCTCCTGTCTTACGATCGTGCGGTCTATATACTAATCAGTTACAAGCTAGCATGAAGCTAACCTCTACACTTTAGTTGGACAGCCTGAAGTGGCCATGTGTTAAAGGGATGTAACGAATTACGGTCATTATGTGCAGAAAAGCAATTCTTTAGTCTTATGTTAACTTTATATACCTAAACGTTAATAGCTGTGCGTCAGATACGCAAGGCGGTTTCTATGACTGGGTGCGATCATCGAAAGATCGTTATAAAAAGCCAGCCTCAGCGTGTGATTTTTACTGGTAAATAGCCTTCTAATAATATAAATAAGTAGTTAAGCCTTCTGAGTATTAAAAATACAAGTTTTGTAGTAATTTCTATAAAACTTTTACAGTCTTGATTTTTTGTAGGCTAATTAAAATGCATATCATTTACTACATATAGAGAAAACCAGTGCTTGATATGGAAAAATAATTATTAATAGAACATGAAAAGGTGTTTCATATGGCGGCTTCAATCGTATACGAAAATCCATCGGCAAGCGTGATTCGTTCACTGCTTCAACACACTCACCAGCTCTCTATCTACTCCAAGGACATGCCCTACGCCTTGAAAGGGGAGGTGATAGATTTGAATCTCGGTAGCGGGCGCATGGTGCTTGAGGTTGAGTACACTGGTTCAGATATCGAGCGTTACGTCGCTAGCGGCAGCCTGAGTTTTGACCTGGAGGCATTGAAAGGGCCTCATGGTAATGAACGCGATACCTACAGCCTCAGTAATGTGGCTGCTAAGTTGCTCAAGACTGACAGTGCGTTGTATCGCCTGGAGTGCCAACTGCCCGAAACCATGTTCGTTAAGGAAAACCGAGGTGCCGTTCGCATCCCTTTTATCTTGGGTATGCATGCCCGTGTCGGCATCGAAATTTATCGACATGAGCTCAATGTGCCAGGTCAGCTGCGTAACCTGTCTATTGGCGGTTGCATGGTCGACATTGATCTAGCGGACAGCATCGCGATGGGCGTAGACAAGGAAGTGCCTGGGGTAACGCTAGAGTTTCCTAATGGCGACAGTTTTTTTGCCGAGGGCATCATTCGACATATACGCCCCTTCGGTAACCATGGCTATGCAGCTGTCGGTATTCAGTTTCTCAACCTGTCGACTGCTCAGACTGAAGCCCTATTTCACTACGTGAATGAGTCAGAACGAGAGGCCGCTTTCCGTACTGGAACGAATGACAAAATGTTTTACCACTCAGCGTTATTCATTCCAGGTAAAAAGGAGAAGCAAATTCAACAAAGAGAAGCTCAGGAACATGATAAACGCTCTCGTCAGTCGCCTATGGAACGCGGTGTCATGGACGTAGCGCATCAGTTGCAAGTGGGGTTAATGTACATGAACACGCGGCAACTATTTCCGGTCGAAATTTTTTACGACTGCGTCGATACCCTGCGCTACCTTGTGGAACAGGATCGCAAGACGTTTCTCTATGCGCTGGCGTTTTTACGTGACGAGCCCGACTGGGTGCGGCATGCCGTCCAGGTCGCGGGGCAACTGGCTGACACGTTACTGACCCGCGATCCGCATGACCCTCAGGCACGGGAGGCGGTACTAGGTGCTTTGCTACATACCATGGGTAAGCCTTTGTTGATCAGCGCAGAGTTGCCGACGCTCAAGGTCAACATGACGCCTGCCCAAAAAGCGATTCTTGGCGGCCATGTGACCGTGTTGCATAACAAACTTAGTGAACTTGGTTGGGAGCCAAGCCCCACCTGCATAGATGTCATCGAGAATGCCAACGAACGACTGGATGGCTCAGGTTACCCAGCGAGTAAACGTGGTGAACAGCTATCGGAGATAGTCCGGTTGGTGTCGGTGATCAAGGCAATTAACAAACTTCTCCATGCGCGCAACGGTGAACCGCCACGCTCACCACTCGACGCCTATCGCAAGGTTCATGAGGCAGACAACGTTTACGACAAAACGGTGCTAGTGGAGTACATTCAAATGTATGGTCTCTACCCAATTGGTAGCCTGGCCAGATTCTCGGGTGGATTTCTTGCCTGGGTAATGGATATCAACGGCAAGGGTATGCCTAATCAAGTTAACGTAGTCAAAAACCTACGCTTCCCTGACACCAATATCAGTAGTGTTATCAATCAAAATGACCTCTCGCAGATCGGCAAGCTGGAAGGTATCGTTAACCCATCGGATTACGGGGTCAAGGTGCAAAAAATTTAGACGAAAGAAGCGTTAAAGCGAATCACAGAAGCGCTGACGCTTCATTTGAATAGCCTTTGATGCAGGTGGAAACCAGCCTATCTGACTTCATACGCTGAAGCTTTGTCGTGCTGAGATGCAAAGCGGTCATAATCGAGAATCCGTCGCTTTTCATGAGTGCCTGATAGTGCGTTTGGTGGCATGTGTCTCTAAGGAGTCTATCTATCCGCCTGTCGGATAACAAAAAACATAGGGTATGATTAGGCAACTTGTTTTTGATTGACCACGGACGGGGGCACAAAAAGGCCTATGCTTTCACAGTTCTGCTCTGTTTTGGACAGCTATTCTTCGTCAGAGGTTGGTTGGACTTCATCGGTTCGAAAGGGGAATTCACCATGAACCTCTCTCACGAATTACGTTTGCAGGCCATTATAGATGGCACAAGAGCAGGCACCTGGGAATGGAATGTCAAAACCGGGGAGGTGATATTCAATGAACGTTGGGCGGCTATGCTCGGTTTCACACTGGAAGAGATCAAGCCGCTTTCCATCGAAACCTGGAACCGTCTATGTCATCCCGACGATTTAAAGCAATCCTACGCGCTGATCAGCCAGCACTTGGATAATAAAGCCCCTTTTTATGAATGCTTATGCCGAGTTCGCCGCAAAGACGGCAGTTGGTGCTGGATTCAGGACCGAGGAAAGCTGGTGAAAGAGCCCGACGGTACCCCCACCGATTGGATGATGGGCACCCACATCGACGTTTCCGTCGAACAGGAATACCAGCAGCGTTTTACCCACCTTGCAGCCTCTGTACCTGGGATACTTTTCTCGTTTGAAATGGATTCGCCTTTGGCGCTTCGTTTCAACTATGTTAGCGAGCGTTCGCACGCCTATTTTGGTCTAGATTGTAGAGTCATTGAGGCAGACGCCTCAGTTTTGGTAGATATTATTTATCCACCTGACTTTGCTGAGATCAAAGCTGCTTTAAAAAGCTGTTATAAATCAAAGTCAGAAACGTCCTGTCAATTCCGAATAATAATAGATGGCTCCGAAGAGTGGTTCCAGGCGGTTGCGCGACCCATTCGAGACCCTTTCGGCAAACTTGTCTGGCACGGTATGCTGACAAATATTGACGACCAGAAACAATTAGAAAACACGCTGGCCTTTCTGTCTGTAACAGATGAGTTGACCGGGCTATATAATCGGCGCCATCTGACACGTTCACTCAACGACTGCATAAAGCTTTATCGAAGATACCAGAAGCCTTTTTCGCTGATTAGCCTTGATATTGATCATTTTAAAAGAATCAATGATTTATACGGCCATCTAGTAGGTGACCGAGTGTTATCTAAACTTGGCGAGCTAATAAAAAACTGTCTTCGAGGTTCCGACATTGCAGGTCGTATGGGGGGCGAGGAGTTCCTGGTCCTCTTACCCAATACCCCAGAGGAAAAGGCTGTCCAGGTTGCAGAAAATTGTCGACGAGTGATCAATCAGGCCGAATTTCTGAATGAAGACGATACCCCCTTTGTTGTCGCAGTTAGTGGCGGTGTTCTGGAAGTGACCGATGACATTGCTTCAGCCGAAGACTTGCTAAAGCGATCTGATCGACTGCTATATGAGGCCAAGGCAAGTGGACGAAATATGATTGCTTGGTGAGCATACCTCCTCGAAAAAGCGAATTTCGTTGAATCGCTCTTCTAGCTAACAAATGTGAATGAAGAGAGGGTATGGATCAAAAGGTACCCACGCTGCAACATCCTCTGCTGCGCTATTGAAGCAGTGTGTTTCAAGGCGAGACTCATCTGCATACGAAAAATGGTGGTGCTATATATCGGTTATACTGTTTATTTAAAAATTCATTTCCATGGACCCAATCGGTGTAAGCAGATATTACCTGACGTGGGGAAGAAGAAAATCGCTACTGTTTGTATTCTGAATGAGGTAACCAGAATTATAAAAATATCTATCAGGAAGGGTTTTTGATAGGCTATTTGGCTTTGGAACATAAGAAAAAATTAGCGAATTGGCGGGTTAGGGTTGATAAGGAATCTTCCTATACGGATAATCAGCCAAGGCTGAAAATACTTGGAGTGATACAGATGGCATCAGTGTTAAACGATTACATCAAGAAAGAACAGATGTTAAAGAAGCTGCAAGAAGAGCTTCAGCAACTTGAAAGCAATAGTGAGCTCAAGAAAGAGCTGGAGTTCAAGGAACAATTGCACGCGCTTATGGCTGAGTACGGAAAAGTTGGCCGCGATGTGTGTGAGATTTTGGACCCTTCATACCAGAAAAAACCCGACAAAGGCGTAAACACTAGTGGTCGTAAAAAGCGCGCATTAAAGATATACAAAAATCCGCACACAGGCGAAGTGGTCGAAACCCGTGGTGGAAACCACAAGGTTATTCAGGAGTGGAAATCTGAATTTGGCAATGAAGAGGTTGCCAACTGGGTTGTGGAAGAGCGGGCATAAACTCAAATTGATGCGGGTAGAAGCTAGCTGGCGAGGTTATCGGGTCATTAAACGGAAGACGGCGAAAGACCGGTTACAGCGTGGCCTCAAATGTATTGCGTTATGGTGCCGTGCCAATCGACATTCGTCTATCTAGACCTGCACCGCCAGCTTTGCCGGAAAGTTCAAGGGCACTACGCCTACTACGGCATCCGCGGCAATATGTAAGCATTGCAGGCATTTCGATATAGAGTAAGCGTTGCTGGATAAAATGGCTGGGACGACGTTCCCAAAAGGCACGCAACATCTGGAGCCAGATAGATGCCCTGCGCAAGATGCTAATTCTGGCATGGGCGAGGCTTGTCTACCAATCTGGAGTCCTTCAGCGACTCTGTTGATTGAGGAGCGGGATACGTTAGTTGCGCACGTCCGGATCTGTGGGGGACTGGGGAGTAATCGCTTGGTCTACCCGACCTTTGGATCACAAGGTAGAGTCAGGAGGGCCAGCGCTGGTACCCTTTCGACTTTACCAAGCATCTGTAAGGGAGCTATGCTTTAAATAATGTCTTAATGCGTGAAATTTTTAAATATTGCAGATAGCCCCTCTGGGTAGGGACTTTCTGCCATGGCTGTTGCTGGCTAGGCAGCTGAGAGTTTCGCTGCTCTGATCATGTTTGGGATGTCTGTGCTAACTAACAGGCGTTTTGCTAGCCATCATGATAGGCGCTTCAAGAGCCAAGATAAGGCCAGGTTAGCGAGTGACTGCTTGCCATTGTTCTCGCGGTGTTGGCTCCAAATCATGCACATTGATACGACCGCTAAGCTCATCAGCATGGATGCCAGCATAAATTTATTCATGACCTACCTCACTGTTTGGAAATAGCGGCTCATAGCGGTGTGATAGCTGCTATCGCCCACGTCGGCATTCCGCAGATGGAAGATAATGCTCCGCCGAGAATTTCACCGCCACTATGGTGTCCGGCTCAAGCACCCAGTTCAATGCTATTTCAGCGTTACCAAACCCATGAACAGTTTCTATCATTCCATCTGCCAGACAGCCTGATGGACGAGCCATCACAAAATTAGGTGTCTTCTCCTCTCAACGGCTGCTCGAGGTCTACCTCCATATTGTCTGTTAGGCGCAGAGCTTCAGACAATGTGTCGGCTGTGATAGGGCGCACGATGTGTGGCTGCTGCAAAAAATCGCGATCCAAGCGATCCAGAGTATTACCCACATAAGAATACTGCATAGGGTCATCTACCCCTACCTCGCTATCGTCAGACAGTAGCCATTCTCCCATACCGCTATCTTCCAGGGCGTACACCCCGCGGCCTGAGCGCCACACCAACCCCTTTCCACGCAAGGATTCCAGCCCACGCTGAATGGAAGAGGGGGCTGGCCGTGTCTTACGCCCAGCGCGCACCTGGATTTCTTGCAAGGTTGTTTGCGTGAAGGGTGTGAAGGGACGTTGTTCGGCGGCTGCTTGAGATAGGACGAACAGAATCGCCTGCTGCAATTCTGTCAGTTGTTCATACTCAGACTGGAAAATAGATAAGGCGTCCGCTTGAACCGCTTTGCCTTCTTGCTGCAATAGGTTGCCCAATTCAGGCGCCTGCCCAAGCTCCAGGGCTACTCGCCTAACGACCTCCCAAAGTAGCTCCGGTCGATGCCCCATGCGCTCGAAGGCCTGTGCAACGTCGGCTATCTGGAAGGTGTTGTCTGGCGCTAGTTTTGCATTTACGTGCTGGGTGAACGCCTCGATAAAGTCTCTCCCCAGTAGTGGGAAGGGAGTGACGGTATTGCCAAAGAAGGGTTGATCTCGGCTCATCACGAGCTTCGCAAGCTTGTCCCGGCTACTACCGGTGAAGACCAAGCGTAGTCCTGGTTGCTTAACGCCCAGCTTAAGCGCATCCCGGGCAGCTTTTAGCGCGAACAGGGTGTTCATACCCTTCACGGTATTCAGTGCGTGCTGCGCCTCGTCGATAAATAGGATCACCGGACACCCAGATGCTTCATTCAATGCCTGGAGAGCCTCTGCCAGCGTAACCCCGTCGGGCAGCTTCTGCTGTGACAGATCCCAGGTCAATTTCCGATAGAGACGCACGGCATCAGTACCTGCAGTTTCAGTGCTCAACTGCTTCTTGATGCGTGGCGCATAGGACTCCAGCGTCGCCATGATGGTGCTTTCTATCAGTAAACCGGGATCAATATGTGGGCTCGACCAGAGGTCGACGTAAACCACTTCCCAGCCTCGCTGCTCGCAAGCTGGCATCAGGTCTTGGCGCAGGAAAGTACTTTTGCCTGTATGGCGTGGTGAGGCAAGAAACAGCCCACTACTGTAGTCCAGCAAGCTCTCGCCAGCGAGGCCAGCGACAATTGATGCAGCAAGCATGGGTCGATGGAAGACGAACGAACTGGGTACCATGGATTAAGCCTCTTTACCCAAATATGCGTAAAATTATACACCAAAATAAAAAGTGCGATAATGTAAGCTTGGAAGGTGACTACATTCCGAGAGCTTCTTGCAATTAACGCATCGGTGACGCTTTATTCACGCAAAACCTCCTTGGCGTTTGGCATCCAGATAGTGCCGAACCGAGCGCAATCCGGCTAACCCATCGCGATGCATAAGCGTCCTCGGGGAGGTGCCATGAAATGGCTCTCTATCGATGGGAAGGTGAAGCTACCGTTGGTGCCGCTCCCTTTGAGGGAACAGTATCGTTAAAGACCGGTAAATCCCCAAAATGTTGGACGCGCAGTCAAGATGCTCGGGCTGCAACGCGGCTTGTGACGGTGTAGCGGACCATTCAGACATCCTCCTTCAAGCGATTCTGAGGACTGTTGCTATCACCACGGTCAATCGGCATTGCGAGTCTTCATCTTGTGTCATATGGGCACCCTCATCGCCAACCTGCCAACATCAAACACCCAAAACTGAACGCGTTTTTTAAGTACTCAAGCCAAGACTAATGCCAAGCCAGCAAACAGTCGTTGCTGACAACAGTAGTTGGCCGGGACAATAGCAATGGCAACTCAGCGTGAAGTTTGCTTCAACCAGCGGCCCAAGCTGCCATAATCTAGTAAATCACAATAAGCATTAGGAGAAATCCAATGATGAGGCACGAGAATATTCTAGCAAGCTTAGGTGGAATGGATCTGGATGACGCGAGAGAACGCACACGCGATGCCCTTACGAATCAGCTTCGCCAGCCTTCGGATTTGAGCGTTTTGGGCCCTGGATTCATAGAATAACCGCAGCATTTTGGGCCACCCGGTAAGAGCATGGAGTTTTCATATGATCCGAGAAAACTTGGCAGTTTGTAAACTGGCAGTAAAGGTCTTTGGAGACAAGCAGTCAGCAAATGATTGGCTGTCTCGTCCCAATGAAGCGTTGGGTGGAAGAGCTCCGATCAAACTCTGCAGAACAGAGAGTGGAGCAAAACAAGTTTGTCGTGTGCTGCGCGCGATAGAGTGGGGTGGTGTGGCGTGATTTTTTGCTTATGATTAGCACTCGCATCGAGAAACCTGTCAGTTGGCAGTAATCTCTGCGAAACGAGTATCTGTATCGCAGAGTGGATAGGTTGCAGTCTGACAATTTGCTATCGATCGCAAAATTGAAAAGCGCTAGGTCAAATGTGCTACCTCACAAGCCGCCAGTGTTTGTCTTCTTGCTGGGCCTGGCCGAGGGCGGCCAGCGCCGATAGTACCTCACCAACGCCTTTCACCGGTTTGCGTTTGAACTGGGCGGCCAGACTTTCCGCGCTGTGAGGGCTTTGGGCAAGCATGTCGCGAAGCACCGTGACCTGGGTGGCGAGGTCTTTGGGCCAGGTGGCTTTGGTTTTGTCTGCTGCTGGGGCGCTGGTCTCAGCTGTGGTACTTTGCAGCTCGGTTTGGGTGGGGGCGGCTTCTTCCGGGGCTTGGTAATCGGGGCGTAGCCAGCGCACTTTGCCTTGCGCTTCTTCAGCGACGCGCTGCTTGTTTAGCGCCACTAGGCGCATTAGCAGCGCTTCCTCGGCCTCTGCTTGGACGGCGGGTTTATCCGGCAGGGGCGTGGTGGCACCGGGTAGGCCCACCAGCGCTTTTGCTAAGTCATCCCAGCCGTAGGCTTTGAATACCGCGCGGTCGAGGGCGTCATGGTCGGCCATTAGCGTGCTGACCAAGCCGTGCTGGTTGATGGTTTGCTCTTTGGCATTGAGTTCTTCACCTGCGCGGAGCTTTTCCATCACGTTGTACATCCCGGTGAGCGTCAGCGTTGGGTGCTCGGCCTGCTGGCGCTTGCGGTGGGCGTCGATCTGCTCCGCAAGCTGGCCGATCTGTGCCGACTGTTCGTCGGTGAGGTTAGGTAAAGGAAAGGTCTCGAAGCAACGGGTTTTGTTGTAACGCGGCCTATCTTCCAGTGTGCCACCAATCGATAATGCCCAGTGAATATGCACTCGGCTTGATAAAGCCCCTAACCAAGCAGGGTTATCAACAGCAATATTCACCAACATATTGTCTGGCAAAATGTCGGCATCTAAGAATGTAAACAGACGATGCTTCGTCGTTTCTACCGTGGCGATATAGCGGGGAAGGCCATTAGCATATCGACGCCAATCTTTTCTGGCTTCCCCGAAAATCCACCACTTATCACGGTAGGTGGCGCGCTTGTTCTGGTCTCGCTCAGGCTTAACGCGTTCGAATACCCATTGGTAAACAGAGGGAAACTGCAACTTTACTTCGTCGGCGTTTAGACCGAAGAGGTCTATTACTTTGACGCCGCGTGGGGTTTGGGTAAGGTCGCGACCGTTACGATAATTGCGAATTATCTGCTTAAGTGTAACGTCGTTTTTAAGTCCAAGTAGATTGGCTTCTTCCGGTGTTACGATGAACCCTGAGCCAATTAACTGTACGCCTCTTGAAGCAATTGTTGAGTTTGCCTGTAAAGGTTGTGCCCCAGCCACGTCTGCCCCAATACTTAAATCCGCAAACACCTTGCCCTCGCGGCGGCTTAGCGACACATTACGGGCTTCGCGGCCTTCATCGCTGCTTTCATTGGCCACTTGCTGTAGCAGCCCTGGCACCTCGCCTGCGCGGCCCACGGTCATGGCGATGCGCACTGCGGCACCGTCGTTGCCGTCTACCCAGGGGTGGTCGGGAATTGCAAACGTCAGCGAGAGAGGCTTTTTGGCATCGCTTAGGTGCGGTTCCAGCACGCGGCGGTTGAAGGTTTGGCGCAGGCTGTTGGTGGTAATAAAACCAAACTGCTTTGCGTGGCTGTTGCGTGCCACGTCAGCGGCGATATGCCACCAGTACATCACAAAATCGGCGGATTCCGGCACCGTTCCTTTAAATACTTGGCGCACGGCATCCACATAGCCATCGCCGAGTGCGCGGCGCATTGTAGAGGCGCCAATAAACGGTGGGTTGCCGACTATGTAATCTGCTTCTGGCCACTCGGCGCGCCTGGGATTGTGGTAGCGGTATACCTTGGTGCGGGCGGTTTCATCGGGGATCAGCTCGCCGGTGGCGGGGCTTTTCTTCATGCTGATGCCATCCCAGATGGTGACTTCCTGTCCGTTGTCATCCAGCAGCGGTTCGCGGCTGTCAAATTCAATCAGCGCATCGCGCTCCTCGATATTGTGGAAGTCTTTCAGAATCGGTTCGGGCAAATCGAGGCTGCCGTGAATACGGTAGTGCCACTGCAGGTAACCGATCCACAGCACAATTTCGGCAATGGCGGCGGCGCGGGGGTTAATTTCCATGCCGAGGAACTGTTGGGGCGAGACGGTAAAACCTTCGGCTTCTAATGAGTCTTGCCCTCCGCTGAGGTCGGCAATCAGGTTCAATACCTCGCCTTCCAGGCGCTTCATGTGCTCCAGCGCCACATACAGGAAATTGGCGCTGCCGCAGGCGGGGTCAAGCACGCGTACTTGGCAGAGCTTGTGGTGAAAGGCGCGCAGGCTCTCTAGCGCTTTATCGGTTTTGCATTTCTGGTTGTGGGTTTCTGCGACGACCTGGGCGGTGGCCCACTCCCGGCGTAGCGGTTCAATCAGCGTGGGCATCACCAGACGCTCGACATAGGCGCGGGGCGTGTAGTGGGCACCCAGCTTGTGACGTTCGCGGGGGTCCAGGGCACGCTCCAGCAGCGTGCCGAAAATGGCCGGTTCCACAAAGCGCCAGTCGGCTTTGGCGGCATCAATCAGCAGTTGGATTTGCTCAGTTGTGAGCGGAATGGGGGCGATGTTTTTAAACAGGCCGCCGTTAAAACGCATCACCTTGGCCGTCAGTACGCCGCTAAAGCCGCCGTTGTTCATACTTTCCCATAACGAGCTAATGGCGTCGGCAAAGTGTTCGGGTGTCTCTTTCATGCGGGTGAGGAAGTCGGTAAAGCTGTTTTTGGGCAGCAGCTCAACGTCTTCACTGAACATGGTGAACAGGCAGCGCTTCAAAAAGTGCGCCACGCGGTCGACTTCATAGCCATCGGTTTCTAGCGTTTTCGCTAAGGTTGCAAGCTTGGCGCTGACCTCACGAGTGACGCGAGCAGCATATTGGCTCGGGTCAAGGGTGTCTGGTGCTTCCCATAGCGCTTTAAGGCGTTGCTGAATATTTGGCTGGCGCAAGTCTTCCAGCTTAATGCGGTAATTACGCGGGTCCGGAAAGGGGACATAAGTGCCGCCGGAGCGCGAAAACTCAGAGTAGAGTGCAAGCGTGCGACCAACATCCGTGACCAAAATAAATGCTGGACGGCCTTCTTTTGAGGGCAGGGCGCGTACATATTGGTCGGCTTGGTTATAGGCCGCCTGCATGGCTTTATCCCAGCCTTTGGTTTCTAGCCCTTTGCCGGTTTGCTTGGCTTCCAGTACAAACGCGCCGCGCTTATAAAGGTCGATAAAGCCGCGATTTTCGCTGCCATCGGGGTTTTGAATATCCACCCGGCGTTCGAAGGTATAGGCATTTTCACTATTATCTTTGCTGGCGGGGTCGGGCGTTGGCAACTCAAGCAGCGCACATAGCTCTGAAAGGAATAGCTGATAATTGGCCTTTTCGGTGCCGGTGGTGTGTTGCCAGCGCTCAATAAACTGATCGACGGCATCAGGCGTGGCAACCGCAACGGACGAATCGAACATCAGTAAGCATCCTTTCAGGCGTGGTCATCTAATCTAGTTAAGCGGGTTAGATAGTAGCATGCTTAGCAGAGTGATAAAGAGAGCTGTACTATGCGACGTACATCCTAGGGATGAAAATGAATTAGCTCGGCAGTCCTGCATTAATAGAAGAACCTTAGCTTAGAAAGCCATTGCCACAATTGGTATCTTACAGCAAAGGTAAGAATGCTAGCGTCGAGATGATTGTGTATTTGGTTGGCGTAGTGAAAAAACCGCCAAGCTAAGAAGTTGGCGGTGTCAGACTATGAGCATATGTGGCCTACAGTGACTGTAGAGCCGGTATTTCAGGACGCCAAAAAAGGTTCTGGCCCAGGCGGCTGAATCCCCAGCTAGATTTAGTGCGAAATGCTCGCTGTTGATTATCGGCCATAGCGCTTTGCCCGTCAGCATCACGAATATAACGAGCTATCGTCATCGCGGCTGGTTGGCCGTAGCGCGCCCCAGGCGATGCACATGTCCAAATATGACGAAGCGTCATCGCAATGTCCGGCTCGTGCTTGTCTAAATACGCAAGCCCATAGGCACATGCTTCCAGAGTAAACGTATCATGGCTACATAGTTTCCAAGCCGCATTTGGTTTGCCTTTTGAATCGTAGGTATAGGTCTTCCCAATATCGTGTAACAACCCTGCGACAAAACATGTTTCCTGCATCAGACGCGGCATGTTGGGCTCGTTTAGGCGCAGCATAGCCACCGCGTTGTTGGCGACATCCAGTGAATGCGCCAGCAGTCCTCCTGGATATGCATGGTGGTAATTTACGCTGGCTGGCGCGTTTAAAAAGGCTTCGAGACGATCCTTGCGCTCCAGTGCGAGCATCAAAAACTTACGCATATGTGCCGACTGAAGCGATTGCACGGTCGCGACAAGCTGGTCAAATACCTCCGGTACTGGGCAATACACCCGCGGCAATGATTGCAGTGTATCCAGCGCGGCCACTTCTTCCCGTGTCGCCTTGCGAAACCCGTCAAGTACGAACTGATTGGGCAAGCACTTAACCCCGGAGGCGGTGACATAGTCCAGGTGGCCAATGCGCTCAGGCACCTGAGTTTTATCCAGATTGAGCATCGCTATCTGATCCCCCATGCAATCGCTCAATCGCAACTTTAAGAAGGGCGTTTTCGCATTATCAAACTCGACCACACGCCCTGTAAGCCGATAAGTGCCTTTGAAGGTGCGTGACAGGTGGGCTGGTGCATTATCAAGCCGTTTCATTACGATGCTCCTTCTGGGACTTGGTGGGCGTGGTATTGCCAAGTAAACGCTCAAAGGCTGAGCCATCCATACGTGTCGCATTGGGAACGTATCGGGAATAAACCTTGAATAGCATCTCGGTTGAGCTATGGCCCAGCATGCGGGCCACCCATTCAGGGTTTTCACCCGACGCCAGAAACAGCGTCGCGGCGGTATGGCGTGTTTGGTAAGGACGCCGCTTGGTTAGCCCGAGAGACTTCAGTAAGGGATACCACACGCGTTTGGTCACGTTATTGTGATCAAGGGGCTGGCCTGACTGATTACAGAACACGTATTTGCTTAAATGCCCCGTCGCGGCGTATTGCGTTTTAAGCGCGTCATACACCTGTCCAAACATGGGGATTTCCCGCTGAGATCCATCGGTCTTGGTGTATTCCGTCTCGCCATTTATCAGTGTTTCGCGTACTAAGATCTCGCGTTTGGCAAAATCAACATGTTTCCACTTCAACCCATCGACTTCGCCGGTTCGCATACCAGTAAAAAAGCGCACCGTGTAGTAGTTGCGATAGTCCGCGCGGACGTTATTGATGATGCGTTGTACTTCGTGTAGCGAAAATGGCTCGATATGGGTCTTTTGCAGCTTTAACGGCTTGATATTTTTGTATGGTGACTCGAAATCGAATCGCTCGGCTGCTTCATCTAGCACCATGCGCAGAATCGTCATGTGACTGTTGATTGTCTTGGACGACACCAAACCTGTGCTGCCGCGCCCCTTACGTTTAGCTAACTTGGCGCGGAACGCCATGATGTCCGTCTTGGTAATGTCGCCAATCGGCTTTTTTCCAAACGCTGGCTTCAGTGAGCTATCCAGGATCGAACTTACATTTCGCACGTGAGAGGCACGCCACTGGATTTTGCTCTCTTCGAACCATTGGCCGGAAAAATCGTTGAAGAGTGGTGTTTCCACTGGGGTATGTGTGCCCTTGATGTTGGGAGCTTGAGGGTTTTGGCTTTTCGTCGATTCATTTGCACCCAGTTTTTGTAAGTTCGTGCTGCCAGGAAAAAACTCAGCGTAGTCGAGGTCATCTAGCAAGATCTTTGCTTCTACCTTTGCAAGCAATTGCTCCACCTTTTTCCTGTTAGCAGGCGTGTCTTTCAGTGCCGTTTGCTCACGTAAACGTAGGCCTTGATAGTAAAAATCCAGATAGAGCTTACCCGTCTCTTTACGTTGGCGAACCTTACCCATGGCTATAACCTCCACTTGCCATGGGGATGGAGATATTGCCTTGGGCAGCTTTTAGCATTTCTTTTTCGACGGCTTCCCAGAGGAATAAAATTTTCCGCCGGCCAAAAGGTTTGATGTAGTGAGTGCCCTCGATAAGGACGCTATCTTTGAGCTGCTGGCGGATAGTACGGCAGTCGTACTTGATGCGCTGTGCAAGCTCTTCGGTCGTGAGGTAGGTATAAGATGATTCCATCGAAAACCTCTAAAAGGGGTGATATTCTGCGTGGCTAAAAGGCATTCCAGCTATCAGAATGCCATCCTAAATGACATTTTAGACAGCAAAAAACCATTTGCAAGTGTTTTTTGCCATTTAGAATGACAAAAAGATTTCGCAGGAGGTTTTGATGGTTCGTTGTCACCTGGCGCGCTTGATGGGCGAGCATAAGATGAAGATCGTTGATGTAGCGCGTGAGACAGGTCTCAACCGCAACACAATTACGCTGCTCTATAAAGAAACTGCCCAGCGGATCGACTTGGATGCATTGGATAAACTATGCAACCTATTCAAATGTGAAGTGGGGGATCTGTTGGAGTACCAAGAAGAGCGTACAAAAAATGAAAATGACTGAGGGCAGCGAGTAAGTCGCCTGAAGGTCGTTGGAAGTGATCGTTAAAGAAAGGGAAGGTGTGAATGTGGCACATATACGTCACAGATGTGTCACAGGGCGCTAGCCAACGAATAAACACAAAAAAAGCAGACCAGTAAGTAACTGATCTGCCTCTCGAAATATTGGTAGCGGGGACCGGATTTGAACCGATGACGGTTATGAGSCCGACGAGCTACCAGACTGCTCCACCCCGCATCAACGTGTGGCGTATTCTACGCTTTTTTTACGTTTCGTCAATAGGCGTTTTAAAACGTTTGCCCTATAGCCGTTGGTGGGCTTCGTGCTGCAA